>DATLBQ010000226.1:0-4817 GCA_035526805.1 Pyrinomonadaceae bacterium
GAGACAGCCGGGATTTCCAAGGTTTACGTTAAAAGTCGCTCTAATTTCCGCGTTGGCACTCTGATCAGAACCACTAAGCGCGTTTGCCAGGGCTGCGCCATACCAGGTACCCGTAAATGGTGCGCCGGGGAAATCACGGAAAATTTCGACTGAGCCTGCTGAGCCAAGTACGGCTGTATCAGAAGTGCAGCTGAGCGCTTGCCAATCGGCACGAACGGTGATCGTGGTGCTGCTGCTGAGCATCGCACCCCAGATATTCGCGGCAAACTGAAAGGCATTCAATCGTTGTTGGCCCAGTGTGGTGCCGGGATTTCCACCGACGGGCGCAACTGGTGTCGGATCGTTGAAGCCAACATTGGGTGCATCATTATTCTGAATTATTACGGTTGCAGCGGCCAAAGCGGATGAAGCAAAAGTAAAAATTACGAATACGGCGAGAGAAGCCAATGACATTCTGACGAGTATTGATCTTCTCATCGCTCCACACCTCGCTCGGGCTGTGGAATGTCTTTTTTGAGCGAACTCGTATCTGCCGGAACACCTACTAATTGAGGATCAATACCGAAGAAATCCGCCGCTGCTTTAGGATTATCGACGCACGACTCAGATAACGTACCATCCGCATTTCGCCTGGCGATGGCAATGTTTTGGAACCGGCCGTCTAAAGCAAGCTCGACAGATCCATCAGCATGCCGCACTGATTCCAAGCCGTCCGTAGACTGATTGACGAGTTTCTTGATCCCCTCGGCTAATTTCTGAGCTTCTTCCTGTGTCAGAGGACGAATTTGCCCTGTCTGGAGGCCAATCGATGTTTCTCTTGCAGCCGAGTGAAACCCCACGCGTGCCGGAGAATCCGTTTCGTTCTTGCTCAATCGTGCTTGGGCGTTCTTTGCGTCTCCGGTTCGAAGTGAGACAGCCGCAGTTGCTCCCAAAGCGAAAACAGCCACGATAATTCCCAGCCAGGCCAAACGGCCAATTCTTTTGGATGGGATACGCCCCGCTTTCTTACGTTGGTCTTTCATCCAAACCCTCCTTCATAATTACGTCTGAATTGTAGTCGGACTCTCGACTAACGAAGCGAAGAATATACTGGTTTATTTACTACGGGGCGGCGAACATGAGGCAAAACAGAACAGGCGACGGGTTTGATCTTTCTGTAACTCCTTTAAAGTCCTCTGGCCCTTACTCCAGATGCATATTACACGAATATTGTTGTATTCGCCTCGCAAAATTTAAACGACTGCGGACCTCTCTGCAGTGTGCGAAGTTGCTAACGCAACCGAGCGCGGTAGCGACGGAGGCTGGAGTGTACTTTAGCGATAATTCTTACGCATACATGCACAGTTATTACTGAGGGTTATTTAGGATCCGGCGCCACCGCGCTCCGTTCTGTAACTAGCTGGCTCCCCGAGTTCAAACCGACCCACGCCAGAAAGGTGGTAGTGGGGTGATTGTGTGGCGTTGATTCTGGTGGCCCTCGTATTCTGTTTCATCCCACTACCAGAAAGGTGAGCCGCTTGGCTCACCTTTCGCCGCTGTGTTATCTTGACTGGCTTTTAATCCGTCCAGTTTTTTAGCCTTCATAGCAATCAAAGAGGGAGCAGAAAGACAGTATGGCTACGTCCAGCGCAAATACGACGACCAATGCCGACGCGACCGGCCGCGTGGTGCAAATTATTGGGCCGGTAGTAGACGTCGAATTTTCCGAAAAGCATCTGCCGCCGATCTATCAAGCCTTGCGCATCGTTTCCGAGGGATTTGATGTTCCAACCCCAATCGATCTCATCGCCGAGGTACAACAGCACTTGGGTGAAGGTCGGGTGCGGACAGTCTCGATGCTGCCAACCGACGGCATGGTGCGCGGCATGAAGGCCATCGACACCGGCGGCCCAATTACGATGCCAGTCGGCGAGGGAACCCTCGGGCGCGTACTTAACGTGATCGGCCAGCCGGTAGACAACCTCGGCGATGTGAAGCACACCGAGCGTTATCCCATACACCGTCATGCTCCGAGCTTTGAAGAGCAATCGACGGAACTGCAGATGTTTGAAACGGGAATCAAGGTTATCGACCTAATTCAGCCGTTTGTACGCGGCGGTAAGATCGGATTGTTTGGCGGTGCCGGCGTAGGCAAGACAGTTATCGTGATGGAGTTGATCAATAACATCGCGAAAGCCCGTTCTGGCTTTTCGGTTTTCGCGGGTGTTGGTGAGCGCACGCGTGAAGGAAACGATTTGTTGCGCGAGATGGTGGAGTCGCAGGTCATACAATTTGGCGATAAGTTCAACAAGCACTTCCACGATACCGGCGAGTTCGATATGACGAAGGTCGATATGAACTCGCTGGAGCAGTCGAAGGTGGCGCTTATCTATGGGCAGATGACCGAGTCGCCGGGAGCTCGCCTGCGAGTGGCATTGTCTGGCTTAACTGTCGCCGAATATTTCCGCGATAAGGGTTTGGACGTCCTGCTCTTCATCGACAACATTTTCCGTTTCACCCAAGCGGGCTCAGAAGTGTCGGCGCTCCTGGGCCGCATGCCATCCGCCGTAGGTTATCAACCGAATCTGGCGTCGGAAATGGGCGAAATGCAGGAGCGGATTACTTCGACAAAGACCGGGTCTATTACGTCGATCCAAGCGGTTTACGTTCCTGCTGACGACTACACAGATCCGGCCCCGGCCACCACCTTTGCGCACCTTGATGCGGTTACCGCCCTTTCGCGACAGATTGTTGAACTCGGAATCTATCCGGCAGTTGATCCTTTAACATCGTCTTCTCGCATTTTGGATCCGCGCCTCATTGGTGAAGAGCATTACAACACGGCGCAGGACGTAAAGCGGGTATTGCAGCGCTACAAAGACCTTCAGGACATTATCGCGATTCTCGGTCTCGATGAGTTGTCTGACGAAGACAAGCTGATCGTTTCGCGCGCTCGCAAGGTTCAGCGGTTCTTCTCGCAGCCGTTCTTCGTAGCCGCCCAGTTCACGGGCCTCGAAGGAAAATACGTTAAGCTCGAAGACACGATTAAAGGTTTCCGCGAGATCGTGGATGGCAAGCACGACGATTTGCCGGAGCAGGCTTTCTACATGGTCGGCACAATTGAAGAAGCCGTGCAAAGGGGAACGACGTTAGCGCAATAGTAGGACAGGCATTCCTGCCTGTCCCGTCAGAAGCTGCAAGCAACGGGATGATTTTCCATTTATCATTTCTCAGTTTTCATTTTTCATCGCCGGCAACTGCGCAGATAAGGTGTTCGATAGATGACAAATGCAAAATTTGAAATGAGAAGTGCAAAATCTCCGTTCATAGTTCGATTGATTTAAGGCTATTTGGACAGACAGGAATGTCTGTCCTATCTGCTTATGGCACAGCAACTCCAACTCGAAGTAGTAACGCCAGAGCGACGCGTACTTTCTGAATCAGTCGACGCGGTGACCGCGCCCGGCCTGGGTGGCGAGCTCGGCATATTACCCGGGCACACGTCGCTGATTTCCCAGTTGCAAACAGGCGTGCTCTCGTACACGACTGGCGGCAAGACGTTGCAGCTGCACGTTTCTGGCGGCTTCATTGAAGTCAAAGACGATGTGGTATCGGTGCTGGCTGAGATTGCCGAGAGGCCGGAAGAGATCGATGCCGCTCGTGCACGTCTGGCCCGCGAACACGTGGAAAAACAATTGACGGCGTGGAGTGGAACTGAAGAAGACTTCGAACAAGCACGTGCGAAGTTGGAGCGATCAGTCGTTCGCCTGCAACTCGCGGGCGCCTCGCGAAACTAAGACAAGCAGTTCAGAGTTCAAACTTTAGTTTGCTGCTTTCCCCGAAAAACAAACTAAAGTTTGAACTCTGAACTGCTTGTCTTCGCGTTCAGTTGTTAACGCCCGCTCTAATCGCCTCGCGCATTTCTTTCACCGCTCGTTCCAATCCGATGAAAATTGAGCGCGAGACAATGCTATGACCGATATTAAACTCCGCCACTTCCGAGATGCCGGCGACTGCGCCCACGTTTCTATAAGTCAGGCCATGGCCGGCTGCGATTAGCAGTCCATACTGCGTGCCGAGGGCTGCTCCTTCGCGCAGCCGTCGTAATTCCTGTCCAACCTTTAATGCACCTTCTCCATGTACGCCGCCGGCGCCCAAAGTTGCGTGGGCGTAAGCCGCTGTACACAACTCAACTTGCTGAGCGCTTATGTTATGGGCTGCTTCTATTTGTTTTGGATCCGGATCGATAAAGAGACTTGCAAGTATTCCCGCCTGGCGCAGTCGAGCGACAGTAGCGCGGACGATCGCAACGTTGCCAATAACATCCAATCCGCCTTCAGTGGTTATCTCGTTCGCGTTCTCTGGTACCAGTGACACCGCGTCAGGCTTAACCTCCAGCGCTACCTTCAACATTTCCTCCGTCGCGGCCATCTCCATATTGAGATAGGTTGAAACGCTCGCCCGCAAGGCGCGCAAATCGGCATCCTGAATGTGGCGGCGATCGCCGCGCAGATGAACGGTAATGCCGTCGGCTCCTGCTTGTTCACATAACATCGCCGCCGCGACAACGCTCGGCTCAGGCGCGCGCCGCGCCTGTCGCACTGTAGCGACGTGATCAATATTTACGTTAAGCCGTGCAGCCATTCTTTCTCGACTCGGGTGCAATATTTTGCGTTACGTCTGCGTGTCGTGCACTGCCTTGATCGCCCGATCATAAACTCCGCGCCGCGCTTGTTGCCTGATACGACCGACTTCGCCGAGCATTTTCAGACTATCACTCGCGACATTCACCTTGCTTCCTTCCGCATGATCCCAGCGCACCGGAATCTCCTTGAGGC
>DATLBQ010000227.1:0-11977 GCA_035526805.1 Pyrinomonadaceae bacterium
GAACCCGAACCTACGCGACTGAAGTTTTCGGATCGCTTCGAATGTAAATACGACGGGACAATCTACGCTCAACCCGAACCGCGCCTCTTTAGTTTTAACAACCCGTACGGCGCCTGCCCCACTTGTCAGGGTTTTGGCAACACCATCGGGCTCGATCTGGATTTGGTAATTCCGAATCCCGGATTAAGTCTTAAAGAGGGCGCGATTGAGCCCTGGACTAAGCCGCAACATGAATGGGCCTTTGATGATCTGAAACAGTTTTGTAAGTCAGAAAAGATTTCGCTGAGCACACCGTTTGCGCAACTCTCGAGCGTCGAGCAGAAAGCAATAGTCGAAGGAAGAAAAGGGTGGGACGGCGTTCGCGGCTTTTTCGATTGGCTCGAAACAAAAAAGTACAAGCTTCACGTTCGCGTGTTTCTTTCGAAGTATCGCGGCTACACGCTTTGTCCCGATTGTGGCGGTGGGCGACTGCGACAGGAGGCGCGCGATGTGAAAGTCGGCGGCACTACGCTTCCCGACGTTTGCGCGTTGTCTATAAAAGACGCCGCTGTCTTTTTCGAGCAGCTGCAACTGTCGACGGAACAGAGCGCCATTGCCGAGCGCATCTTGTTTGAAATTCGGCGGCGCTTGCGATTTATGGTGGATGTTGGTTTGGACTATTTGACACTGGACCGCCTGGCTTCAACGCTTTCGGGCGGCGAAGCCCAACGAATTCAGCTGGCAACCAATCTGGGTTCTTCTCTGGTTGGCGCGCTGTATGTTCTTGATGAACCGTCCATCGGTTTGCACCCGCGCGACAACGATCGGCTTATCAAGCTGCTGCACAACTTGAGAGACATCGGAAACACAGTGCTGGTAGTGGAACACGACGAGGACATGATGCGTGCCGCAGATCATATTCTCGACATCGGCCCTTCAGCGGGTGAACTGGGCGGTCGAGTGATCTACGAAGGCGACTTCAAGGGTCTGATGATCGATCAGGGTTCGTTGACTGCGCGCTATCTACGAGGCGAAGCCGAAATTAAACAGCCAAAACAACGGCGCACGGCCCAGAAGCGCCGGCTGACGCTGCGCGGTGCGTCAGAACATAATTTAAAGTCGATAGACGTGGATTTTCCGCTCGACATGCTGGTGTGCGTAACGGGAGTCAGCGGCTCAGGCAAGTCAACGCTGATTCACGATTGCATTTATGCCGGACTGAAAAAGCAGAGGGGTGACTGGCAGGGCCACGTTGGCGCGTTTTCAAAATTGGAAGGCGCTGAGTGGATCGACGATGTGATTCTGGTTGACCAATCCCCTATCGGACGAACGCCGCGTTCAAACCCCGTGACTTACATAAAGGTCTACGATGGCATCCGCGAAGTGTTTTCCTCGACACGTGAAGCGCAGGCGCGTGGGTTTGAGCCGTCTCATTTCTCATTCAACCTGCCCGGTGGCCGCTGTGATGTGTGCCAGGGTGATGGAACGGTGACAGTCGAAATGCAGTTTCTGGCCGACGTCGAACTCGTTTGCGAAGAATGCAAGGGGACGCGGTTTAAGCAACAAATTCTCGACGTGCGTTATCGCGGCAAGAATGTGCACGAAGTTTTGAACATGACCGTGCGTGAGGCGATCACTTTCTTTCGCGAAGTTCCGAAGATCACCAACCGGCTGCGCGTGCTTGATGAGGTGGGACTCGGGTACCTGCGTCTGGGCCAGTCGGCAACGACTCTCTCCGGCGGTGAAGCCCAAAGGATCAAGCTGGCAGCTCAACTCTCGAAACGAACTGGAGCAAAGACGCTCTACATCTTCGACGAGCCGACGACGGGTTTACATTTCGACGATATCAATAAACTGCTGACGGCATTTCGCGCGTTGATCGCCGCCGGCGGATCGCTGCTGGTGATCGAACATAATCTTGACGTGATTAAGACTGCGGACTACATCATCGACTTAGGTCCGGAAGGTGGTGATTCCGGTGGACACGTGGTAGCAACCGGCACACCGGAACAGATCATGAAGGTGAAGGCTTCACATACCGGACGTTATTTACGCGCCCATTTGGCGAAATCAAATGGGCATGGAGCGTGAGTCGAGCGCTGCAACCGTTGCTAGTTGAGTGTTGCGGCTTTGCCGCCTTCCGTGCGGAAAGCCTGCGGCTTTCCGGTAACCAACAATAAAATTTGAGGCTATGCCTCTATTTGGTTCATGAGGCGCAGCCTCGATTCTTCAGCAACCTTCGGAAAGGCCGAGCCTTTCCGCACGGTGGGCGGCAAAGCCGCGACGAATAGTCTGCTTAATAACCTTGCTTAATAACAAGGCCAGCGGCGCGCAATGGAAATTTCTGAGAGTCAAATCAAGCCTGTTGTAACGAGAAAGTCCAGTCAACGGATTTCTCCTAAACGTCGCCTGGCTTACGTAGGAATCATCTACCTCACGTTCCTCCTGTTACTGATCGCCATTGAGGTAGCCACGCGGCTGACGATGCAGCACATATCGAGTCTCGATCTATTTGTCGTCACGCCCCAGCAAAAAGCGCAGGTGGCGGAGGCGAAGCAATCTGGCATCTTCGAAGGTGATCCGCTGCTGCTCTGGCGTCTGAAGCCGAATCTCGACCACGCCGTTTGGGATTTCACGGTGCTCTCCACAAACTCTGAGCATCTTCGCTCGCGAAATTCGACGGACACGATAGCGTTTAAAAAACCTGGCGCGATCCGCGTTGTTTGTCTCGGCGATTCCGTCACGTTTGGCTTTCGCGTGCCGGTGGTCTGGCCAGATAAGTCGGCGGAGTATGATCCTGAATGGCTTCCCTTTTCGATGTTGCTCGAGAAGCAACTAAAAGCGGCGAACCCAGGCAAAGAGATTGACGTGATAAACATGGCGGTGCCGGGTTACACCAGTCACCAGGGACTGGCCTGGCTGCGTCGTGACCTTAGTAGGCTAAACCCGGATCTGTTGGTAGTCAGTTTCGGTTGGAACGACGCCAGTTTGAGCGATGTGCCTGATCGCGAGGCCGTGAAAACCAGCTGGCCGGCGTTTGGCACGCGTTGGTTGGTGGACCACAGCCAGGCCTTTGCTCACGCCACGCGCTGGCTCCGAAGTCGCCAGCAAATTAAGAAAGCAAATACAAATCAGACGTCTTTGCGAGCACGCGCCCGACCGCGTGTTTCCCAGGAGGAATACCTGGGCAACCTGCTCGCCATAGAAGACCTTGCCCGGCAACATGGCGCGGCGGTGGTTGTGATGGCCGCGCCTTACCGTGATCATTCCTCGGAGGCACCGGAGGCTGATCTAATGTTGCAGTACCGTCTTGCTTTGGGCGGAACGATGCGGCAGCGCAAGATTCCGTTTCTTGAAATTAGAGAATTGACGGAGGAGGCTTATCCGGCTAACGAGGGATGGTTTGGCGAACGCATTCATCCGAATCACATGGGACACCGGTTGATCGCTTCGGAGTTATTGAAGATGATCGCGTCGTCGCACGTGCTTGGTGAAGTAAACGTACCGCCGCTAATCCCGTGATCGTCTTTTCAT
The DNA here is from genome assembly GCA_035526805.1 of Pyrinomonadaceae bacterium. Taxonomy (GTDB): domain Bacteria; phylum Acidobacteriota; class Blastocatellia; order Pyrinomonadales; family Pyrinomonadaceae; genus PSRF01. The sequence continues at coordinate 3,514 of DATLBQ010000227.1, forward strand.
AGGTATCTCGTTTCATCGCTGGCCCATAGTTCAGAGTTCAAGCTTTAGCTTGTGTCTTCCGAACGTCTGACAAACTAAAGTTTGAACTCTGAACTACTGGAATCGTTTCGTAGGAACCTTCTACGTTATATTGATCCGCGGAGGAACTTAGATGAGTCTCAAACAACAAATCATTTCCGATCTCACTGCCTCGATGAAGGCGCAGGATGCAGCGCGCACGTCGACATTGCGCATGGTGAAGGCTGCATTCATGAATCGGGAAATTGAAAAGGGCGGTGAGCTGGACGATGAGGAAATGATGAAATTGTTGCGCTCGCTCGTCAAACAACGTCGCGACTCAGTCGAGCAATATGAAAAAGGCGGGCGACAGGAACTGGCCGATAAAGAAAAGTCTGAAATTGTAGTCATCGAAACCTATTTGCCTCAGGCAGCGTCGCGCGATGAGATTGAACAGGCCATCGATGCCGCGCTGGCCGAGACCGGCGCGACATCAATGAAAGACATGGGCAGGGTAATGAAGGCTGCCCAAACCGCATTGGCGGGGAAAAATGCTGATGGCCGCGTCGTCAGCGAGTTAGTGAAAACAAAACTCAGCAACTCACACACATCATAGGCACCGACAACGAGCGTGCCCTTCACTATTTATAAGTAATAACAATCTCAGGCTTGACTCCAATCTGCGTTAGCTCGCTATTGAACACTTCAACGCCGTCTGATCTTTTGATGACAATCTTCGTCACATGCTTGCCACTCTGCTTGTGCTTGTATTTGCCTGTGGTGTCGTTTGTGCCCAAACAATCCGGGGAATGGTTCTCACCGCATTGGATCTCCAAAGAACCGCCTTTGATAATGATGTCGTCCGCTGCTGCTGGGGCAGCGGAACGGCTGACGAAGGCTACGGCGCCGAGGCCGATCACACAAACAGTCGCAACGGCGATTATGAGCAAACGTAAATATCGTGTGTCTTCTCCATGTTTGGGGGGTGGAAAAACTGTTGTTAGCAAACCAGGATACTTGTCTGGTTAATGCTGACAAATGAAACCAGCGGCAAGCGGCCTGCTTACACGCCGCCGGTAAGCTGATCGAGTTGCTTTCGAAATCGTTGAATATCCGGGCGAGTAATGTAAGAACTATAGTTTTCTCTACCCCATCGCTGTTCGAGCGCGGAATAGATGCTGGTCGCCCGCCTGGCATATTCTCGCGCCTCGTTTTTGTCGCCCAGATTCTCACTGCCTTGTGCAGCGATCAATAAGGCCCGCCACTCGGATGCCGGCCGGCCCAATCGAGCGAATACTTCCTGCGCCTGCAGGGCGTAGCTCGACGCGCCTTTGGAGTCGCCCTCGCCCAGCAGCGCTGCCGCGAGGGCCAGATGCGCGATCGCCAATTGAGCGGGATCGTTAAGCTGCCTGGCGAGGTCTACCGCCTCACTAGTACGCTGCTTGCCAGCGGACTTCGCGCCCTGGTAAGACTCCGCCAATCCAATCACTATTTTCGCGCCCATCGCGACGTTCTTAAATTCTGTTCCGGCGGCTTCGACCGCTTTCTCAGCCGTGGTTCTGGCACTCGCAAAGTTGCCCTCCCTTAGCGCTATCTCGGCGCGGGCCAACTGTGTCTCTGCTAGAAGCCGCTGCAATTCGCCGCCAGGTTTACTTGCAATCGCGGTCGCTTGATCCAGCAAAGCTTTCGCCTCATCGAACCGGCCGAGATGGCTGAGGACTTCGCCGCGACTCTCCAGGTTGTAACCCATACTTCTTTGGATCCCTTGAGAGCTGTATATCGCAAAGGCCTGATTCAAATGATCAAGCGCGTCGGTAAATCTTTCTTCTTGTATCAGCGAAGAGCCGCGTTCGGCATGCGCCAGCGCAATTAACGATTGGTCGTTCAATTCGTGCGCGATCCGTAACAGTTCTTCCTGACTCTTGTCTGCTGCTGAGTATTCTCCCTTTTGCAGCTTTGCGCGAGCTAGCAGAGCGAGGCAGGAAAACGTCTCTGATCGATAACCACCCTGTTGATAGAAGGTCAAAGCAGGCTCGAGATACTGCACCGCTTCATCGGGTTTATTTTGCTGTTGGCGCAGGCTCGCCATTGCCACGCGCGCCCGGGCTTCATTCCGCCTGGCTTTAGATCGCTCGGCGGTGGCGAGCGCCTGCTCGAGGTATTTTTCAGCTTCCGTTTGTTTTCCGCGAACCAGAAAGGAGTAGCCCAGATCAATCAGACCTCGCGCGCTAAGGTTCTCCATCCCACTCTTCTGGGCCAGCTCGACAGCTTGTTGCGCATATTCCGTTGAGCGCGCCGTCTCACCGGCATCAAAAGCAACGCTGCACAACTGCAACAAGGCCTTAATCGTTTGAGACTTGTTATCATTCGCCCTGGCGAGAGTGAGCGCCTGTTCTAATTGAGTTCTGGCTTCGTCAAGTTTGTTTCGTTTATTAAAAAGTGTCCCGCGTTGGAATGCTACCTCGGCCCGGCCTTCCAAATTGCCCAGCGCCTGGTAGATTGATTCGGCCTGATCGAAAGACTGGAGGGCCCCACTGAGATCGCCCTGCTGCCCGTTGAGAATTCCCAAACGCAGAAAAGCTGTCGCATATTGCGAGTTTCGATTGGTCGCTTCTTTGTAACTCTGTATCGCGTTCTTGAGGTCATTATTATTCTCATATGCACGGCCGAGATCTACGAGTACATAGGCCTTCTCCGAATCGGAGACTTCTTTGACAATTTGCTTGTATAGTTCGACTGATTTCGCAGAATCCTGACGAGCCGTAGCCGTAACGGCATCCAGATAAAGGGCGTCGAGCTGCGACAAAGTAGCGCGGTCAATGCTACTCACTCGAAGCAGTTCGTCTTTCCCTCGATCAGTGTAATCCAACTCCATCAGCGCCTCCGCTAAACGCGCGTGCGCCAACAGGTAGCCGTCATCGGCCGAGATGGCGCGTTGTAGGGCCTGGCTTGCCTGGTAAAAAGCGCCTTCCCTCAGAGCGCTCGTTCCAATGTCGTACCAACGTTGGGCTTCAGGAGGCGGCGTATGTGGTCTGGATCGCCCAAATCTGAGCGCTATGCCTCCAACGACGGTCAGGATGCCAAGGCCGATGAGAATGTAGGAAATAGGAATTCGGGGTCGCTGTAGAATCTGGGACAGGTTACTTAAGGTCCGGCTGTGACCCGTCGCGCTGACACCGAGCGTACGCTTGATTAGAGTTTGGCCGGAGTCTTCTTCCAGCCGATCCTTAACCTCATTGAGATCCGCGATCAGTTCTTTAGCCGACTGGTAACGTTTATTGGGCTTCTTGGCCAGCGCCTTAAGAGCAATGAAGTCGAGCTCTCGCGACACGAGGCTGTTGAGCCTAGAGGGCGGCGGCGGTTCAACATGCAGCACGTTTGCTGCGATCTCAATAAAACTGCGACCGGAAAATGGCGTGCGACCGGTAATGCTTTCGTAAAGAACCGTGCCGAGTGCAAATAAGTCGCTGCGTCCGTCAACCGCGTCGCCCGTCGCTTGTTCCGGCGAGAGATACGCGGGCGTTCCCAACACCACACCACTGCGAGTTTCGGTAGAAAGGAGCGTCTGCGCTTCGGGTTCGGTGCTGCTCGATAGTTCCTTATTTAGTTGTTTGGCGAGTCCAAAATCGAGCACCTTAACCTGTCCCTGAGGGTCAATCATGATATTTGAAGGCTTGATGTCGCGATGGATAATGCCCCGAGCATGTGCCTCGACGAGGGCTTTTGCTACCTCGATTACAATGGCGAGCGCGCGCTGGAGGTTGAGTTCACCTGCTTGCATCAAGTCAGTGAGCGGTCGGCCTTTGGCAAGTTCCATGACCAGAAACGGTCGACCGTTATCGGTTTCACCATAATCAAAGAGCGTGGCTATACCTGGATGGTTCAACTCTGAGACAGCGCGCGCTTCGCGCAGGAAGCGGGCTCGAAAATCATGGGAATCGGAACCTAGCGAAGGAAACTTGATGGCCACTCGCCGACCGAGGTGAGTATCTTCTGCCAGATAGACGGTCCCCATGCCACCCTCGCCGAGTGGTTCAAGAATTCTGTAATGAGAAATCGTCTGTCCGATCATTGGTGGATGGCTGCAATCAACAGTGCGCGATCGCCTGTTGCAAGACGGCGGGAAACCTCAATTTGGAAGGCCGATTCAGTTCGCGCGAATACTACTTCAGTGCAAGAGCGTTTTCAATGATTTCGTTAAACGCACCTAATGGACGTTTCAGAAAGAGTAAGTAAGGGAGTTGCCGTGAGCGCCTTTTTGTGCAAAGCCCGGGCGGGCTGCAAGTGAACTCGACGCTACTCAGCGGCCTGTTCCCGACCGCGGCTTTTGCAGCCTAACGAAGCCCTCCAGCCCCGTAAACTAAGATTTGCTGGCCGTTTGCTTCTATCTCCTCGTTTCCGTATAATTCACGGCTTGCTCGAAGCGCGGAGTTTTATCCGGTGGGTTCGCGCCCACTTTTTCTTTTGGGCGAGTGCTTTTTCGGAGGTAGGTGGATGGGGTCCAGCGCAGTGGAAGATCGCGTGCGAGCCATTGCCGAACGCGTCAGCTTAGACCACGGATTGGAACTTGTTCACGCCGAAGTAGCCGGACCTGACAACAAGCCTATCGTCCGTATTTTTATTGACAAGCCAAACGGGGTAACTCATCAGGATTGTTCAGAAGTGAGCTTCCACGTTGGCACAATTCTTGACGTGGAGGATTTCATCCACGCTTCCTATACGCTGGAAGTATCTTCGCCGGGAATTGAGCGAGGACTTTACAAGCGTCAGGATTACGAGCGTTTCGCCGGCAGCCTGGCAAAAGTGAAGGCCCGCAAGCCGATTAACGGTCAACGTAATTTCCGCGGCCGCGTAGTTGGAATCGATGGCGACGATGTGCTTTTTGAAGACCGAACCAGCGGCCGAGTAAGAATAGCTTTCGAAACTATCCTGAAGGCAAATCTGGAAATTGACGTTGAACAGGAATTTCGGCGGGCGCAGGCGAAATAAAGATTGTAGTTTAGAGCGCAAACTTTAGTTTGCGTCCTGGCCAGCAGCAGCGTTAAGGCTGAACTCTAAACTTCCTGAATGACGCGGAGACCAGGCGCTCAGTGGCAACGGACAGCACGCAAATTAACAGTTTGCTTTACAACTGAACTTACAACTGAATAACAATTGAATAGGCTCAACGACGCACACTTCGCAAGGGCGCCGAGCCAACCGGAGATAGAAGTTTCATGAGTTCATCCATCGCACAAAACATCGAAGCGCTCTGCCAGGAGCAAGGCATTGAGCGCGATCTTGTAATCGACGCCATGAAGGAAGCTGTGCGCGCCGCAGCCAAAAAACAGTTTCGCTCCGGTGAAGACATTCAAGTCGATTGGAACGCCGAGACCGGCATCGAGCTATCCGCCACGAAAGTCGTGGTCGACGAAGTGGCGAATGCCGCCACCGAATTATCAATAGAGGAAGCTCGCGAGCTGGCCGGTGAAGAGATCGAATTGGGGGACGCGCTGCTGCTGCCCTTGCCGATGGAAGAACTTGGCCGGATCGCCGCGCAAACGGCGAAGCAGATTCTCTTTCAAAAAGTCCGCGACGCGGTCCGTAGCAACGTCTATGAACAATACGTCGACAAGATCGGCGATTTGGTAAATGGCTACGTGAAGCGTTTTGAACGCGGCAATATTATTGTCGACCTCGGCAACCTCGAAGCCATTCTGCCGCGCTCGCAGCAATCGCGTGGAGAACAGTGGAATCAAGGCGAACGAATTCGCGTAGTTATTAATAACGTTTCAAAAGAATCGAAAGGTCCGCAGGTTGAAGTGTCCCGCACTTCGCCGGAACTCTTGCTGCGATTGTTTGAAATGGAAGTGCCGGAAATATACGACGGCACCGTGGTCATTAAGTCTGCCGTGCGCGAGCCGGGTGAACGCGCCAAGATCGCCGTAACCTCCAATGAACGGGACGTCGATCCGGTCGGCGCTTGCGTCGGCATGAAAGGCTCTCGTGTCCAGGCGATCATCCGCGAGCTGCGGGGGGAAAAGATCGACATCATTGAGTGGTCAGATGAGCCCTCGGTGTTCGCCGCGAATGCGCTTTCGCCCGCCAAAGTTAATAAAGTTCGCATCACGGATATTGATAACCGGCAGATGGAAGTAATCGTAAACGAGGATCAATTGTCCCTCGCTATTGGTAAGCGCGGTCAGAATGTCCGGCTGGCTACCAAGCTGGTGGGCTGGAACATCGACATTCGCAGTGAAGAGGAAATCAAACGCGAAGTCACCGAACAGATGGGCGCGCTTATCGCGTCTGGCGCCTCCGTGCCGCTTTCAGTTATTGAAGGTTTGACGGTCCAGCAAACAGATACCCTCGCGGAACATGGCATCAATGATATCGACGCTCTTACGCAAACGTCGATTGACGATCTGGTTGAGTTTCTCGACCTGAGCCTGGATGAAGCCGAAGTAATTCTTAGGGCTGCTAAAGACGTCGTCGCCTTGCGCGACAGAACCTTGCAGGGTGAAGCAGCAGTTAGTTCCGAAGATGATTTACCAGGCAACGAAGAGGTGGAAGAGGTCGCAGCCGCGCCTGAGTCGGAAGACGGTGACGCCGCCACTGCAGCCTCCGATGAAGCGACGACCAGGGACACTACAGCGGAAGGCTACGATGAAGCGGTAGCAGCAGGCGTACCCTTTGGGGCTGAGCCCGAGATTTTGGCCCAGGAGTCGGCCGATCCAGTCGCGCTAACAGAAGCCGAACCAATTTCCGAGGATGAAATTATTCTTCAGGGAGCAGGGCGCGACTTGCGTCCGGACACGATTGTACCGGCGCCTGATATCACGTCCGCCGAGGCCTCGGCGATCGAGAGTCTTGAAAATTTCGAAGAGTTTGCCGCTTTGGATAACGCTGAAGAGACATCGACATCAGCTCCCGCAGTTTTGGAAGACACCGCATCGCGCGAGAGCACTGACGAAGAGAAGCAGGATGCTTCCCACGATGCGGAAAATTAGTATCAGCTCAGTCGCCGGTAAGCCCGGCGGTTTGTGTTGCTCGCTCCACCGCCACTCGCACGCGTTGCGCCCCTGAGGCACGCTTCAAGTGGTTTAGAGCGAGAGTTCTTTAAATCACTTGAAGAAGCCGGACGCCGCTGATTTACGAGCGTCTGAAAAGGAGTGCATGACCGTTTCCTCTAAGATCCGAATATACGATCTCGCCAAGGAGCTTAAGCTCGATACCAAGCGCCTCATCGAAGAGGTGCGGCGCGAGGGTGTAGATGTCAGCGTGCCGTCAAACTCCGTTTCCAAGGAGTTGGCGGAGAAAATTCGCAACAAGTACTTCCCCAAAAAAGAGACCGCGGTCAAGCGCGGCGTGCGCGTCGTCAAACGTGCTGAACGCGCCGTAGAAGAACCGCCTGTGGACGTTGCGGAAGTTGCGGCGGAAGCTGCGCCCGTAGCGGAAACAGCACCGCAAGCTTCTCAGCCTGAATCGGCGCCGCCAACTCCTGCCACCGAGGCAAAACCCGCCAGTACGGCCAGGCTACTGAGGAAATTGCCGCCAGCTGCGCGTGCTGAGCCACCGGCCCTCAGCCCAGAGCCGGTATTGGTAGCGGAAGATGCCGTTGAAAGTGAACCCACTGAGGACGCGGTGGTTGAGCCGCCTGCGCCTGAGACAAGCGCGCCTTCGGCGACTGCGGGCCCCGTTGGCGTTGCCGCGCCGCCCTCTCGTCAAGTACGTGTGTTGCGGCCCACGGTCGCCGCATTAAACGCCGGCATTCGACCTGGCGAACGCGCTCCTTCGCCAATAGTCGCCCCTTCAGTAACGCCGAGAGATCGCGCCGACCGCGGGACGCGCGTTCGGGAACGAACGCCCCTTTCAAAAACTGAACGCCTGGGTACGCCCGGAGAAACACTAACTCCGCAAACCACCTACATTCCGCCGCCAGATGCCGGCCGGCGACGATCACGTCGTACGCCAACGCGCGGTGGTCGCAAGATTGACGGCAAGGCCGGACGGTTCGATAAGGGTGACTTTATTCCGCCGCCAAGGGCCCTGTCGCTTGAAGATCGTATTGCCGGCAGAATGGAATCCCCGTCCGTTCCGGGAGAAACAAAGTCGGCGCGCATCGTTGAAGGTTCGACAGTCAAGGAATTCGCCGAGAAGCTGGGAATCAAGCCGAAGGACATTGTTAGCCTGCTGCTGCAGCGCGGCGTCTTTGCCACTATCAACCAACCTCTCAACGACGATGTCGCTATCGATCTCGGGAAACGATTTGGCTATGACGTTACGTTCGTGCCATTTGAAGAAATGGTCGCTGAACAGGAATTTGAGGATTTGATTGCGACAGATGCAGACGACGTAGAACTACCACGCGCTCCGGTGGTAACCGTGATGGGCCACGTCGATCACGGCAAAACTTCGCTGCTCGACGCCATCCGCGCCACTGAAGTTGCAGCCGGTGAGGCTGGCGGGATAACCCAGCATATCGGGG
>DATLBQ010000228.1:0-8207 GCA_035526805.1 Pyrinomonadaceae bacterium
CACGATTCTGTGGTGCTATATCCGAAACGCAGCATTCAAAACCAAGGAAGGCGACATGCACGCGGCGGCAGACCTCACGGGGCAGGCAAATCATTTGGGGGTGACGATACAAGCCGACATCATCAAGCAGAAACTGCCGGAAAGAAATGGCGGCTACACCGCGGTCGAAAAAGCGCTCGGTAAGTCTTACGGAAAAACCAGTAAACTCGTTTACGAAAAACTCACGAGCGACAACCCGATTGATCTGGTCCGCTATCAGGTGGCGAATTGTTACATGGGCCGCGCCGGATTGATTAACTCCGGTGGCGAGTCGAAAGGCGCAAGCGATTTGGCGGAAGCGGTGCGCACAGCGGTGATCAATAAGCGGGGAGGTGGCACCGGGCTCATCTCCGGTCGTAAAGCATTTCAAAGACCGATGAGCGAAGGCGTGGAGTTGCTGAATGCGATTCAGGATGTGTATCTCACTGAGGAGATTACGATCGCCTGAAGCGAGCGCGCAGTGAAAACCCAGGGCGTCTATTCTGCGGCAGCTGCAGCTCTCATCAATCGTACTTAAGAAGAAGAAATAACATGAGCAAGGGAAACAAGGAACCGGTCGATAACATTATCTCCGATGAAACAGGTGCCTTTGATTTGCGTTTTATTCTCTGGCGCCACTTCTGTCAGCAAAACAGCATTCCGGTAGAAACCCTGCCGAGCCAGTTGAATGGCGAGCAGAAAGACAAGTGGGAAGAACTTAAGGCAAGCCGTCTGCGCGGGCCCGGGCAGAAATAATCGACAGACCAATCCGTTTACATCGCACTTGTGCGCCGCGTCTTTGGCCTAAACCGCGAGCCGGTGGAGACGGACGTTAGGCAGGGAGCCGCTTCAACCTCGATTAACTTCCACAGTGAGACCTTTTTTTAAGTAAACTAGAATGAAAGAGGCGCCCTCACGGGTGCCTCTCCTTTTCATTGACTTCTCAAGGCATGCAACTTAGGTACACATCCCATGACCAACGGCCAGCCTGAAAGCCGTTGATGTCCTTCACCTTCGCGCGGTAACGAAACTTATTGCCATACTCATCAGTTTGTTTTGATTCTTTATAATCCAGGTCTAAGGTTGCAAGACCAAATTCTGTCAGAACATGTAACTCAGCAGGTTCTGACATACCATTGTGGTTTATGTCCTGCCAGAGGCGTAATGAATAAAAAATACTGTCCGCGTTTGTTATAGACCCGTCACCGTTACCGCCCTGTTCAAGCTTATCGAACTCAGCCAGGGCAAGGAATCCATTAGGAGTCTCTGATGGCTCCTGAGGCGTGAAGTTGCCGAACAACTCCATACCGCTGTCTATCGTGCCGTTTCCGTTACAAGGGAGCTAATGAAACATCTTTCTTAAATGACCTTACTCTAGCGCTTTCAAGGTTGGTCTTCACTCTTGGACTGTTTCTGACCCCTGGTACCCAATAGGGTAGTCAGACTGAGGGCCACTAAGAAACATATCACTGTCCAGTTCTTTTTCATTGAGATTACCTTCCGAGTTAACGCTAAGGGGACCTTAGTGAGTTAGGGTTATTAAAGCCGCAAGGATGAAATCAAACTTACGTCTTTGTATGGGTGCTGGCAATAATAGGTCGCCCGGACCAATTTGCTCTATTGCTGCGCGGACTCTTTCAAACCGATTGCCGGCATCCATGCGCAATCGCTACAAAAGAAAAACACTATTAGGACGTAGACCGTGAGTAAGGGTCGTGGCATTGAGGATTCTCCGTGTTTTAGGGAGTACAGCTACCGGGAGCGATTTGAGTTTCTTAAGCGTTCAACTGAGTTTGAGAATTGTTGCTTAAGACCCTTCTTCAGAGGATGGTCCCTCGTGTTAATCGGAAGGAAAGTGCCATCGGCATTAATTGTGAAGACGCCAAGCGGTCCACCCGCAGTTGTAGCAACACCGGAAGCTTCTAGAAATAGCAAGAATAGGTATTTTTGTCCCAGTTCGTATTGTGGAAACCCCTTTTCTACTTGTTCAACTTCGACTCCGTCTAGAAGTATTTGCCCGCCGTTCTTCGGAAGCACAAATTCATCTGATGCTAACGGCAAGAGTTCTTGCGGTGGGTTTGATTTATCGCAAACGGTGCAAGGAGGATTTTTTCTATCTGACAAAGTGTCAACGATTCTAAACTTGTACCACGTAACCAAATCATTATCCGTGAATTGGTATGTGCGTTTTTCAAGCGGCACTCCTATCACGACGGTATAGGTCGCGAACGCAGAATTAACATCTAAGGAATTTGCTGAACCAGCGTAATCATAGACCATTGATGAAATAGAGACTTTTGTTTGTCGCTCTCCTTTGGCCTTTTGGGCATACCAACGAAGACGGTCATGTGAAGGCGCGAAGTCAGCCGATCGTTGAACCTTCGAACTAGTCTTAACTACACCAACAGCTATCAGTCCCAGACTTGCCAGGACAACTGCTATAAGCTTTGCTTTCATGAAGGAACTCCCTGGCATGAGGGTGAAAAGGAGAAAGGACAAACAGCGTTAGGAACCTGTGAGCTGCACTCTACTCCTCAGTTCATCTATGTGAAACCGCGCCCCTGGGATTTGAATTAGCTTCCCCCGGCTTGCTCCCTGCCGGTTTAGTCCTCCTCAAAGCCGTCCGCCCCCGAGTTGGTATACACCGGTGAGAAATGGATTTGTTTTCCTTTCCTGACCAATGGTCGTCGTTGGACCGTGCCCCGAATAAACTTCCACATCATCGCCGAGCGGCAAAAGTTTGTTGACGATCGAATCCAACAGTTGTTCGGTAGAACCACCAGGCAAATCAGTCCGGCCCACCGAGCCCGCGAAAAGGACATCACCAACAAACACCTTGCGTTCCTTAGGTTCAAACAAGACTACGTGCCCAGGCGTGTGGCCGGGGCAATGGATCACCTGGAACTCAAGTTGCCCGACTTGATAAATCTGCCCATCCTCCCAATACGCGTCAACGCGAGGCGGCGCCTCGAAATCAAACCCGAACTGAGCCCATTGATTGCGCGGAATACCTATCCACGCCGCCTGTTCCGGAAGAGCGTCGTAGATAAACTGATCTGCCTTGTGAAGCATAATGGCCGCAGCGGGTTTTAATTTTTTGAGTGCGGTCACCCCGCCGATGTGATCCAGGTGCGCGTGGGTGACGGCAATTGCCTGTAGCTCAAACCCGTGCTTATCTATGGCGGCGACGATCGCCTCTGAGTCATCGCCCGGATCAATGCAGATCGCCAGCTTTGTCTGCTCGCAGCCGAGTATGCGTGTGTGTTGTTGAAAGGCAGTGACGGTTATTTCTTCGATGATCATTTTTGGGAAATCGAGCTTTGTAATTAGAACCTGGGGCTTTGAACTTGAACGTACAAGTGCGGATAATACTGATGACGAAGAGCGAAGTACAAAGCACTAGGAACCAAGGTCTGATTAATTATGCCAATTAGTACAAAATCGAACCCTCTCGCTAAGGTGTTGGACTCTCTGACCGCTGAAGGCGCGGCGGAATTGACCGAGCACCTCGCGAACGGCGCATTGAAGTGTTACGCCTGCGGTCATCGCTGTCTGATTAATGAAGGCAAGCGAGGCATCTGCAAAGTCCGTTTCAACCAAGGCGGACGCCTGCTCGTGCCGGCAAACTACGTCGCCGCGCTCGCCTGTGACCCCACCGAAAAGAAGCCTTTCTTTCATGTGCTGCCTGGTTCCGACACACTGACTTTCGGCATGCTCGGCTGCGATCTCCACTGCGCCTATTGCCAGAACTGGCTGACTTCGCAGGCCTTGCGCGACGACAGCGCGGGCACGCAACCTCAGCACGTGACAGCGGAGCGACTGGTGGCGGTGGCTAAGGCTTATGGCGCCTCAATGGTCGGCAGCAGTTACAACGAGCCTTTGATTACGGCGGAATGGGCGGTCGAAGTTTTTCGGAAAGCGCGTCCGCAAGGGTTTCGCACCGCGTTCATCTCCAACGGCAATGCGACACCTCAGGTGCTCGACTACATTCGACCGTGGACCGATTGTTACAAAATTGATTTAAAAACCATGGACGATAGGAACTATCGGCAGCTTGGCGGCGTGGTCGGGAATATTCTGGAGACTGTTCAGATGGTCCACGAGCGCGGCTTCTGGGAAGAGATTGTGACGCTCGTGATTCCCGGCTTCAACGACTCGGAAGACGAATTGAAACGCGCGGCGGATTTCATCGCATCTGTTTCACCCGACATTCCCTGGCACGTGACGGCTTTTCACCAGGACTATCACATGACCGAAAACGCGAACACTACCGCTGAGCAGTTGATACGCGCTTGCGAGATTGGTCGCACGGCAGGGCTGCGTTATGTCTACGCGGGCAACCTTCCCGGCCGAGTGGGGCGATGGGAAAACACCCTTTGTCCGACATGCGATCAATTACTCGTCGAGCGTCATGGGTATTTGATTAGACAAATGAACGTCACGCCTGAGGGTCAGTGTCCGTTGTGCGCGACAAGCATTCCCGGCATCTGGTCTTAAAGTTGAAAGTGGGATCGCCTGCTAAAAGCAACTTCACTAGTGAGTGCGCTTGTCTGGCCAAAGTTACCCGTTAAGTTAACTCCAGCATCCGGCGCTACCGCGCTCGGTTCTCTAAGCGCCATCCTTCCTGCAACTGAACCACTACCTGATAGTGCCTGCGGCTGGTTGCGGCTCGAAATGTTCAACTCCTCACTTCGGGACTACGAGCAAAGAGGTTGCAATCGACTGAGTCCACTCTGTCGATCACAACCTCTGTTCAACTGCTCTTTAGTGCGCGCTGGGTCTTACGGATTCGGGCTCAGCGCGGGTGATGTCCTCGGCGAGGGTGACGCTTTAACGGCAGGCGAAGCTGACGCGCCGGGCGTGGCCATCGCCCCGGGTTTTGTGACCGGTGTACCGCCGTGATGGAAGACAGCCAACCACCTGCCATCACGATTAGCCCAAATCGAAGTGTGACGCTCTCCCATTGCTGGGGCGCCGGGAAGGGGAACCTTCGCCACATACGTCACCAGCGAAGCATCGTCATCGAGTTGAACCGCTTTCCAATCGCTTAACACAGCTTTTGACGCGTCAAACTGCGCCACGCCCACAACTGATCCGGCTTTGTCGTAAACCTTGTCCGGCTCGACTTCCATGAAATCCGACGCCAGTAAAGTGGCAAAAGCGTCGTAGTTTTTGCTCTTGAACAAATCCCAAACCATCTTCTCGTTTGCGATTGGATCGCTTCCCGCAGTTGTCGTGGCCGGGGCCGCAGCTGGCGAGGGGCTCGCTTTCGCCGCAGCAGGCTTGTTCGCCGCTGGTGGCATGGGAGGTCTCACGGGACACTCCTGATGATATATAGCGAGCCATCGGCCGTTGCGATTGACCCAGGCTGAACTTGCCCGGGCAGACTCTACCGGAAACTCTTTGCCTCTATATTTTCCCTTGACGTTGGCAGTGTAGTTAACGATGTAGGCGTCTTTGTCTATGGATAGAAACTTCCACTCACTAAGGGTGAATTCAATTGGCTCGAATTCCTTAATTGACGCGACGGCGGCGGTCTTGTCCCACACCGCTTCACCGCTGACTTCAACCTGATCCTCGGCCAGCATGTTCGCGAAAGCTTCGTAGTTCTTATTCTTGATCGTGTCCCAGATAGCCTTTTCTTTAGCAACCGCGTCTGCTTCAGTCATCATTGGAGTTGACGGAGTGGCCGCGGAATTTGTATTTGCCGTGGTTGTCTGGTTGGTTGGCGGCGCGGCACAAGCGGCTGCCACGGTCAACGCAGCGAGCAATATGAGCATCTTTTTCATGATTTAACTCCTGGATTAATTTGCAGAGCGCGTGCGTTCTATTCCAAACGCCATGAATAGTCAAGGCAGTCGCACGGTATTTCTTTTCTGTTAAGCGCGCTTCTTTGAAAAGCATTGAAGTCGGCGGAATCGGTTGCTCCCCACGAAGCAGGAACAGCTCTTCGTTCCGGTACCTACCGGCCGAGCGCTGGGGTGATGATAGGGAACCTCATCCGGAAAGCCGAAGAATGGCTGGGGCTCGCGGGCCTGCCCCGACCTTTCAAGCAGCATTGACAATCGCGTTTTCTGGCGATATTGTCCGCAATTGTTGTAAACCTATTCCTGGCGCGGGTCCGGCGCCCAACTCTTTCGAACCTACGATTCCGCCGCGCCCGAGGCCACCCTGCTGCAAGGAGAAGTACCCATGAATCCGACAATACGATCCCTGCCGGTAGCTGAAATACGAGGTCGCCGGCCGGTAAACTCCCGCGTTTTTGTCTTCACTATCGCGGCCGCAAGCCTCTTGCTTTTGTTGAGCGCTGGCAACGCTCAAAAGACCCGCCGGTCAACTGCAGCTGCCGCCGGCGAGGATGAATCCGGCACCTTCAAGGAATACCGAGGCGTGCAGCTCGGAATGCTTGCCGAGGAAGTGCGAAAGAAACTCGGGAGCCCAAAAGATAAGGGAGAGGAACAAGATTTCTTCGTATTCGGCGAAAGCGAGACGGTGCAAATTGTTTATGATCAGGCCCACAAAGTGGTAACTATTTCAGCCGATTTTTTGACTGCCGGCGAGACGGTGCCCACCGCCAAACAAGTCTTCGGATCCGATGTCGAAGCAAAAGCCGATGGCTCGGTCTACAGGATGGTGCGATTCCCAAAGGCCGGCTATTGGCTTTCCTACAATCGCACGAGCGGCACCTCGCCTTTGACTACGGTCACGATTCAAAAAATTCAGTAAGGCTCTGGCCATCGCTCAATTAGGTTTTGCGGCGCCGTCGATACGCTGACGGAAATCACACCAGGTTTGTTCCCACATCGAGCCGATCTCTTGGGAGTGTGCTTCTCCGTTGAGCTGTCAGGGCGACGTGCTTCAGGATGTGAAATCCGATTACGCCCTATTCTTCTCAGGCACGCTAGACGAGTCACGCGATCCGCACGTATCCTGATCCCATGCCCTGGTGTGTTACATCAGTCTCGCCTGAAAATGCGACGATCAACTCCCAACCTGGCGAACCTCCTGCCCAACCACGCGAATTTTCCCGACGAATAAAACATCAAGCCTTAAGTGAAGGTTTCGAGAAGGTTGGCATCGTGCGAGCTGTGGCGCTCGACAACGAAGGCAAACAATTGAAGGAATGGCTCGACCGCGGTTACCAGGGCAATATGGCCTGGATGGAGCGCGATCCTGAATTGCGCGCCGACCCGCGCGATCTTTTTTCCGCCGCGCGCTCCGTCGTGGTCGTAGCAAAGAATTACTACACGCCCGCAAAACACACCGACGATCGAGCGACAGGCAAGGTATCGCGCTATGCCTGGGGTGATGATTATCACGAAGTTATTAGCGCCAAACTTCGCTCACTGCTCGCATGGATAAAAGCAGAAGTTCCCCAGGCTGAAGGAAAAGTTTGTGTTGACATCCAACCCATGATGGACAAGGCCTGGGCAGCGCGCGCGGGCCTCGGATGGATTGGCAAACATACGAACCTGATTACAACTGAATACGGTTCGTGGGTCTTCATTGGCGAACTGCTGCTCAATCTCGACCTGGAATACGACCATGAAATTGTTGCCGACCACTGCGGCAGCTGCACTCTCTGCATAGACTCTTGCCCAACGAGCGCCATCACTGAACCCTACGTGGTCGATTCAAACAGATGTATTTCCTACGCCACGATTGAACTGCGCGATCCGGATCTGCCGGCGGCAGTTGCAGAACACCTCGAAGGTTGGCTTTACGGCTGCGACATCTGTCAGGATGTTTGTCCCTGGAATCGTTTCGAACAGATAACAGACGAGCCTCGCTTTGGGCCGCGCGAGCGAAATGTCAACGCGCCGCTCTCCGAAGTGTTGGAGCTGACACCGGAAGCTTATGCTGAACGTTTTCGCGGGAGTGCAATGAAGCGAGCCAAGCTCTCCGGGCTCCAACGCAACGCGCGCGCGCTGTTGGAACAACACTCAACAGGACAGGCTCAAAGTTCGGCATTGAATGCTAAGCCAACAGCGGGGGCAAGCCCGCCTTCCCGACCCTGAGCTGATTGGAGTTGAATTAGATTCTGGGTTGAACAGCTGAACTGCACCCTTGACCTGCACAGAAAGTTAAGCATACATCCCTGTTGGGGAGGAGGCTTAACATGTCTGAGAAGTCAGCAACGAAACGCCGCATATTCACCCGTGAGTTCAAGCTCAAAGTTATCCGAGAAG
>DATLBQ010000229.1:0-10489 GCA_035526805.1 Pyrinomonadaceae bacterium
GTACGGAAAGTTTTCCGAGACCGGAGGTGTCGTTAACGGAAACTGAGAAACCAGCGCTCCTCCTGAGCTTAGGATTTCCTCAGCAAGCTTGTTGTGGTCGCGCGGATAAATTTGATCAATGCCCGTGCCCAGCACGGCGATCGTGCGTCCGCCGCCTTCAATTGCCGCGCGGTGAGCGGCAGCATCGATTCCCCGCGCAAAACCGGAAACGATCGTGACGCCGCGCTGGGCCAAGTCTCTCGCGAGCATTGACGCGGAGTTTTGTCCGTAAGTGGAACATTTTCGCGAACCGACGATCGCCACGCACGGTTGGTCCAAACATTCAGACCAGGCGCCCTTCACATACAACGTGACTGGCGGATCAAAGATCTCTCTCAACAACGGCGGGTAAACTCCATCATCCAGGATCAGGATCTCGCCACCGAGTTTTCTAACAGCGACAAGCTCACCCTCCGCCTTGTCGTGCATGTCGCGAGCGATAATGCTGTCGACGGCCTCTGGCAACAATCGAAGTTTCTCGAGCTCCAACCTGCTTGCGCGATATACCGCTTCGGCTGAGCCAAATCGCTCGAGGAGTTTGGCAGCGGCGCGGGGTCCGATGCCAGGCGTCATGTTGAGTGCAACCCATTCCTTCATACGATTTCGGATTGCGGAATTCGAATTGCGGAATTCGAAACCGGTTTCATGCTGCCGGTCCGCCCGGTCTTAATCGACGATACGACGATTGACACGATTTCATTGCTTTCTTGAAGCAAATCCGCCACCCGCTCGCGTTTTACAATGCCAGCATCAATTAGTAGCTCGATCCAATAATTACTTTCGTCAGCTTCTTCTTCTACAATGCCCAGTTTGGCAATAAAGTCCGGTCGCGATTTTGCTCTACAAGCGGCTCTATAATTCGCGCCTACCGACGTACCGCAACGAACCATCTGGTTTCTAATTACCCTAGCCGTCGGTGTGTTTGGCAAACTTTCGGCTAAGCGATTCACTCGTAGCGCAAACGCTAGCTTTATTTTCTTCATGTCGTCAGCGTTCATAGCAGCAAATCCGCAATCCGAAATCCTTAATGGCGGAGGCGTGTAGGAATCGAACCTACCTGAGCCTGCTCTCACAGTCTCACTGACGGTTTTGAAGACCGCGCCGTTCACCAGAACAGATTCGCCTCCTCAGGTCAGTATCGCGGTAGCGGGATGGGTCAAGTTCATTAATATCCGCCGTGGGAAGTTCGAATCTACATCCACCGGCTACCGCGACGTGGTACTAACTTCACGTTCAAACGAGCGGCATAAGTCCCTCAAAAACTAAATTGGCCCTCGTCGGAGCGAAACCCTACGCGCCAAACTGCGACACTGTCAAGCAGCACCCTTAAGCCCCTCTTATAAAAACAATGCCAGAATTCAGCGTCAGCTACGGCCGATGAACTTGACTGAATTCTGCTCTTGAAGCTATTCTAATCAATCCCGAACGAACGTTCGAACGAGACATCGCTATTCAAAGATTACGCGGATTCAGAGAGTTTCTTATCAGTGTAATCTGCGGATATGCCGGGGGTATCGAGAGGATTTGATGATTAACTTTCAAACGTCACCGGATCAATATAAGCACTGGAAACTAAGCCTCGACGGCCCCGTGGCTACGCTGACCATGGACGTGCAGGAAGACCTTACGCTGGCCGAAGGCTACAAGCTGAAACTTAATTCCTACGATCTCGGCGTCGACATTGAACTCGCTGACGCGATTCAGCGACTGCGTTTCGAGCATCCGCAAGTGAGAGCCGTCGTGCTCACCAGTCTCAAACCCCGGATTTTTTGTGCCGGCGCAAACATCTACATGCTTGGCACCTCATCTCACGCGTTCAAAGTTAATTTCTGCAAATTCACCAACGAGACGCGCTGCGCCATCGAAGATGATTCGCGTCATTCGGGACGGCGTTATATCGCCGCGCTCAACGGTACGGCGTCCGGCGGCGGTTACGAGCTCGCCATCGCCTGCGACGAAATCTATCTCGTCGATGATGGCAATTCCGCGATTTCGCTTCCTGAGGTTCCCCTCCTTGGCGTGTTGCCAGGCACCGGCGGTCTAACGCGGCTTGTTGACAAGCGAAAAGTACGTCGTGATCGCGCAGACGTTTTCTCGACCCTGGCTGAAGGACTCAAGGGCAAACGCGCGAAAGAGTGGGGCCTCATCGACGACTACTTTCCCACCAGCAAGTTTCACGAATCAATCGATGCTCGCGTCCGCGAGATCGTTGATGACGTAACGCAAACTGTTAGTTTGCGTGACAACGCGGAAGCACCCAGCTTGAATGGCAACCAAGCATCGCAAACTAATAGTTTGGGTAACGGTATCAAATTAAACCCGCTGCAAGTCGACGTGAAACCTTCTGGCCTTGAATACAAATACGTCACGCTCGTCTTGAACCGCGAGCAGCGTTACGCCGACCTGACCGTTCGCGGACCGCAAGCTGATTTGCCCACATCGCCTGACGATATCCAAAAGCTGGGAGACTCTTTTTGGCCGCTGCAATTATATCGAGAGCTAGACGACGCTTTGCTTCATCTACGTGTGAACGAGCCCGAGATCGGATTGGTTTGCCTGCGCACTGTAGGCAACATCGACGACGTTCTAGCCGTAGACAAAACTCTTGAGGCGAACAAAGGACATTGGCTGGTTCGCGAGATTCTTCTTTATATGGCGCGCGTGCTGCGCCGCCTCGATCTAACCGCGAAGAGCTTTTTCGCCATCGTTGAACCCGGTAGTTGCTTCGCAGGAAACTTAATGGAGTTATTACTGGCGTCGGATCGCAGTTACATGCTTAACAGTACTGACGAATCCGTGAAGGTCGAACCGGTGGCAATCGCTGTTAGTCAACTCAACGCCGGCGTACTGCCAATGAGCAACGGGTTGACGCGTCTTCAATCTCGCTTTCTAGCCGAACCGGACACGCTTCGCAAAATCTTCGAAGTTGATAGAAGCTTCAATACTGAAGATGCCGAGGAAATTGGTCTTGTTACCTTCGCGCCGGATGATCTCGATTGGGAAGACGAGATTCGCGTGGCGATAGAAGAAAGAACTTCGCTGTCGCCCGACGCGCTTACCGGCATGGAAGCATCGCTGCGCTTCGCCGGCCCGGAAACTATGGACACAAAGATTTATGGTCGTTTGACGGCCTGGCAAAACTGGATCTTCCAACGACCAAACGCCGTTGGTCCGGAGGGCGCTTTGACGAATTACGGTAAACCGACGCAGTCGAAGTTTGACTTTAAGAGAACCTGAGGCTGGGAGCGCAGGCATCCTGCCTGCAATGAGCGCGTAGCGCGGACAACGCATCTAGAGTGCTTGCCAACCAGCAGACAATATGCCTGCGCTCCCAGGATAATCATGAATCTATACGAACGAATACCAAACAACGTAAATCTTAGTGAAGACAAGAAACTTCAGCGCGCGCTGGAAAAGTGGCTGCCAAACTATCTCGACTGGTGGCAGGAGATGGGTCCTGACGGCTTCCAACAGAAAGACGTTTACCTGCGCACTGCGATCAGCGTTGAGCCTGACGGCTGGGCAAACTTTGATTTCGTGAAGATGCCCGACTATCGTTGGGGAATCTTTCTCAAGCCCGCCGAGCCTGACGCGAAGATTGGCTTCGGCGATAACTACGGCCAACCTGCTTACCAGGAAGTGCCGGGAGAATTCCGCAACTCCTTGCGCCGCATCATCGTCACGCAGGGCGACACAGAGCCGGCTTCGGTCGAACAGCAACGCGAACTCGGCAAGACCTGTCCTTCTCTTTACGATCTGAGAAATCTGTTTCAGGTAAACGTCGAAGAGGGCCGGCATCTATGGGCCATGGTTTACCTGTTACAGAAATATTTTGGCCGCGACGGCCGTGATGAAGCTGATGCACTGCTCGAACGCCGCAGCGGCAATCCCGACAAGCCGCGCATCCTCGAAGCGTTTAATCAGCCCTGTGATGATTGGCTCAACTTCTTCTGCTTCACAATGTTCACCGATCGCGACGGCAAGTATCAGCTATCAGCACTGGCCGAGTCGGGTTTTGAACCGCTCGCGCGCACCTGCCAGTTTATGCTGACTGAAGAAGCGCATCACATGTTCGTCGGCGACACTGGTCTGAACCGTGTGGTTAAGCGCACGGCGCAGCTGATGAAGCAGGGCGACGTGCGCGAGCTTGGCGGCATTCCTCTCGACATTATCCAAAAGCACATCAACTTCTGGTTTAGTTATTCACTCGATCTTTTTGGCGGTGAGATCAGTTCAAACTCGGCTGACTTTTTCGCTGCCGGTCTCAAGGGGCGCTACAAAGAGCAGGAGCAATATGAGGATCACATTCTCGCCGAGCAAAACTTCACAATGGTGATTGTGGACGACGGCAAACTAAACGACCGCGAGGTGCCTTTGCGCAATGCGTTGAACGAGGTATTGCGTGGTGAGTACGTCAGGGATTGCGAGAAAGGGCTGGCGCGTTGGAATAAAACTCTGACGGAGGAAGGGATCAGCGAAAGACTGTTCTTACCGAGTTCGAGATTTCACCGGCACCTCGGCGAATATGCTGGTCATCATTTTGACATCGAGGGAAATCTGATTGCGGCGGAAGAGTTTGAACGGCGCAAGGTGGATTGGTTGCCGACGATGGAGGATCGCGAGTACGTGCGCAGCTTGATGCATCCTGTAGTTGAGCCCGGCAAGATTGCCAACTGGATCGCACCACCGGCAACCGGCATCAAAGGCAAGCCGTTTGAGTTTGAGTATGTTCGGTTATGAAAACGACTTAGGTCTTTCATGCAAGATTTTAGTAAACACGATCAGAAGCTGGAGTTCATTCTTCGTAACGCCGCGCGCATTTTCGCCGAGAAGAATTATCACTCGACCACCATGCGCGACATTTCACGCGCGACCAATGTCAGTCTTGCCGGCCTTTATCACTATTGTAGATCGAAGGAAGAACTGCTGTACCTGATTCAGGACAACTGCTTTGGACACGTACTTGAACGGTTGGAGGAACGTCTTCAGGAAGTGGACGATCCGCTAACCAAATTGCGAATTTTTATTGAAAACCATCTTTCATTTTTTGCCGCGAACATGGCCGAGATGAAGGTGTTGTCTCACGAGGCTGAGTCGCTTGCTGGTGATCTGCACACGCACGTCTCCAGCAAGAAAGACAAATACACAAAACTTGCGCGCACGATTCTGAAAGAGATTCAGCAGCAACAAGACGCGCGGGATCACATCGATCTCACTGTCGCTACCTATGCGCTCTTCGGCATGATGAACTGGATCTACAACTGGTATGATCCGCAGGGAAAACTGAAAGTCAACGAGCTCGTGGAAAATGTGACGCGTTTGTTCCTGTCCGGGCTTCTCGCTGGTTTACCTGTTGATCAACTAGAATTCAAGTTGAGTGCAGCAACTACGGAACGTCTGAGTGTTTGGCGGCAAAACTAGCCGCGAAAAAGTATGATGCTTTAGCCTGCGAAGCGCGGCGACAGCATAAAGCCTGGGGTCGGAGCGCAGCACCCCTGGATCGGTTCCACAAATATTTGCATTGAGCCAGCGAAAGCTGCGACGGATGATGAGTAAATCGCAGCGTACACTGTCGCACGCTTCGCGCGCTGAATTTTTTAACCTTTTCTATCCTGGGGTTTCGCTCCGCTTCACCCCAGGCTTTATGCTTTCACGGGCTACGCGGATTATCTAAAGAGCACATCCTACTTCGCATGACAAAACTGAAGCAGACATTAATCGACTACCGCGCAGAGGATGGCGTTGCATTCCTAACACTCAATGATCCGCCGGCAAACACTTACACCTACGAGATGATGCAATCGCTTGACGCCGCATTCCTCGAGGCACGCATGGATGAAAGCGTCCAGG
Organism: Pyrinomonadaceae bacterium; assembly: GCA_035526805.1. Taxonomy (GTDB): domain Bacteria; phylum Acidobacteriota; class Blastocatellia; order Pyrinomonadales; family Pyrinomonadaceae; genus PSRF01. The sequence continues at coordinate 5,890 of DATLBQ010000229.1, forward strand.
TGATTGTGATCACAGGTAACGGTGAAAAATTCTTTTGCGCCGGCGCAAATATCAGTATGCTCGCTGACGTTACGCCGACCTTCAAGTACTACTTCTGCCTGCATGCGAACGAAACCCTGAATCGTCTTGAGCAAACTCCAAAACTTGTGATTGCGGCGATCAACGGTCACTGCGTGGGTGGCGGGTTGGAAGTTGCAATGGCTGCGGACCTGCGCGTGGCGCGTCGCGGCGCCGGCAAAATGGGTCTACCGGAAGTTTCGCTGGGCGTGCTGCCGGGAACAGGTGGCACACAGCGTCTGGCGAGAATCGTCGGCAAGTCGAAGGCGATTGAATTGATGGCTATGGGTGAATTATTTCCTTTCGAGCGAGGTCTGGAATTGGGACTAGTTAACCAGATTTTTGACGCAGACTCGGGCGCTCAGTTCATCCAACAAATAACGGTTTACGCACGGCAATTTACTGCGCCAAACAAAGCTGCCTGCGCCGTGGGCCGAATCAAACGCAGCGTACAGACCGGGGCGGAGATTCCGTTTGAATCAGCATTGGCGTTGGAGCGCGAGCTGCAACAACAACTGTTTCAGGCTCAGGACGCCAAAGAAGGATTGGACGCTTACGTCAACAAGCGCAAAGCGATCTTTAAGGGTAAATAGTTTCAAGTTCAAAGTTTCAAGTTTCAAGTTCGCCTTCTGACTTGAACCATTGCTCGGACCTGAACATGAAAGTCGAATTCCGAAACTCCGAACTTGAAACTTGAAACCTCTTATGGCCTACGAACATATTGACGTCACTGAAGATTCCGGCATCACCACGATCACTCTGAATCGGCCGGAGAAGCTGAACGCACTTGCCGGACACATGCGACGCGACCTGGCAGAGGCGCTGGAGTCTGCCGGTAGCGATAGAAGTGTTCACGTGGTGGTTATCACCGGCGCCGGACGCGCTTTTTGCGCCGGCGGCGATATTCGCGCAATGGGGGCACTCATCGAAGAGAAAGATGCCGATGAGTTTTCGCGTCTGCTGGGATCGGCACGCCGCGTGATTACCGCAATTCGCCAGATGACGAAACCGGTCATTGCTTCCATTGGTGGGCCAGCGTCAGGTGCGGGCTTCAATCTCGCCCTTGCCTGCGACCTGCGCATCGCCTCGACCGATGCCAGCTTCAGCCAGTCGTTCGTAAAAGTCGGTCTGCATCCGGATTGGGGCGGCACGTATTTTCTGCCGCGGCTGGTCACCCCGAACAAAGCCTGTGAGCTGTTTTTCCTGGGCGAGACCCTCGACGCAAACGAAGCGCAGCGTTTGGGAATAGTTAATTTCGTCGTAGAACCCGCCGCCCTCGAAACCGAAACTCGCAAGCTTGCCGAGCGCCTGCGCGCTGCGCCCGCAATTTCTATCGGCGCCGCTAAGCAAGCCGTCTACATGAGCCAGTCAGCCGAGCTGGAGGAGATGCTGCGCTTCGAAACGGAGGCGCAACTGCGTTGCTTTGAGTCGGAGGATGGGCGTGAGGGTGTTCGAGCATTTCTGGAGAAGCGCGAACCGAAATTCACGGGAAGATAGTTTCGACTTTCGAAGTTATATCCACAGATTACGCAGATTTCACAGATGCTGGGACGCTAACGGGGGAGAACAGATCTAGCGTATGGATTATCCTAACCGCTTAGATGTTTTGCAATCTGTGCAATCTGAGTAGTCTGCGGATGATCTGAGATTTGAAACTGTATTAGGACCATCATGAAACTCAAGGAACGCATTGTTCTAATCACCGGTGGCGGTCGCGGGATTGGTCGCGCCATCGCACTGGCGTTTGCCCGTGAGGGCGCGAACGTCGTGGTGGCGGCTCGCAGTCTGGATCAAGTTGAAAGTGTCGCGCGCGAAATTGTAGAGCTGCAGTCGAAAGCGCTGGCGTTGGTTTGCGATGTTTCGGATTCGGTGAGTGTTGCGAAGATGTTTGAAAACACGCAGGAGTTCTTTGGTCGAGCGCCCGACATTTTGGTCAACAACGCCGGCATTGCTGAGAGCGCGGCGCTGGTAAAGACCACGAACGACCTTTGGCGCCGCCATCTCGAGATTAATTTGAACGGAACCTTCTACTGCACACGGGCGGCTCTGCCGGCAATGATTGAACGCGGCTGGGGCCGAATCATTAATATTGCTTCGATCGCCGGGAAGACAGGCTCGCCTTATGTGGCCGCGTATTCCGCTTCAAAACACGGCGTGCTCGGCCTGACTCGTTCCGCCGCTCTGGAAGTCGCCGCCAAACGAATCACCGTGAACGCCATCTGCCCCGGCTACGTCGACACTGAAATGACCACGCGCGGCATCGAAAATATCACGCAGAAAACGAAGCTCTCGGCAGACGAGGCGAGGGAATCGCTCAAGAAGATGAGTCCGCAGAACCGGATAATTGCCCCTGAAGAAGTTGCCGCGTTGGCGTTGTTACTGGCTTCGGAAGACGGCCGCGGGATAAATGGACAAGCCATCAATGTCGATGGCGGCACCGTTTTGTATTAGTGGTTGGTGGCCAGTGGCCAGCAACGATCGGCGCGCAGGCCACAGTTTCTTGCTGGCGACTTGACCACTACATTTTCCGCATCAACTCGAACACGAGCCTCACCGGCAACCCCACCACGTTGAAGTAGTCTCCCTGAATCTCTTCAATGAGTAACGCGCCTTTGCCTTGTATCGCGTATGCGCCGGCTTTTCCTTTCGGCTCCCCGGTCGAGACATACCAATCAATTTGCTCAGATGAAAGTTTTGCGAAAAGCACGCGCGTCGTTTGCTGTCCGACCGAGGTTTGCTGAGCAGCGCTTCCTCTCAATAGCGCAACGCCAGTGACGACCTGGTGCCATTTTCCGCTAAGCAGCGATAACATGCGGCGAGCGTCGTCGTCGTCGCGCGGCTGACCCAGAATTTCTTCGTCAATTACAACCACCGTGTCAGCGCCGAGCACCAGGCCGCCTGACACTATTTGCTTTGCGACTGTTTCAGCCTTTATCTGGGCCAGGCGTTTCACATAGGTCGGCGCATCTTCGGACGGGAATCTTGTCTCATCAATGTTCGCCGCGATTGCCTCAAACTGCCAGCCCACGGTCGTCAGTATTTCCGCTCGGCGCGGACTCTGCGAAGCTAATACGATTTTCTCTCTCAGCATGTTAGGAAAGAATTATCCACAGATTATGCCGATTACAGAGATTGCCAGGCGAAGAGCCAATACGCCTTTACAAACGTTAACTTCTGTCTTCCCTTTTACGTTGCTGCTCAAATTTAATCTGTGTCATCTGGATAATCTGCGGATTAATCCGGTTTGTGTTCGATTTGAATTTAGGCTAATCAACTTATACACTCGCGCACGCTTCAAAATGAACTTGTCATTCTAATATGAACAGACTGATCGAAACCTTGCCGGCGATACTCAAAGCGTCGGGCGCTTCTGAAGCCGTCACTGAAGCGGCTTGTGTGGCCGCGTGGAAACATGCCGTCGGTGAAGGCTTGAGTAGTAATGCAGTTCCCGTTGAGCTTCAGCATCAGACGCTCGTCGTTGCAGTTGGCGACAGCATGTGGAAGAAACAACTCGAGCACATGCGCGGCCAGCTACTCTTTCGGCTCAACTCGGTGCTGGGTCAGTCGCTGGTGAAAATAATCGAACTTCGAGTCGATCCGAAGACCGTTGAGACGGCACGCGCAGCGCAAGCCGGCCCAGGCAAAGGCCTTGCCGCCAATACCCAGGTGCCGGCTGAGTTGTTGACTGCCGCAGCTGCAATCGAAGACGTAGAACTGCGGCGCGCGTTTCTGGGCGCGGCTACAAGTTGCGTCAAGCGTTTGGAAAATTCGCAATCCGAAATTCGTAATCCGAAATTTTAACTATGCCAATCACCGAAGCTGATGTTGAAAAGGTAGCTCAACTGGCGCACATGGAAATCACGCCGGAGGAGTTGAAAATATTTGCGCCGCAGATGGCAGACATTGTTAGTTACGTCGAGCAGTTGAATGAAGTCGCCACCAGCAATGTCCCGCCAGCGCTCGGCGGCCTGACACCGGAGGGCGAAGCGACTGATTCCTCACGGGATGACATTGTCGAACCGTCGCTCGGGCAGAAGACCGCACTGGCCGAAGCGCCTGATGCGGCGTCTGGTCATTTTCGCGTGCCGAAGGTTCTTTGAGGGGAAGAATTTGTACGTAGACCTTTGTACTTAGAACTTTGTACTTTGCTCTTTCAAGCTCAAGCCTGCGATAAACAAGCAAAGTTCAAAGTACAAAGAACAAAGAACAAAATACAAATAGCCGATGAGTGAAGGCCAAAGAGACATTGAATCGCTGATGAAGCGCATCGCTGAAGAAGGCACAACTGCGCGCGCGGTGGTTGAGTCTGCCGTCAATGCTGCGGAAAAACTGAATGAGCCGCTCAATGCTTTTTTACAAATCGACCGCGATGGTGCCTTGAAAAGAGCCGAGTCACTCACGAACCGGGAAGGAGCACTCGCTGGAATTCCCGTCGCCATCAAGGACAACATCTGCGTACAGGGAATGCAGGCGTCCTGTGGTTCCCACATCCTAGGCGATTATCATCCACCTTATAACGCAACTGTTATTCAGCGCTTACTCG
>DATLBQ010000230.1:0-2849 GCA_035526805.1 Pyrinomonadaceae bacterium
AATCGAGTTTTGGCTGGTGTGTTTTTCGTCAGCGATCAAAGCTATTCGCGTTGCTTCAAGCAGCAACGGAAGCGCCAGCAAGTCGACCATGTAGTTGTTAATGATGAATATTAGATGTTCGGTCAGCAGAAGCAGCAGCACGCCCGTGCAGGCAAGCCAAACGTTTTTAATGTACGGCCGCAGGAACCGGAGCAGCAGAGTGGCGACCCAGACCACGACCAGGTAATTGACGATGGTGCCTAAACGATAACCGAGGAGGTGGCGGGAAATTCCGGTCACCATGTCTGGGGCCGGATTAAAGGGGAAGCGTGTCGGGAAAAAGTCAGCGCCGGTAAACGGCAAACCTCGCAAGGCGCGCTCGGAATTGATCAGGCGATAGTCCAGGACGTCAAAAGACGTATCGGGAAACGCGACCCGCAGCGCGTAGATCACGAATAGCGGCAACGCTACCACGAGCCAGAATCGTCGCGGCATGGGTTCGTCGTCCCGATCATGCCGATCTTTGTACAGCAGGTGAATAGCCCAAATACTTACGGAAACGAGAAAGGTGAGAATCCAGGCGAGCGAATTCTGGTTAACTATCCAGAACCACTGTCTCACGAACGCGGTGATGTAAAGCAAAATCACTACATCACCAATTTCCAGTCTGCGTGGAAACGATTTCAGCTTCTGCGAAAGCAGAGCGCGAAAGATTTCTACTGACATCCCTGGTCTGGTTTCTCTCTTGAGGCGCCTGGGCCGTCTGAACATGAAGGACGCGTTGGCGGAACAAGATATGATAAAGTCCGCGTCGCCCGCAACAAGCTTAAGCTTTTCACTGGGACCGGGGCGTTTTGCCCGCTCCGAGCGCGATGCGCGAACATGACAGCAGACGTACAGCTTCCCAGATCCTCGCACCTTTCGGTGCTGGCGGCGGGCGGACGCGCGGTCCCAGTGAAGAGCTTGAGCACGTTGCAAGCGAGCGCAGGCGGCACTGCAGGCTAACGCTGGCAACACAACCGCGCCCCAATAGGGCGACGGTGCAATTCACAGAGTACCGCGTCCTCGGCATGGTAATTCGCTTTTTACACTACCGAGTGGGTGCGCGGGTGGGCCTTATTTTTACCGCCATACTCTTCCTGGGTGGTATCGAGTTGATCACGCTTGGTATCGTGGGTGAATATGTCGGACGCATATATGCCGAGGTCAAGCTGCGTCCGCTGGATGTGGTGCGTGAGCGCCTCCGCTTTGCTTCGGCTGCAGGATGAAGTAAATACAACGATGAACGATGAAGGATGAATTGTTAATTTCCCATGAGTCGTAACGAATCAAATTATTCGGATTTGTCTGCAAGCGAATATCCGGCGTGCCTCTCTGTCGTTGTGCCTGTTTACAACGAGGCGTCGACGCTCGAAGAGGTAGTAGAAAAATTGCTGCACGTACCTTGTCTGCTGGAAATCATAATCGTGGATGACAGCTCAACTGACGGCACCGCTGAAGTGGCGCGCCGTCTTTCTGAAACTCACTCGTCGGTGCGCGTCGTTCGTCATCAGCGCAACTCCGGCAAAACCGCGGCACTCAAGACCGGATTTGCGCTGACTACCGGGCAAGTGGTGATCGTGCAGGACGCGGATCTCGAGTACGATCCGGCCGACATCTTCGGAGTTATCCGTCCGATTCTGGAGGGCCACGCCGATGTAGTCTTTGGTTCGCGTTTCCTGGTTCGCAGAGCCGCGAGGGTTCTGTATTTCTATCACTTTCTGGCGAACAAGTTTTTGACGTTTCTTTCCAACGCCCTTACAAACCTCAACATGACCGACGTCGAAACTGGCTACAAGGCCTTTCGCGGAGACATCATCCGCAGCATGATCATTGTTTCCAGCGGCTTTGGTTTCGAAGTTGAGGTGGCGGCGAAGATCGCGAAGTTGAAGGTCGCGATTTACGAAGTGCCGATCAGTTATTACGGCCGCACCTATGCCGAAGGTAAGAAGGTGTTTTTCAGCGACGGCCTGATCGCCCTGTGGTTTGTGATTCGTTTCAACCTTTTTTGCAACCTGCGCTCCTCGTTTCGCAAATTGCCGGAAATGCAACCGCGGCCGAACCGCGTGTCAGCTGCACCCGTCAAAGCGCCGGGGCTCATCGAATGAGCGCCCCTGATTCTTCACTCGAAAAATCTTCGGACAGCGCCGCCTCCGCTCGGAGTGCTAATACTGCCTTCGAGTATTCGGGCCGTGAACTTGGGGCGATGGCCTCGGCGTCGAATTACCATCGCTGGATTATTCGAATGTTTGCGCCCTATCTTGGACGCCATATTGTGGAAGTTGGTGCTGGACTCGCTTCCTTTTCTGAGCTCATCCTCAAGTATCACAAGTGTGAATCTCTTTCGCTTGTCGAGCCTTCGGCTAAGATGTATCAGCAACTTGTGGTCAATGCCCCGTTATTAACGAAGAGCAAGGACGGCCCTCGCGTCGATACTTATCAGTCCAGTTTCGTGGCCGCGGCGCCGCTCATCAGAAGTAAACAAACGCCGGATTCGATTATTTACGTCAATGTCCTGGAGCACATTGCAGATGATGAGTTGGAACTCACGACCATTCAGCAAACATTGACGGTGGGCGGGCGTGTGTTTTTGTTTGTCCCGGCGTTGCCCCGGCTTTACTGCGCTTTCGATGAACGAGTTGGCCACGTCCGTCGTTACACAAAGCGCAGTCTCGAAGACAAACTGAAACGAGCTGGATTCAAAATCGTCCTGTCATCATATTTTGATGTCGTGGGTATCGCTCCCTGGTGGATCAAATACTGCCTGTTGAAATCCGTTACGATGGAGCCGGCCAGCGTCAGGTTTTACGACCGCTTTATCGTTCCCGCTG
>DATLBQ010000231.1:0-5100 GCA_035526805.1 Pyrinomonadaceae bacterium
CAACGTATAGCGTCCCGGCGAAAGCTCGCTGAGGCGGTAAAAGCCTTCACCGCTGGTCTTCGCTTCCTGCTTTCGCCCGGTCTCTTGGCTGGTCAAGGTGACCGTGGCGTCAGGAACCAGGGCTCCCGTCGCATCGCTTACCGTGCCCTGTACGCTCGCCCTAAATTGGGCGCTCGCTGTAGCGACTGCTAAAAGTAAGAAGATTACACACAATGTGACGCGGAACAAATTAGACGTGCTTGGATTCATTGGTAGGCCCTCCCGGGGCCGGCGGATGACGTTTAGGGAAATGTTGCCAAAAGCCGATGTTAGGTTCATGTCTTTGGGAGCTTGCTCGGTAGCTGCTCGCGTTCGGTCGATGCGGTGACTAATTAACAGAAACTTCGAAATTCTACGCGGCGGAGGCAATAGTTGTATGTGCGACAGCACACTTATTTTGAAATTTAATAGCATTTAAAAACCAAAACTTCAATATATATTTCCCTCGAAGAGTCTGGTAAGCTGGGGGCCTCGATTAAGTAATTTCTGCACATTCCTGCAATCGGATAACCGATGGTTGCTTTCAGGGATGACGAGTCTTCGCCGGCGAGTCGCTGCTGTAAAGGGCTGTTGTAAACCGCTACGTAAACCTTTGCGTCGCCGCCGCCCTGGCCCCGAAGTCGTGGACGTTCAATAGCCCCAGATGTCTCAGCTGATCCAATAACCTGGTGAGAAGGGAAACATGAAGATGAACCGTGGAACATTGCTCTGCCTTACAGTGATCGCGTTGCTAGCCGGCGGATGTGTATCTGGTACGCAACAGACAACCAACGGCGGCGCCCGTAAACCGAAGGGACCCAACGAGCCGATCAAGATCGGCTTTTCCATGGACACCTTGAAAGAGGAGCGCTGGCAACGGGACAAGGATTTGGTCGAGAAACGCGCCAAAGAAATCGGCGCAGAACTCAACGTGCAAGTGGCAAACGGCAGCGACAGTGAGCAGATCAAGCAGGCTGAGAATATGCTGACGCAAGGCATCGACGTCTTGATTGTGGCGCCGCATAACGGCGAAATTGCCGCCTCGATTGTGGAGGCAGCGCACAAACAAGGCGTGCCGGTTATTTCTTACGATCGCCTGATCAAGAACTCCGATGTTGACCTCTATATCTCGCACCAGGTTGTTAAGATGGGCGAGATGCAGGCGCAGTATCTGCTCGATCACGTAAACAAGAAGCCCGCAAACTTTGTGATCGTGGGCGGCTCGCCCACCGATAACAATGCACTGCTGTTGCATCAGGGCCAAATGAATGTGTTGCAACCGGCAGTTGCTCGCGGCGACGTCAAAATTGTTGCCGACGAGTATGCGAAAGAGTGGCAGGCCAGTGCCGCGCTTAATATCGTTGAGAACGCACTGACGCAGGCAAACAATCAGGTGGATGCCGTGGTCGCGTCAAACGACGGCACTGCGCGCGGAGCGGTCCAGGCCCTCGAAGGCCAGCACCTGGCTGGCAAAGTTTTAGTTTCGGGACAGGACGCGGATTTGGCGTCTTTGAAGCTCATCGTTGAGGGAAAACAAACGATGACGATTTACAAATCCATTCAACCGCTCGCTTACGGTGCCGTCGATGCGGCGGTGAAACTTGCGCGCGGCGAAACGGTCGCGACCAGCGACACCATCGACAACGGTTTCAAGAAGGTGCCTGCAATGCTGCTGGAGCCCGTCGCCGTCGATAGAAATAATGTACTGGGGACGGTGGTTAAAGATGGATACCACAAACTCGAGGAAATTTGTGCCGGCCTGCCGCCGGAGAAGTGCCCGAAGGAATAAAACTAGTCCAAAGTCCAATGTCCAATGTCGAACGTCCGAAATCCAAGAGCTGTTATGCCGCTAAATCAAATTTTCACCCTAACTACTTATTTAGGAGGTGAAGATGAGAATTACGAAATTTGAGGACATCGAATCATGGAAGAAGGCTCGAGCGTTGACAATTGAGATCTATCAGGCCACAGCATCTGGATAGTTTGTCGGCGACTTTGGTTTGAAAGATCAAATAAGACGCGCCTCGGTTTTCAGTCTTATCGAATATTGCCGAAGGATTTGAGCGGGGAATTTTGCAGTTTTTGGCTGTAGCGAAAGGCTCGTGCGGGTGAAGTTCGTGGCTTCGCGGACATAAATACACCTAAAGGTTTTAAGACGTTGGACGTTGGACGTTGGACATTGGACAAATGACGGCCTTCCTGGAGATGCGCACCATCACGAAGAGCTTTCCTGGCGTTCGCGCGCTTGACGGCGTCAGTTTCGATCTTAATGCCGGTGAGATTCACGCGTTAGTCGGCGAAAACGGTGCTGGCAAATCTACGCTAATGAAAATCCTCGGCGGCGTCTATCCTCATCCTGAATACGGAGGCGAAGTATTCATTGAGGGACAAGTACAACAATTCGGCGGTGTAAAGGATGCGGAGAAGGCGGGTATTGCCGTCATCTATCAGGAACTATCATTGGTTTGGGAAATGAGTGTCGGTGAAAACATCTTCCTCGGACGCGAACCGCGCAAGCTCGGTGTAATTCGTTGGGAAGAACTCTATCGTCACGCGCGCGAACTGCTTGACGATCTTCATTTGCCCATTGACGTTCACACTCCTATCCGCAGTCTCGGCATCGGCCAACAGCAGTTGGTGGAAATAGCAAAAGCGCTATCCCACAATGCGCGCATCCTCGTGCTTGACGAGCCGACGGCGGCGCTCACCGATAGCGAGGCCGAGACGTTGTTTGGCATTCTCAAAAAACTGCGGGCTCGCGGCGTAGGAATGATCTACATCTCCCACAAGCTGAACGAAGTGTTCCGCATAAGCGATCGCATTACAGTTTTGCGCGACGGTAAAACTGTAGGGACAAACCCGACGCGCGATTCGACTGAACCGCAAGTGATTGCGCGGATGGTGGGGCGTGAGGTTGGCGACATCTTTCCGGTGATCGATCACACCCGCGGCGACGTGATGTTTGAAGTCAGTAATTTCTCTGTCGATGATCCGATTGTGGTTGGTAAGAAATTGGTTGATAACGTGAGTTTTTCGGTCAGACGTGGAGAAGTTCTGGGCATCGCCGGTTTAATGGGAGCCGGCCGCAGCGATCTGCTGATGGGGATATTTGGCGCTCATGCCGGTCGCGTCTCAGGTAGCATCAAGGTTGAGGGACGCCAGATTCACATCGGCAATCCCGCGGATGCGATCAAGCAGGGCATTGGATTCGTTACCGAGGATCGGAAGCGTTTTGGCTTAGTGTTGGACCAAACCATTCTTAAAAATATGACGCTTGCCGGATTGCGACGAATCTCGGGCCGCTTTGTAACCAGCATTGACGCGGAGTCGGCTGCCGGCGAACGCGCAATGAAGGACCTGCGAGTAAAAGCGAACTCCGTGTTCACCATTGCCGGTACGCTCTCCGGCGGCAATCAGCAAAAGGTGGTGCTGGCGAAATGGTTGTTGACGAACCCGCGCGTGTTATTTCTCGATGAGCCAACCCGCGGCATTGACGTCGGCGCGAAGCAGGAAATCTACGCGCAGATTAATACGCTGGCGAAGAGCGGGCTGGCGATCGTGCTGGTTTCCTCGGAATTGCCGGAAGTATTGGGGATGTCAGATCGTATCCTGGTATTGCATGAGGGACGCGTAACCGGCGAGTTCACTCGTGCCGCTGCCACCGCAGAACAGCTGATGGCTTGTGCCACTGGACATGTGCAACGAGCCGCTTAGGGGCTAAGTAACGCAAAGAGAGCGGGTGCAAGCCCGCCTCCCTGACCTGTAGATTTTCGGACTCGTTCAATCGATTAAACTTAGAAGGGCTTTCAAGCAGGATTAACGCTAAACTGCAAATCAGCTCATGGTGGGGAAGGCTGGCTTGCCCCGCTCTTAACGTCGCTGGTAACCAGCTTCTTCAATTTCCGACTTGACTGGCAGTCGTGAACGATTGATGACATTCTGATGAGTACACCAGACAATGCAGCGGTTGAACGCCCACCGGCAACTTCTGATTTAACGCTCTTGCCGGACGCTGCCGCGATACGGCCAGTAACAAAAATCGGAAAATTCAAAGTGCCGACTGATGTGCTGCGCGCCTACACGATGGTGTTTGCGCTGATCGCCATCTGGATTTATTTTCACTTTTCAACCAGCCAGATATTTCTCGACCCAAGAAACTTTTCTAATCTGATGCGCCAGACTTCCGTAACCGGCGTGCTCGCTGTCGGAATGTTGATGGTCATCGTCACGGCGCAGATTGACCTCTCCATCGGTTCGTTGGTGGGCCTTGCCGGCGGGATCGCAGCGATAGCGCAAGGTTGGTGGGGTTATGGACTGATCCCGTCGCTGACGGCGGGTATTGCAATAGCCATAGCAATCGGCGCAGTGCAAGGTTCTTTAACAGCTTATTTGAACATCCCGGCATTCATAGTCACGCTGGGCGGGCTTCTCGCCTGGCGCGGGGTGATACTGGGATTGAGTCGAGGGGAAACAATCCCTTTGCGGCTGCAAACGTTTAAGGCAATCGGACAAAACTATCTTGCGCCTGGCGCCGGTTGGGTCCTGGCGGCGCTCGCAATTGCGGCTGTGGTTTGGATGACGATCGCTCGCAATCGCGCGCGGCGACGACACCGCTTGGAAGTGCCGCCGATCGGTGTCACTGCTTTGCGTCTAATCCTGCCGTCGGCAGTTATCCTCTGGTTTATTTACACTATGAACACCTACGAGGGTGTGCCCATCCCGGTAATCATACTGATCGCCATTGCGCTATCCGGCGCGTTCTTAACTCAGAACACAACCTTCGGACGTTATCTATATGCTATCGGAGGAAACCCTGACGCAGCGCGTCTTTCAGGAATAAACATTCGCAAGCACATTCTTGCCGTGTTCTGCATCATGGGTGCGCTCTCCGGTGTTGCGTCCATCATTTATACCGCGCGAGTTGGAAGCGCGTCGCCCGATGCCGGACAATTGCTCGAGCTCGATGCCATCGCGGCCTGCGTAATCGGAGGCACCAGCTTAATGGGCGGTCGAGGCACAGTGTTCGGCGCGATCCTCGGTGCGCTAATCATGGCGAGTCTCGACAATGGCATGTCGTTGATG
>DATLBQ010000232.1:0-11191 GCA_035526805.1 Pyrinomonadaceae bacterium
CATGTTTAGACGAATTCAACATGTCCATTTTGTCGGCATCGGCGGTATCGGCATGTCTGGTATCGCGGAGGTTCTTATCAATTTGGGCTTCCGTGTATCCGGCTCCGATGCGAAGAAGTCGAGTGTTACCGACCGGCTGCAACAGATGGGAGTTGAGTTTGCTGAAGGTCACGATGCTGAACACGTGGGCGACGCGCACGTTGTCGTTCGCTCGACAGCGGTACGCGAAGACAATCCTGAGATTGAAGAAGCCCACCGTCGAACAATTCCCGTCATTCCACGCGCTGAGATGTTGGCTGAGTTGATGCGCTTGAAACCGCACACGGTGGCGGTGGCGGGTTCGCACGGAAAAACGACGACCACCTCAATGGTCGCTACGGTGCTCGGCCATGCCGGGATGGATCCGACGATCGTCGTTGGTGGTGTCGTTGGTGCTTTTGGCTCAAACGCTCATCTGGGGACCAGTGATTTGATGATCGTCGAAGCTGATGAAAGCGACCGGTCGTTCCTGATGCTAACTCCTACAATCGCCGTGGTCACGAATATTGATCGAGAACATATGGACTACTACCACGACATGGACGACGTGCGGACCTGTTTCACGAATTTCGTTAACAAGGTTCCGTTTTACGGAGCGTCGGTTCTGTGTCTGGATGATCCCAACGTGCAAGCCATCATTCCGCACGTGGAACGGCGGCGTATAACTTACGGCCTTAGCGCCCAGGCTGATATTTCGGCTCATGCAATTCGTTACGATCAGAGTTTTGGATCGGTATTTACCGTGTGGCATGGAGCCGACGTGGTTGGCGACGTGTCGCTGTGCGTGCCGGGTCTGCACAACGTTTACAACGCGCTCGCCGCCATCGCCGTGGGTTTTGAGTTAGATGTCCCGTTCACGCAAATAGCCGAAGCCCTGGCGAGCTTCACCGGCGCTGGCAGACGCTTTCAGTTCAAAGGCGAAGCGGGCGGCGTAATGGTGGTTGACGACTACGGCCATCATCCAACAGAAGTTAAGGCTACTCTTGCCGCGGCGAAAATTGGATCAGGCGGCCGGCGCATCGTCGTCTTGTTTCAACCGCATCGATACAGCCGCACACACGACTTGATGGAGGAGTTTGCGCGCTCCTTCAACAACGCGGACACGCTTTTTGTCACCGACATTTACGCGGCAAGCGAAGATCCAATTGAAGGAACGACGGCTGAAACGCTTACCGCTGCGATCAAGCGCTTCGGCCACAAGGATGTTCGTTACGTGGGTGCACTGGACAATGCGCCTGCGGCGCTGCGTGACCACGTGCAAGCTGGAGATCTGGTTTTGACTTTAGGCGCGGGCACGGTCAGCCGTGTAAGCGATCAGTTGCTTACATTGCTGCGCGATCGCAGCGAAGCGAAAACTGTTTAAGACTTTTGTGTAACGCGCAAACTGTTAGTTTGCGATGGCGGAACATGGACGAAACAACGAAACAAGATAACTTACGCGAACGCGACGATGCTCTCGTTGAGATCGTAGGCCGACTAGGCGTCCGCGCGGAACGCGGCAAGCGTTTTGCGGAGTTAACAAGTTTGCGTGTGGGTGGCTCGATTGATTGGGTCTTGTCTCCGGAAACGGAAACAAAGGCCGCCGCCGTGGTGCACGAAATGGATGAAGCCGGAATTGGCTGGCGAGCGCTGGGCTCAGGCAGCAACATACTTGCGGACGATGGCGATCACCACTATGTAGTTTTGAGCCTCAAGGAATTGAAAGGCGAACTTGAATTCGACGGCGAGCGCGTCTCTGTCCCGGCGGGTTATTCGCTGCCGCGTCTTTGCATCGATGCCGCGCGCCAGGGCCTTTCGGGCATTGAAGGACTGGGCGGAATTCCGGGCACAGTCGGCGGCGCACTTTGGATGAATGCCGGCGCGTATGGGCACGAAATTGGAACGGTCACCGAGACCGTGCGCGTCGCGCGAGCGGGTATGGTGGTTCAGATCCCCGGCGCTGAAATTCAGTGGAATTATCGTCACACTTCCTTCAAGGAAGGCGAACTCTTGCTTGGCGCAACGCTTCGACTCACGCACGACGATCCGGAAAAAATTCGCGCGCGCATGGACGAGGCAAAGTCGCGACGCCTGGCGACGCAACCGCACGGCTCCCGCTCCGCCGGGTGCTTTTTCAAGAATCCACCAGCGGGCGCAGTCGGCACGGGGAAGATGATCGATGAGTTGGGAATGAAAGGATCGCGACGGGGCAGCGCCGTCATTTCTCCGGTCCATGCAAACTTTATCGTCACCGAAGGCGACAGCGCGCGTGCGGAAGACGCACTGGCACTTGCCGAAGAGGTTCGTGAGCGGGTGAAGCGGGAACACGGCATCGAACTCGAGTATGAAGTCGAACTATGGCGGGCGAATGCACCTAAGAACAAGGCGGAGACTGACCAGGCTGAGTCAGATCGAAAGGAACCTAAGTGAGAGAGCAAGTTATCGCACACAAAGTCGGTAATCGCAGCGGCATCGGCAAACACCGTCGCTCGAGTGAATCAGCCCAGCGACCAGCGAGGCGTGAAAGCGGCGGCGCAGCATTAGTAGCCCGGCTCCGATCACTGCTGGGTTATGTTCCGGCCTTCCTGAAGCTCGTGGCAGCGATCGTGATCGGCATTCTCATTTTCGCCAGCTACCGCACCGCCGCGTCTGCAAGTTTTTTCCAGGTTCGCAAAGTGGAGGTGCAGGGCACTGATCGAGTGTCGGCCGATGAGGTTCAGACACTCGTTCGTAAAGAAGTTGAGAAGGCAGGCGTTTGGAATGCCGATCTCAAGAGCCTGAGCGCTAAAGTTGAAAAGCTCCCCTGGGTTAGAACCGCGGTCGTATCACGTGTATTGCCCGACGGCGTGCGCGTGAGAATAACTGAACGGGTTCCGCGCGCAGTGGTGCGAACGGCATCAGGCCGCTTTCGCTGGATAGACGACGATGCGGTTTTGCTGGGGGAAATGTTACCAGGTGACCAAATGCCTCCGTTCTTTCTGCGAGGGCTGAACGAGGACGATCCGGAAGGTGCACGCGCAGAGAACCGTGAGCGAGTGGCAAAGTTTGTTGCGCTGCAGCAGGACTGGGACGCCTCCGGTTTATCAGAACGCGTCAGCGAAGTTAACGTAATTGATGTGCGCGACATTCGAGCACAACTGGCGGGCGACGATTCGCACATTGAGGTGCGCCTGGGATCGCAGGACTACGGTAAGCGACTGAAAGACGCCCTTGAGGTGCTTGACGCGCAGAGGCAATCGCCACGTGGTGCTCTTATTAGTTACATCGACTTGAGCCAGGGGCGCCGAGCGATCGTCGGTCTCACCTCTGGCGCACACGCGAATGCCAGCGCTAGATTGCCTGGGCCGGAATCCACAAACGGGAAGACAGTTGAGCGAGATGCGGTTGTTGGTATGCTGCGCGAAAAAGCGATTGCTGCCGTGAACAGGACCGGCGATAGCAGGCCGGGCAGAGAAAGAAGCGATAGTTCTCGGGTGGCGGAAAAGAAATCAGACAAGACAAAGGCGCCCGAGCGTGGCAGACCGTGATGACAAACCGTTTCGTTAAGGAGCACCGCTAAATGGCCAAGCGCACGCAGCACACAATCGGTCTCGATATAGGGACGAGCAGGGTGACGTGTATTGCTTGTGGCCCAAGCGACAGCGGACTGCTCAACATTATCGGAATCGGAGAGGCGGAAGCTCGGGGATTGCGGAAGGGAGTAATCGTAAATCCCGATGCGGCAGTTGATGCGATCAAGAAGGCGGTAGAAGAAGCTGAGCGGATGAGCGGCATAGAAGCAGAAGAAGTGACGATCAACCTGGCGGGTTCACACATTCTTGGGTTTAACGGACAGGCGATCGTAGCCGTGTCGGGTCGTGATCGAGAAATCACCACGGAGGACGTGAGGCGCGCTATCGATTCTGCATGTGCGATTCAACTTCCGGCCGGCCGCGAAATAGTTGATCGCCTGCCGCAGGAATTTATCGTCGATGATCAGGATGGAATAAACGATCCGGTCGGCATGATCGGAGCCCGCCTGGCAGTCAAAGTTCACATAGTTACGAGTCCCGTCACAGCCCGCCAAAACGCAATAAACGCAGTAAATCGTGCAGGTTTGATCGTAGCCGACATGGTTCTTGAGCAACTGGCTGCCGCGGAGGCTTCCCTGACTGAAGATGACAAAGAGTTTGGCGCAGCGCTCGTAGATATAGGCGCTGAAACGACGGGCCTGGTCATCTATCAGCGCGGCGCCGTCCAGCACACGGCGGTGTTTCCACTGGGCGGCTCGCACTTCACCAACGACATCGCTTTCGGTTTGCGGACGCCGATCCCCGATGCTGAAAAGATCAAGCGCACTGTCGGCTGTGCCTCCAGCACTTCGCTTAGTGAGATGGAGCGAAGCGAATTAGTAGAGGTGCCCTCAGTCGGCGGTCGTGCGCCGCGTCAACTTTCGCGGCAAATCCTTTGCGACATTTTGCAGCCGCGTGCGGAAGAAGTTTTGATGCACGTTGCCGATGAGATCAAAGACGCCGGTTGGGAACGACAACTCTCCAGTGGCGTGGTCCTTACCGGCGGCGGAGCCTTGTTAAGCGGCATGACCGAAATCGCGGAGCAGGTTTTCGATGCGCCGGTTCGTATTGGGTACCCAGAGAGAGATCGCTTTGGTGGATTGATTGAGGATGTGCAGAGTCCTGCATGGGCCGCAGCTGCGGGTCTGGCTTTGGTTGCGAGTCGCGCACAAGCTAGTGAGCTGCGAATCGCGATGAGCCGCAGAGGTTCCACCGGTAGGCTCACACACTTTGTTTCAAGATTTCGAAATCGTTTCAGTAGTATTTTTTGACAAGTTGTTGTATGCTTGCGCCCCGGTCGCACAAGATATAGTCCGCAATATATCGATGCCAATAGCGCGAGCTACCCAACATAGGAGGAAGCCCTGGAAGCCTTCCCGCTTCGGAAGAGAGGAAATGACTATGGCAGAGGACGCGCGTCTCGATAGAGGCATTAATATTTTCATTGATGATGATCCGCATCCGCTGGGTGCGCGCATTAAAGTGATCGGGATTGGCGGCGGCGGCGGCAACGCTGTCAATCGTATGATTGAGGCTGGCATCGAGGGCATTGAATTCCTCGTGGCAAATACAGATCTGCAGGCGCTGAAGCGCTCAAAGGCGCCGATTAAGATACAACTTGGCAGTAGGCTCACGAAGGGTTTGGGAGCCGGCGCCAATCCCAACGTCGGCCGCGAAGCTGCGCTTGAAGACACTGACAAGATCATTGAAGTCCTCGAAGGCGCCGACATGGTTTTTGTAACCACGGGTCTTGGCGGCGGCACTGGTACGGGTGGCGCGCCGATCATCGCTTCACTAGCCACCGAACTTGACGCGCTCACGGTCGCGGTAGTGACAAAGCCTTTTCTTTTCGAAGGGCGCCGCCGGATGCAGCAGGCTGAACAGGGATTGCGTGAGTTGCGCGAGTGCGTCGACACCGTCATAACAATTCCAAATGAGCGCTTGTTACACACGGTGCAAAAGGATTCATCTCTGGCGGATTCCTTTGGAGTTGCCGACGACGTTCTCCGTCAGGCTGTGCAGGGAATCAGTGATTTGATTACGGTGCCCGGATTAATCAATCTAGACTTCGCCGACGTTAAATCCATCATGCAGGGTATGGGCATGGCGCTGATGGGGGCCGGACGCGCCCGCGGAGAGAATCGAGCGATCGAGGCAACTCAACAGGCAATCTCGTCGCCCTTGCTCGAAGAGGCTACCATTCAGGGAGCGAAGGGCGTGCTGATTAACATCACCGGCGGTCCCGATCTAACGCTCTATGAAGTGAACGTTGCCTCGACGATCATTCGCGAGGCGGCCGATGAAGATGCCAACATAATCTTTGGCGCGGTCATCGACGAGAACCTGCGCGACGAAATGAAGATTACTGTGATTGCTACAGGTTTTGGACAGGAGGCAGTGGCCGTCGCTTCGGCTGCAGCGGTTTCCAGTCTCCCGCTGGCCGCACCGCGTTTTTTGCAACGCCCGACTGACGACTTGTCGCGGCCAATGATGCAGGCGCGTCCTGACGATCTCGATGTGCCTACTTTCATTCGCAAAAAGGCTGACTAAAGCGCCAGGAAGATTTGGGATGAAGGGGAAGGCCATAGTTGAGCCTTCCTTTTCCATTCCGTAATTGATTGCTGCGCAGAAAGAGAAGTTTGGCCTTTGCTTTTTGACGTCTGCTTGTGTAGCATGACGTCATTCCTTGCAGGGTATTTCCAATACGGTTCAATTTCGTCCCATTCGAAAGGCCGCAGCCTGCGAGTTTAGTGTGATCCGCGTTATCACATCCCCGCCAAATGTGTCTCGCGCGATTTAATTTCAACCCGTCTTAATTCTTTGGAGGTAGGAAAGTGAGTAATCGTAAATTGATCCGAACAACGCTTGCCGAGGTGAAGGGCAAAGTACGCGAGGTGCCTCAACCCAGAGAGCGTTCCAATAACGGCTCCCATCGTGGATCCGGCGGCGAGAGAGATGGCGGCAGAGAGTCCGGCAGAGACGGCGGGCGCGTGCAACAAAGCGCTCCGCAGGTCAGAAAGCGAACTCCCCCTCCCATGGAGACAAACGCCGAACTCTTCTATTACAAGAAGCAGATCGACGCGCATACGTTGATGGTGATTATACTCCGTGACGGCGAAGAGATTGAGGGCACCATCGAGTGGTACGATCGCGGAGCATTGAAGGTCAACCGGAAGACCGCTCCTAATCTCCTGCTTCTCAAGAGAAACATCAAGTACATGTATAAGGCCGAAGACCGCGTTCAGGAAATTGCGGAGTAGACCCGGCGGTTTCAGCTTCGAACTTCCTTCCTCTTCCCAGGTATTTCGCCCTAGTCGAACTAATGAGGCAGTTTGAACAAAACTCATCTCATTCGGGCGCCGGTCATCACGGATCCTTGCCGAGAATCGCTGTCACCATGGGAGATCCGGCCGGGATCGGGCCAGAAGTAGTATTGAAGGCGGTTGCTGAGGAAGAGATTCAACGCACCTGCCTTCCGGTCATTGTTGGCGACGCCCAGTTGCTCGCGCACACCGCGCGTACTCTCGATCTTCAATCCGGTTACGACATTATTCGTCTGGGAGAACCCCTACCGCAGCAAGCGTCTGGCCCGATCATTTTTCATCTCGATAATATCAACGGTGTGATCGAGCCGGGGGTCGAGTCTGGCGCGGCGGGGAAAGCGGCCGGCGCCTACATCGAAGCGGCCGTGGAGTTGTGTGCGGCAGGCAGCGTAGACGCAATCGCTACGGCGCCAATTAACAAACGTTCGCTTTTTCTGGGTGGTTATAGTTTTCCAGGCCACACGGAATTTCTAGCCCACCTTACCGGCAGCGAAGAATATGCGATGGCCTTCGTCGCGGCGAACCTGCGTATTGTTCTAATCTCGACGCACGTCCCGCTGGCTGAGGCGATTACTCTCGTGAAAAAGGATCGTATCGTTCGCACTATTAATCTTACGAATCGTGAACTAAAGCGTTGGGGCATTGAGGGGCCACGGCTGGCAATGGCGGCCCTGAATCCGCACGGCGCTGAAGGTGGCTTGTTTGGCATGGAGGAAACTTCAGAAATCGGGCCGGCCGTGGCGGAGTGCCGCGACGTGGAAGAGATCAATGTGGAAGGTCCCTATTCGGCAGACACTGTGTTTCTGCGCGCCTCACGCGGTGAGTTTGACGCCGTGATTGCTTGTTATCATGATCAGGCAATGATCCCTGTAAAATGTCTTTCGTTTGGCGAGGCTGTGAATGTTACTCTGGGTTTGCCTTTCATACGGACTTCCGTAGATCACGGGACAGCCTTTGATATCGCCGGCAAGGGAATTGCGGAACACTCGAGCATGGTTGCGGCAATCAAGCTGGCTGCAGAACTCGCAAATCGAGACGAAAGCTGCAACGCCATAGAAGTCTGAAAATGATTGAGGGACGCGAATGTCTTCAGCTTCGGATATCAAAGAGAAACGACAGATACTGGTTGCTGACGACGATCCGGCAATTCTGCGTCTGGTCTCGGCAATCCTTGAAAAAGACAACTACGGTGTGGTCGCCGCACGCGACGGCCGAGAGGCTTACAAGATCCTGCAGAATGAAGCGAACTTCACCGCCGCAATTTTTGACGTCGTAATGCCGCACATCTCAGGACCGGAGCTGGTGCGGTACATGAAGACGGAAAAGCGATTGATGAAGATTCCGGTTATGATGATGACTGCCGAACAGGACCCCAAGCTTTCGTCTGATAGTTTTTCTGCCGGCGCGGTGGTCTTCCTGCCCAAACCTTTCACCACAGCCCAACTTCACATAATGCTGCAAATGCTAATCGGCAAAGCCGGTAGCTAACTCGAGAACATTCATGAGTGCCGGGACAATCAGAATCGTCTTACTGCTTTCTGTTCTCGGCTGCTTTGTTGCTGAAACGCCACACAGTGCCGGAACCGCAAGCGGCAGGCACCGGTACGATACAAAGGCCGCGGCGAACGCGAACCTGACCGCCAACCAGGCGCGTAAAGTGTTGACGCGCATTCCCGGTTTTGAACTGAAAAGCAGCGCGATACGTGTGAAGTCAGTTGCAGCAAATGATTCTACTGGGGCGGAAGTGTCAGCCGACATCCGATTGGTCTTTAAGTTTGAAACAGATAAAGACGAACGATGGCAGGTTGGGGAAATCAGAACGCGCCAGGACCGCTGGGAGAGCATTGATCAGATTGCGCGTGCACTCAACGCGCCGGTTAGACCGGCCGAATGCATCGCGCCCGATCCTCCCTTCAAAGGCCGATTGGCAATTGATCCCAGCATCAGACGCGCCCGCTGTTTACTCGGCTATCTTTTAGGACTTGAGGTGCCGTCAGACGCTTTGCGAATCCAGAGCGTGTCTCCGATGCCAATTCCGCTGGCCTCGCAGCCCTCCGCCACAGTGGTGGCCTGGGTAAGAGTGGAAGCTCGAATGATGACGGGCAAGGCCGGCTGGCAGGTAACGGAGTTACGAACTGGAAATAGACAGTGGGTCAAATTGGAATCGCTCATAGCGGCGCTCAATCAGGAAAAACAAAAGCGCGCCCGCGCGGAAATGGACATGATTGCGGCGGCCCTCGAAAAATTCCGCGGCGATCGCGGCTTCTATGTCGTTTCCGACAAACAGGCAACTGCAATTGATTACCTCAGTCCGCGCTATCTGCCGCGGGTAATCCGCATCGATCCCTGGCACCAGCCCTACCAGTATTTGGGCGAACGCGACCACTACACCCTTAGCTCCTCAGGCCCTGACCGCAAGCCAGACACGGCTGACGATATCTCGCTTAAGTCGCGGTAAACCGCGCGCCGGCTTGCCAGTGTATGATTAAACTCTTGACGCGCCGTAAGCGCGAATGGTAGTTTCAAAACACGGGCTTTGTAGTTGCAAGCCCTGTTTTGACAAGCCGAAAACTAGCCTTGCGCTGACTGACATTTCCAACCCTCCAGTGGCGCTCATTTCAGCTAAGGTACCCAAGCTTTGTTAGCTGGACGAAAACTCTTACTCGCCGACGATTCAATCACGATTCAGAAAGTTGTCGATCTTACTTTTACTGACGAAGGCGCGACTGTGCTTTGCGTGAACAATGGTCGGGAAGCCAGCGAGCGATTGGAAGAGTTTTTGCCCGACGTGGTCCTGGCTGACGTTTTTATGCCGGAGATGACTGGTTACGAACTCTGCGAATACATAAAACAAAACGACAAGCTCAAACACATCCCGGTCATGCTTCTGGTCGGCTCCTTCGAGCCATTCGACGAAGAGGAGGCGCGCAAAGTTGGCGCGAACGACACTTTGACTAAGCCCTTTCAATCAATTCGCCGCTTGATAGAGAAGGTCGGTCTGCTCGCCAGCAGTCGCCCGCCGGAGGAACAGATCCCAACCGCTGAACTGCCAAAGCCCGAGGATAGTTTTGAGGCGCCGGTGGAAAAGCTCACCACGGCGGAATTAGAAATGACGACTGCTGACACGCAGCCGCTGCCGCCCGAACTGCGGCATGTAGTTGAACAAGCCGCAGCCTCTCAGGCTAACCAGGAGCAAGCTGCAGCAGATGACCTGATTAATAATGAGAACGTGGAGAGCCGGGTTATGGAAACAAGCAGCAGTTCTCAAGAATTCGAGACCTCGGGCGAGGTCCTGCTCGACCTGGAAGACTTCAAACAAACACGCGCACCATTCGCTGACGATTTTGTGTTGGACATAGACCTCGATGAAATTCCAGAACCATCCCCGGCAGAAGGTGCCTTTTCCTCGTCAGCGTTTCGCAGTGGAGACAGCTATCAAACGAGCGCAATACAGCCGAGCTTTGCCGGCGTTAATGCATCAACCGCTACAGTTTCGGAAGTGCCTGTCGCAACCACTGATCAGTTTGCAGAAACGCAGGAGTTTGAGAGGATCACAGACGAACCTGAATACCAGGAGTCTTCGTCCCAACCAATATTTGGCGATACGCAGGTGGCAGTCGCCCCCGCCGAACAGCGAGACGCCGGCATGGTGGCGGCTGAGCCATATTCCTCCGCACCGCTCGCATCTTCAAGCGATGTTTCACTTCAGCAATTATCACCTGAGATGATTGACGCAATCGCGCGGCGCGCCGTCGAGTACCTTTCAGAAAAGGTGATACAGGAGATCGCCTGGGAAGTTGTACCGCAACTGGCTGAACTCCTGATTAAGCGACAACTCGAAGAGAAAAACTCTTAACCTTCCTGGCAGACGCAACGTAAAAAGCAGGCGCCGAAAGGTAGCCTGCTTTTTGCTGTGTCGTCTAATACTGCAGGGTCATGAAGTCATTACCACCACGCGGTAGCGGGTGGCTCTGTGACATAAAGGGAGTCCATCCACCCCACCCACCACGCATCCGCTACCGCGCGGTGGTACTGACTTCATGTCACACCTGCATTCGTACCCCGTCAAACACCCCAAATACTTGCGTTCAATATGAGAACTCGCGGCTGTTACCTTACAATGCGCTGTTATCTAAATGTAACAACAACTGACTACTGACCACGACACAAATGGAAATCCCGAAACAATACGATCCAAAACAGGCCGAACAGAACCACTACGAACGCTGGGAGAAACAGGGTTGTTTCGCACCGGAGATTAATCGCGATGAGAACGCTCCTCCTTTTTCAATAGTAATT
>DATLBQ010000233.1:0-12946 GCA_035526805.1 Pyrinomonadaceae bacterium
CTCACCCGGCGGTGTAGGTGACGCGGCCGGGGCTGTTCGTCTGGTTCGAGTCGCCGGCGGAGTTTGTGTCTGAGCATGCATCGACAAGCCGAGGACGGGAGCCACCAACAAAGCAGCCGCAATGGTAAGCACCAAATTCGATTTTCTCATTTTGATATACATGTTACGGTCTGACGCTGTCCGCAATGGCAGTGTACCCATGCTTGGTTCGTACTTTTAGATCTTTGCGGCCTTGTGCAAGTTTCACTTCGATCGTGCGAAAGCTACCGTCGTAACGATCGTTAATGGGTTTGTAAGTTACCAGGTATTGCGCCCGCAGCTCTTTTGAAATCTTATTGAATGATCGTTCGAGAGAAAGCATGTCGCCGGTGAAAAAGGCGACTCCGCCGGTCTCTTCCGCCAACTTAGTCAGGTCGCGGTCCTTCCTGTCCTTTACCTCACCTGCTTCAACTCCCGGTACCGTCGAAAGGAATCCGGCTTTGGTAGAGATAGCAAAGATAGTTGTTTCGGTGCGTTGAGCAATATCGATGGCATCACGCAGACTGGCTCGACTATAAGTATCTTCTCCGTCAGTGATAACAACGAGCACGCGTCGTCCGGCAACTGTTCTTAGCTTCTCGTCGCAAAACTGCCACACCGCGTCGAAGAGTGCTGTTTGGTTTCCTGTCTTCTTCACGTTCGACACGGCGTTAGTGAGCAGATCGAGTTTGTCAGTAAAGTCCTGACGCAAGTTGATCTCATGGTCAAAGGTGGCGAAAAGTACCTGATCCTTACGCGCGCGCACCACCGTCTGTATAAAGTTCAGTGCAGACTCTTGTTCAAACTTCAGCTTGCCGGCTGTCGAAGGAGACGTGTCCATCAGCACGGCGACAAACACCGGTAAAGCCTGGCCGAGATCATCGGAGAAGGTCTCGATCTGCTGGGGAACTTTATCTTCCAAAATCGCGAAATCCCTTTGAGTCAGGCCGGGAACAAATTGACCCTTCTTATCCAGCACAGTAATCGGAAGACGAACGCGCCGAATGAAAATTGTTTCCGACTGTTCGGGCTGTTGTTCATTCGCCGCGGGTGGAGTTGGACTCGGCTTAGGTTGTTGGGCCTGAACGACGGCCAGTGCTGCGGAACAGCAACTAAGCAGGAGTAGCCGCGCTAAAAGAAGGGGGAAATAAGTCTTCATATGAATAGATTTTGCACTTCTGGTGGAGACCGGCGCTTTGATGCCCAGTCGACTCGGCTCAGTTGCCCTTTCACGGCTTCCGCAGCCGGCTGTTGCAACGCGACGATCAACGATCGATGATTATAAGACGAAACGTATGGAACAAACTAAATGTACTAAACGGTAACGAGAGTCTCTTAAGTTGATTTCGTCCCTTTCTACCCGAGAAACCGCAATACGAGCGAACCGACACTAGCGCGGTTCCAATGCTGCCAAAAACTGTGTTAACTCTGCAGGCAGCGGCGCAACGAACCCCATTTGTTTCCCCGTGTGCGGATGGCGAAATCCCAACTGTTCGGCATGCAGAAAGTGTCGATTCAATTTGCGAATACCAGCGCGCAATTG
Organism: Pyrinomonadaceae bacterium; assembly: GCA_035526805.1. Classification (GTDB taxonomy): domain Bacteria; phylum Acidobacteriota; class Blastocatellia; order Pyrinomonadales; family Pyrinomonadaceae; genus PSRF01. The sequence goes on from DATLBQ010000233.1 coordinate 1,562, forward strand.
AACGTCCTGCACGTTATTTTCGCGGCCACTCCCATACAGTTCATCGCCGACAACTGGATGCTTCAGGGACGCGAGATGAACCCGAATCTGATGCGTTCGTCCGGTTTTGAGTTCAACATCAAGCAGCGTAAATGCAGGGTAACTGCGTCGAATCTTGAACAACGACAAGGCCCCCCGTCCGCCTGCGACAATTGCCATTCGCGTTCGGTTTCGAGGATCACGCGCGATAGGCTGCTCGATGGATCCGCTCTGCTGTTTGACTACGCCGTAAACCAAAGCAACGTAACTCTTGAAAACTTCACGCGCGCGAAACTGATCGGTCAGGTTTTCATGATCCGATTCATTCTTTGCAACAACCAGAAGGCCTGAAGTGTCTTTGTCGAGCCGATGCACAATTCCAGGGCGGATTGAACCCGCATTTGAAAGTTGCTGAAAGTGAAAAGCCAGTGCATTCGCAAGTGTGCCGCTCTGTACTCCAGCCGCGGGATGAACCACTAAACCAGGCGGCTTGTTGACGACTATGATGTGTTCATCTTCAAAGACTATTTCAAGTGGAATGTCTTCGGGAATAAACTTGCTTTCAGGTGGCGGAGTAAGCTCAACCTCGACCTCGTCCTTAGCCGAAACTCTGTAAGACGCCTTGGCTAGCTTGCTGTTCACTAATACATCGCCCGCCTCGATCAGCCGTTGCAACCGTGCGCGGCTCCAACCATTTATCTGTGACGCAAGATAGGTGTCGAGCCGTGTGCCGGCCTCGCTTTCACCGACCTGAAGCGAGATCAACTCGCTGTCAGACGACGAACGTGACACGGGCAGTGCGTTCTGTTCATTGAGAGTCATGAAGTCATTTTGCGGGAGTGAATGTTGAAGGAAGTTGAGAACAACTGTGTCGAGCGGAAGCCTCAGCCGTTATTCTGTTCGAATTCTTTCATGAATGCGACCAGCGCTTTCACACCGGTTAATGGAAAGGCGTTGTAGATCGAGGCGCGAATACCGCCCACCGAACGATGTCCTTTCAATCCGTCCAAGCCCTGTGCGGTTGTTTCCGCGGCAAACTTCTTTTCGAGTTCCTCTGAAGGAAGACGAAAAGTCACATTCATTATCGATCGGGAATCAGCGTCGGCATGCCCGCGGTAGAAGCCCGTCCCATCGATCGTGTCGTACAACAAAGCGGCCTTCTGTTCGTTTTCGCGATGCATTGCTGTCAGGCCACCCTTTTCGAGTAACCACTTGCAGACGAGGCTGATGATGTAAATGCCCCAGGTGTTTGGCGTGTTGTAGAGAGATTTATTCTCGACGTGCGTGCGATAGTCGAGCATGGTGTGCAGCCCGTCTGGTATCCGCTGCAGCAGGTCGTCGCGGACGATAACCAGCGTAACACCGCTGGGGCCCATATTTTTTTGCGCCCCGGCATAGATCAAGGCATATTTATCAACCGGAATTGGATGCGACAAAATATCGGAAGACGCGTCAGCAATCAGCGGAACATCGCCTACTTCGGGTTCGTGCTTCCACTCGACTCCCTCGATGGTTTCATTGGTCGTTACATGAACGTAAGCAGCTCGTGGATCGAGTTTTAGTTCATCGTTGCCAGGGATGCGCGTGAAACCGCCATCCGCCATATTGGCCGCCACGTTAGCGACGCCTGAGCGCTTAGCCTCCTTGAGCGCCTTCTTTCCCCAACTGCCGGTGATGATATAGTCCGCGCTCCCTTCGGCCGGCAGGAAGTTTATGGGAATCATCGAAAATTGCAGACTGGCACCACCTTGCAGGAACAGGACGCTGTAGTTGTCAGGAATGCCGAGCAACTGTCTTAAGCCGGAATCGGCTCGGGCTACAATCTCATCAAACGTTTTCGAGCGGTGGCTGATTTCCATCACCGACATGCCCACGCCCGGAAGGCCCAACATATCGCGCTGAGCTTCCTCTAACACTGCCACAGGAAGAATCGCCGGACCCGCGCTAAAGTTATGGATTCGTTGCGTCATCTCTTTCTCCGTAAATCGGGCTCAAGAAGTTTAGAATTCAAACTTTAGTTTGCTCTGGAGAAGCGCAAGCTAAAGGCTAAACTCTGAACTTCTTGAACTTATTTTTCCTGTTGCGAGCGCATCATGCGTCCGGCAACGCGGGTGATCAACGATCGAGGTACAAGACGTTCGCTTTGCGTCATCAGAAAATTTGTCCAGCCTGAGATGATGTGGCTTCTTCCGTGAGCGAGCCCGCGCAGCGCCGTGTCGACCACTTCTTCCGGAGTTTGTGAAACACGCGCTGGCGGTTTGTGACCGCGAGCGGCCTCAAAGAAATTTGTCTCGGTAACACCGGGACAGAGCGCCATCACTTTTATACCGTGCGCCCGGTTTTCTTCCCAGAGCGCCTCGGAAAACGAAAGCACAAATGCTTTGGTAGCGGCATAGGTCGCCATGAATGGCACCGGCTGAAAAGCTGCGGTAGAAGCGACGTTGATTATCATGCCTTGCCTGCGCTCAATCATCGGCTGCAGAAATAGATGCGTCAGTTCCACCAGCGACTTGATGTTGAGATCGATCATATTCAACTCGCGCCCAAGATCGAGTTTGCTAAACTGACCCATAGAACCAAACCCTGCGTTATTGATCAGCATGTCTACGAATAACCCGCGTTGCTGCGCTTCTTCGAACAAGCGAGCAGCTGATTCGGGTTTGCTGAGGTCAAGCGCCACATATTGAGCGCGAATACTGTTCGAACGGCCCACTTCATTGCACAGAGTAATGAGCTTATCTTCGGAACGCGCGACCAGCAGAACATTTCTGCCGCGCGCGGCGAGCTTGCGCGCGAACACTTCGCCAATGCCGCTGGAGGCTCCGGTAATGATTGTCGTGTTCATTTGTTGCCCAACTGAAGTAAATCCAATTCGATAATGTCGCTATTACCTGAACGCAGCTGGTTTAGTATTTCGTCGGAGGGCGCGTTGTCAAGATTTATGCGCGCGACCGCCGCCTCTGCGCCTTCAAACACGATGTTTTCCATCTCCTGAACGTTGATGTGTTCGCTCTTGATGGCGTCGAGAACGATGGCCAATACGCCAGGTCGATCGAGGTGACGCACAACCAAACGATGAGTGGCCGGAGTTTGTCGAGCGAGATTAACTACGTTCGGAACATTTCCGGTTTCCTTAAATTCGCGGACTATCCGTACCGTTTCGGCCGCAATCGCCTCCTGTGCCTGATCGGTTGAGGCGCCAATGTGGTGTGTGCCGTAGAGGTTCGGTTCTTTTGCGATCTCGTCAGAGAACTCAGCAGTTGCAGAAGTTGGTTCCGCGGCAAAGACATCAAGGCCCGCGCGAATCCTGCGGGACCTCATTGCCTCGATCAATGCAGCCTGGTCCACCACCTCACCGCGCGCGGTGTTAATGAAGTAGGCGCCTTCACGCATCGCGGCGAAAAAGTCTGTTCCGAGGAATCCTTTCGTACCTGAATTCAATGCCACGTGGACAGTAACGACATCAGCATCGTGTGCGACGTCAACGGGTGACGCTTTGCATTCAACTCCCAGCTCGGCAGCCCGTTCCGGGGTTAGACTGCGACTCCAGGCAACCACTCGCATTCCAAACGCCTGCGCACGCGGAATCATTTCGGCGCCAATCTTACCCACGCCGACAAGGCCGAGCGTGCGGTCAAAAAGTCCGCGCGCTTTCGAAAACTCTCTCTTGTTCCATTCGCCGCGGCGGAGCGCGATGACATTGTCGGCAATGCGGCGGTCAAGCGCCAGGATCAGCGCGAAGGCGAGTTCAGCGACAGCGATCGAATTCTTGCCGGGACAGTTTGAAACATAGATGCCTCGTCTCGAGGCAGCCGCGACGTCGATGGTATTGAAACCGGCGCCCGCTCTGACGACGAGTTTGATCTGACCAGCGGCAAGCATCGGATCAGTTACTTTGGTTCCCCGGACCACCAGCACATCAGGTGTTTGCTGGCGGATTGCCTGCATCAGCGCCTCATCCTTTAGGTCCGGTTCGAACGAAACCTCGCAACCGATGGCTTGCAAACCATTGCGACCCGATTGTTCGAATTTGTCGGCAATTAAAACGCGCATCATTGTTCGTCCAAAGTCCAACGTCCAAAGTCCAATGTCAACTCAACGATCGCGGACTTTGGACATTGGACGTTGGACATTGGACGATTTTCTAAATCTTATGAATTAACAATCCATCACGCAGTTTCGGCTCGAACCACGTGGACTTGGGAGGCATGATTTCTCCAGCGTCGGACACTCGCAAGAGGTCTTCCATAGTTGTCGGAAACAGCGAGAAAGCCACTGCTGCTTTGCCCTCATCGACCAGCCGTTTCAGCTCTTCACTGCCTCGAATTCCACCTATGAACTCAATACGCTTGTCTGTGCGCACATCTTTGATTCCGAGGATCGGATCGAGCACTCGATCCTGAAGAATGCTAACGTCCAGCGACTCAACAACTCCTTCGGCCCGCGGCGCGTCAGCGCGCAGGCTCAATGCGTACCAACGGCCGTCGAGATACATTGCCCATTGTGCGCGACGCTGCGGCGTGTCGCTACCGTCCGGCGTGACCTCAAAGCTTCTTCCGAATCGTTCCAGAAACTCTGTCGTAGATAACCCGTTTAGATCTTGTATCGCCCGATTGTAAGCGAGTATCTGCACTTGATCATCGGGGAAAATTACAGCGAGGAAGAAGTTGTATTCTTCATCGCCGGTATGTCCAAAGCTTTGTTCTCTCAGTTCAGTGCGCGTGCGTGCGGCGCTGGCAGCGCGGTGATGACCATCAGCAATATAGAGGAACGGGACTTCGCGAAAGGCGTGCACGAATCGTACGGGATCGGGTACACGCCAGACCGTATGCTGAATTCCGTCTTCGGCCGTGAAATCGAAAATGGCGTTTGCCATCGTCGTGTCCATCACCATTGTGTCGATATCGCGTGTAGCCCTGTAGGTGAGAAAGACCGGTCCGGTTTGCGCACGAAGCACGGTCATGTGGCGCGTGCGATCATCCTCCTTGTCGCGTCGCGTACGCTCGTGTTTGCGGATAAGATCCCCGTCATACTCATCGAGCGAGCAGCACGCCACAACGCCAATCTGTTCGTGGTCGCCCATGATCAAACGGTATAGATAGAGACTGGGGACCTCTTCGGTTACAAGCGGACAATCTCTGCCCAATTTTTCGAAGTTCTCAAGCGCCTTTCGGTAGACAGGATCGCCGTACGGATTCGTCCCATCCGGCATATCGATTTCCGGCCGCGACACGTGCAAAAAACTCCAGGGGTTAGTCGCAGCGAGGGCCTTTGCTTCGTCGGTGTTCACTACGTCATAGGGAACACTAGCTACTTGACCGGCCCGATCAGCCTCTGGACGCAAAGCGTTAAAAGGACGTATGACTGCCACTAATTCCTCTCCCGGCGCAGACGTGGACGATAGTCGGCGAAGTCCTGGCTGCGCGATATTTGCCGAAACGTTTTAGTGTGGGGCTGGTTCTTTAGACTATCCGTTTGCGCGTAGTCTTAGCAAGCCGGGAGATCACAACATCCCACGCGGTAAGAGCCGCAAAAGCGAGTTGACTGCAATGCCATTCGCTGACCGTTCTGAAGCAAACTGAGTGTAGAATGGTTCAACATGTCGAGTCCTGAGGATGTTTCTTTAGAATCCGCGCGTACGCAGCTGCAGGAAAAAATCCGCCGCTTGAATGACAAGCTGCACCAGGAGATGTTGGCACGCGGTTTCGATCCGGCGCAGGATGAAAATCTCGCGCTGACCGCGCCGCTGGCTAAGCTCTACATGGAACGCGAGTAGCTGCGAGCAGAACTGGATTCACTACGCAGCGGGAATTTGACCGTAGACGTTAAACAAGACGAATCATGACGGAAGTGAACAGAATCATTGATCAACTAACTCGAGCATTTGAGGGCGAGGCTTGGCATGGGCCGGCCGTGCTTGAAATTCTGGAGGCAACTACAGCACAACAGGCACAGTCGCGTCCATTCACGGGTGCCCATACCATTTGGGAAACCGCACTTCACATTGCGGCTTGGCTGCGAGCCTGTCGTAGAAGGTTGGAAGGGGATCGCGCGCAACTGACAGAGTCGGAGGATTGGCCTGCCGTCACGAACACAGATGACGAGGCGTGGCAAAACGTGACGGCAGAAGTTAGGCAAGCTCTGGATGAATTGCGTTCCGCAGTCTCACGGCTCGACGATTCGCGACTTGACCGGCCCATTATCGACGGGATGAGTTCCGTCTACGTAACACTGCATGGAGTGATACAGCATAGTCTTTATCACGCAGGACAGATGGCGATATTGAAGAAGAGTTAAGGGAAGGCATACAAGCATGAATGAACTAGTAGAACGTCAGTGTGTTCCCTGCCGGGGTGGCGTACCGCCGCTACAGGGCGAGGATATTACTAAGCTTCAGTCGCAGCTTGACGGTTGGGAAGTTGTGAATGAGCATCACCTGCGTAAGGAATATAAATTTGAGGACTTCAAAGACACGCAGGCTTTTGTAAACCGGGTAGGTCAACTGGCTGAAGAGCAATGGCACCATCCCGACATTTGTTATGGTTGGGGTCGCGCAGAGATTACTATTTGGACACACAAGATTGACGGCCTGACCGAAAGCGATTTCATTCTGGCCGCGAAGATCGACGCGCTTTAATAGTGTTGGAAACCTGAGACTTGAGCTTCGAACTATGTCAGATTCTTTGTAATTGTGGTGGAGGTTATATTGAGCGCCGATGGGAGAACTTAGAATGATACCGTGCTACGATGCGACGGCCGGCGAAAATCCCTGCTAGAAGTATCTGCCGCCAAACTCAAGGGCGGCGCTATCTGTTCTGAGTTTCAGCCTCATAAATCTTTTCCGTCTCAGCAATCATTCGCTTAAGACTGAACTCTGCCGTGGCGGTTTGCTGAGCTGCAACCCCCAGGCGAATCCGCTCATTTTCGTGTGTCAGCAATCGCAAAATCCTTGAAGCCAACGCGCCCACATCTCCGATGGGAACCAGCAGACCTGTTTCGCCCTCTCTGATCAACTCGCGGGCGCCCTCTGTTTCAGTCGCCACCACAGTCGTCCCGCTCGCCATGGCTTCGGCTATTGCCAAGCCGAACGACTCGGTATGAGATGCGGAAACAAAAACGTCTAAGACTGAGTAGAGTTCGGGCAAATCCTCCAACCAACCGATAAATCTGACATGGCTCGTTAAGTCCAGCTCCTCAGTCAATCGTTCCAGCCGCTTCTGATGTTTATTGCCTTCCGAGTGATCAACGCCGGCGATGATGAAATAGGTTTTCGGAAATTGCTGTAGGACTTGGGCGGCGGCACGAACGAACTCCTCTTGTCCCTTCAGAGGCGACAACTCTCCAACCAGGCCTACCAGCGCGCTGTCTGTGGGTAGTTTCCAGGCATCAAGGAATTGCCGGCGATCAAACTCCGCTTTTGCCCGGGCAAACCGATCGATATCGATCCCGTTGAGGACTACGCTAATCTTTTCCGCCGGCGCCACGTGATCGGTCCGAAGTTGTAATGCGACGGCTTTTGAGACCGCAATAACGCGCGCCGCTTTGGAAAGCGTAATCCGATGCATTCGGTTTAATCGAAACAGAACGTGACGGGTAACAATCAATCTGGATTCCGGGTGACGTCCCACAGCATAAGCTGCCAGGGGATAGTCGCGGGCCATATGGGCGTGCACGATTTGAATGTTGTATTTGCTCACAAGCCGTGAGAGGTCTTGAGCACTCTTTGCATCAAGTGAGTTTCGCAGAGAAAGGGTAAATATATTTTCCTTTGACACGTTTTTCAGCTCTTCCAGCAACGGCGATCGCCGCCGCAACGCGACATAAAGGTGATGGCCTCGCGCGACAAGACCATTAGCGAGGTCAGCAAGGTGACGCTCGCCGCCGCCGAGAGACTGAGCTGAACTTATTTGAAGGATTCTCAATACGAAAGTTTGAATGGATCAAGCGTGAACATTCAAGCGCCTGAATGTACACAACAATTCCTTTCGCATCCAGACAAAACTACCCTGGAGGAGTCATAGCATGCAGCGCAACCGAAAATGCATCAGCCTGCTTTTCACCCTATAAACGAGTCATCGCAGGTCGCCCTTAAAAAACATGCCAATTCAAATGCACATTTGTCCGCGTACCGAACCGAAACAGAGTGAGTAATTCGTGTTTGCTTACCGGCTAGAGACCGCAACGTCTCGGGTGTTAAGTGCGGCGAAAGTGCCTCAGTTGGAACCGGCACGCGTGTTGCCCCTTAAACTCTGTCTCAAACTATGAGTAGGCGGCGGAAAACTGAAGGAGGTTCAATCGTATGGCCAAGGCAAATCTAGTAACAGGTCTTTTCAAAAATCGCGTGGCTGCGGAAGCCGCAGTCGATGCAATCATGAAGCGTGGTTACACTCGCGATGACATCAGCGTCCTTATGTCTGACGCGACCAGGAGCAAGGAATTTGCTCTGCAGTCTCGCACGCATGCCGCTGACGGGGCCGGTGTCGGTGGCGCTTTAGGAGGAGTGGTGGGAGCAGTGTTGGCCGCGATCGTAGCCGTAGGCAGTACGATTGTTCTGCCGGGATTGAATCTCGTGATCGCTGGTCCGATCGCCGCCGCCCTCGCCGGAGCAGGCGCAGGCGCCGCTACGGGCGGAGTTATCGGCGCGCTAATTGGGGCCGGCATTCCTGAGTATCGCGCGAAGGTTTACGAGTCAGGGTTACGCAGCGGCGGCATCTTATTGGGCGTGGAAGCTAAGTCAGACGAAGAGGTCGACAAACTTGAGGACTTGCTTGAAGCATTAGGCGGTGAACACGTGCGAACGGAGTAATCCGCAGAGCTATGTAAATCAAAAAGGGCCTGCGACGATTGGAATGTCGCAAGCCCTAATTTTTTTAAGTCGCACGGAATTTCAGAGACTATTTGGAAATAGACTCTCCGATATCTTCAATCGTCTCGCCAACTTTGCGTTTGGCAGTGCCAAAACCCTCCTGGACGTTACCGCCCGCGCGATCAACGCTGCCTTCAGCCTCCAGATCGCGATCGTTTAGTGCTCGCCCAACGGTTTCCTTGGTCGCACCTTTTGCCTGATCCCATTTTCCTTCAATTTCATCTTTGTTTGGTAAACCCATGAAACCCTCCTTTGATGTTCGCTGAAGAATACTTTCCTCCGAGCCACAAAGCGAAGAGCAACCTGTGTTCCTATTGAACTCCACACGTCGCAATGACCGAACCCTAGACGATACGGACGAAATCGGATAGCAAAGTAAGCGCGGGTAATTCCTGCTGATTGACGAATGTACGCTTCGCAGACTATCCCGGTTGATCTTGAGACAGCTCAGAATCGGAATCGAAACGCGCGGTGCGTTAGACCTTGGTCTCTTCGGAAACTTCTGCGGCAGCTGGCTGCGTATTTTTGACGAACCGATCATTCTTGTCGCAGATGGGCAAGCGAACTTCAAAACGAGTGCCTTCGCCTGGCTCGCTGACAACCAGTATCTCGCCATTGTGGCGCGTGATGATGCCGTGAGAGGCGGACAGGCCAAGCCCACTGCCAAGCTTTCCCTTGGTCGTGAAGAAAGGTTCGAAAATTCGTGAAGCAGTTTCCGGTGGCATACCACAGCCCGTATCCGCGACCCAAAAACAACCGCTTTCAATTTCCGCGCGCGTTCCGACTTCCATGACGCCACCTTCGGGCATCGCATCAACGGCATTGAAGATCAAATTGAGCATGACCTCACGGAGTTCGGCCTGCTCACCCATCACATAAACCACGCCGCTGCCTTCAACCTTGACCTCAATCTGGCCCTTCCGCGATTTGCTCTGCCACTTCGGCCGTGCAATATCCAGACTGGAACTAATAAGGTAGTTCAATTCAACCGCCGTAAACTCATTGCCGGTGTCGCGTCGCGCAAACTCCAGAATCCGGCGCAGGGTCTTGGTGCCGTCTTCCACGGCGTTCGTGATTACCTGCAAACTCTTCGACGACACTTCATCGGTGGCGTTGCGCAGCAACAGTTGCGCACGACCCTGAATTACCGTAAGGGAGTTATTCAGATTGTGGGCCACGCCCGCCGCCAGTTCGCCAACCGCGCGTAATTTGTCGGATTGGGCCATCAACTCGTGCTCGCGCTTGCGGTCGGTGACGTCGCGCAGAAAAACAAGCACGCCATCGATCTCTCCGTCTTTCCAAAGTGGCGACGTATGAGCCTCGGCATAGCGAGGCGAGCCGTCAGGTCGATTGATCCGTACCTCATACTGGGTATCTTCGCCCGCTAACGTGCGTTGTAAATTTTCTTGCGTCAGCTCCCGGCAGTCTGAAGAAACGATATCCACAAAACTGGCGGCTCCCGCCAGCACGGGCTTGTAGGACTGCGCGCGCTCGTTCATCCAGGTAATTCGGCTTTCGGCGTCGAGCGCATAGATTTCGTCTGGCGTACGATCTGCGATACTTGCCAGAAACGATTTGTGCGCAATTGCCTCAGCCTCAGCGCGACGAAGGTCGGAGATATCTCTGGCGATTACCACGGCTGCCGGTTGCAGGCCACTGGCAGCGAGTGGCTGAACAATAATAGAGATTGAGTTTTGTCCTTCGGATCCCGTCTGGATCTCAACTTCTACTCTTTCATGGGTCTCAAGTGCTCGGTCAACGACGCAGCCGTCTGCACCCTCTACACGCCAAAACATCTCGCAGCAGCTGGTTCCTTTCGGCGAATCGCTTCCTTGTAACAAGGCCGCCGCCGTATTGATTTCCAGTAGCCTGCGATCGGCGTCAAACACGTAGACTGCGTCGGGTAAGAATTCGAAAGCCGCCGTGACCAGGCGCCCGGTGGTTTCATCGCTAACCAGTGCAGGGGCGTCGCGCGAATCTTCAAGCAGACTATTTGAACGTTGTATTGGCATTGACTGGTTGGGCGGGGAAACTCCGGAGAGAAGCCGATGGGGAATGCCGCTCAAGGGCGGCAGAGTTGGATAGTAGCAAATTCGAGGAGGCGGCTGCCAGAAAATTGTTCGTCCCGGAAAAAAGTCGGGCGTGTTCCTGATCCGGAACACGCCCGAATTCGGTTGTTTCCTCACGTTTTGTGAGAACTGAAAGCGAGCAGCCAACTGCACCTGCCGCTCGCGGAAAAGGGTGCTGTCTGCGCCAGTCGTGCGACCGTAATTGCCATTCGGTGAAAGCGGCGGCAGATTAAACAACAAACATTGGGCAGCTCCGGTCGGGCAGCCTGTAGTGGAGTAGTTATAAATGGTAGTGCCGACCCCAGTCACCTGTGTTCGGTTGAACAGGTTAAAGCCTTCTGCCAACAACTCCAGTTTCGTGCTTTCGGTAATGCTGAACCGGCGCGAGATGCGCATGTCCAAATACCAGATATTAGGCTGCTTAAAGAAGTT
>DATLBQ010000234.1:0-8621 GCA_035526805.1 Pyrinomonadaceae bacterium
CAATAATTGCAAAACTTCGTTCACCGCCTGCTCGGCGATTTGGGGAAGGTGAAAATCCGCTTTGTCTGCTACTTCCCAGAACTCATCGAGCCCTCTCGCTCCTGATCGCTCGAGCGCGTACGCCTGAACCAACAAATCGATGACGTCTGCGGCCTTAACAAGTCGCGCCTCAAGGCTGCGTCGTTCTTCGTACTCAGCAAACACTTCTTTGTATTCCGCCGCAGCGGAGCCTGCGCCATCCACCAAGTCTGCGAAAGCGAGCTTCTCGGCGCTCTTTCGGGCTTCGGCGCCAAAATAGTTCGTGGCCGTTCGCGGCATGTCTCCCACGCGCGTCTCCGCCCAATCGTGAAGCAGGGCCATTCGCAACAAACGTTCGCAGTTAACTTCAAGACCCCGGGCCTTAACTTCATCGGCGAGCAGCATTGCGGTGACGCAAACACCAAACGAATGCGAAGCCACCGATTCGGTAGCGTTAGGCAAACCTCGAAGTGTCCAACCCGTTCGCTCCAGCCGTTTCAGTCGTTGAAGCTCAATCAGCGTTGCCAGCATCGCAATACTGTAACGCGCCTGCTCGTGCAACGAAACCCGCGGCTCGCTACGACTCAAGCTGTCAGTACAAGAACACAAGAACGGCGACACGATGATTCGCGCCGCCGTCATGTCTCATCTTAAATTTCGTTTACTGATCCGGCGAAGTGCCGGCGCTCGCCGACTGAGTCAGCACAAGGTTAAAATTCGTGCCTTCTCGAGGAGGGCTACCTTGCAAATTCATTGCAAATAGCAACTACGGGACGAGAAGAGCACCATGTAGTCAGGCGTATGGTCGGGGTATTCTCACTGTGCGAACGGTTTAACATCCGTCATGCTGGCAATTGCAACCAATTTCCATCACGTGCGACTTCTCGGCCTCTTCACAATACTCGCCACAGTATTTGCTGTCCTTCTCAGGCGGGCAATCGCAGGCGGGATGCGCGCATTTATTTTCCTTCTTGTCTGCCATTAGACTTTCCCCGCTTTCTCGTTAGTTAAGCTGATCGTAAAACTCAGAACAGTCGTGGTCAAGGGTGCAAACGACTCGCGACTAAGGAGCCTCTCGCAAAATGATTGTGCGCTCAGCATCCCCTAGCTTCACGACCATCGGTTTATCGAGTTGAATGGGGTGCTCCTCTCCATCGAGGTTGATAATCAAATTCAAACCGGTGCGGCCGAGACTGGTGCTTGTAGAAGCTGGTCCACTTACTGCCACCCGCGGGAGCAGATTGTTCGCCACGATGCGCCAGGTTGATGGTGAACAGCGGATCCGAATTCCTGGAGTGTCAGTTTCAAAAGCCTCATCCACACTTAAGACGTCCGCTTTAAATAGGCCTTCGCCGCAACGCACGCCAGAGCCATCATAAAAAGTAACCAGCCCCGACACGAAAGCGTAGGGAACAGCGCCGGAATTCCTCACCACCATACGGATGTTCGTTACAGGCGAATCCTCCGCCCCATTGAGAGCCTTCGTTTTTAAGGTTGCTTCCAGTGCGGATGCGCCGGCCCCATCGAGGGCAATCGCTTGCTCGCTGAGGGACACGCGTTTCTCGGCCAAAGTTGACGCTGGTTCTTGTGCGACGATACTAAAACAGGTGACCAGCAACAGTATGGTAATCAGAATCACTCTCATAACGAGGCTTCTCCTTGTTCATACGCGAAATCAAATTCACACCTCATCCTGCGCGCAAAAACCGCGCGCCCTCTGAACAGCTTTGCATACGAAGTAGCTTTGCTACAAAGGTTGCGGGCGCCTCAGGGCTTACCTCCATATTTCTTGTAAGCAGCTGCCAGCTTTTCATCATATTTGTTGATCTTGTAATCCTCACCATTATACGCCTTCGCGAAGGCAGCCCAGTTGCGATTTTTGAGATGCTTCGCCAAGCCGTTCGTCTTCACAAATCGGACAAACGAATCAAGGTGGTTGCCTTCGCTCACGTACATGCCGTCGACAAAATCTTGTAGGCTGGGATAACCCAACGACTGCCAGTTAAATCCCATTACCTGGAAACGCCCCCACGAGCACGATTGCATTGCTGCATCGCTATTAAGCGCGCACGCTTCCTGAAACCGAGCGTGTTGTTGAGAAACTGGCCCATAACCGCCGGGGGACTTATTGGAAATTCCCGGATTGCTTTGATCATATTTACCGCCAGTGAATTTGTGGAACTTGTGTCGTTCAAAGAGAATTACCGGATCGCCGGACGCCAGAAACGCTCCGTACTTACCGGATTCAACCTCGGCGACGGCCTTCACAGCTGGCACATCGCAACCTAATTTTTCTGCAGCTTGTTTGTAATCATCTTCGGTGAGAGGTAAAGGCATTTTTGTTGCTCCTTGAAAATAGGTTTGAGAACTTTGGCGGCTGGCTAAAGGCTATCGAGCGGTGTCGCACAGCCGCAAACACGTTGCTAGCGAGAGGTGTGTTAGCGCGCAAGATATACACCCAGCTCAGGAAAAAGTAAATCCCATCGCGGGCACCTAAACCTTGTTCTATTTGCGCAGGAAAATCGGGGTTAACGTTTGAGTTGAGGCAGAAACCGCGCGCCGTGAGGCATTATGTATCCCCGATTATTCCCACCTGTAATACGCAACGCGTCGCTCAATGATTCTGCCGGGCGCATTCGCATGCGAAGCACCCCGTCCGCCGGCAATTTTGATATAAGATGAACCTGATAACGCTCGCTCTTTGTTAGCAGTGACCACGCGGTTTGACCACTTACTTCATAGGCGCTGCGAAGGCGCGCCTCAAGAGCGCTCGAGTTTTTCTCGTCAAACCAATTTAAAAAATTCGGCTGGCCCAGCCCTTCGCCACACTCGGCTAGCAGGATAATGGTGCCACCCTCTATACAAGCATGGGCCGCCATATCAAGCGCTTTGTGTGCCTGAATCAGATTGATATCGTAAGGTGAACCGCCACAACTGACGATAACAAGTTCGCGCTTCTCCTCGATTTGCACGGAATGATCGGCAAGATAATCGCGACAACCCTCGCGATGTGCTGCGCGCCAATCGCCTGCATAAATTCGGATTGCGCGCCCGCGCTCATCAACCGCCGTATTAATGCCAAGCCGTGGCTGGATCAACGCGGCCACGCGTTCGCATTCTTCGTGTACCGCGTTGCCGTCAAGCAGAGCTGTGCCCACGCCAGAGCGTCGGCCACCATGCTCAAAATCGAGTGCGAGTATGTGAGTAGCTGCAATCGTGCTCGCTGAAGCAAGGCCCGGACATATGGATTTGCGACCTCCGGTAAAACCCGCGAAGTAATGAAATCCAATCGCGCCGGTGATAACGACGTGAGAAAAATCTTTCAGCGCCCGGTTGACTTCTATTGACGTGCCGCGTTCAGTTTTGCCCAACATCATCATCTGGGAATGATCGTGAGCGTCGTGCTCGATTGTCTTAACGCGCTGTGAAATAAACGGAGTTAACAGCTCAATTTTCTCTTCAGGCGTGACCGGTCGGTGGATTCCGGTCGCGAAGATAATCGCGAGATCAGCGGGTGACACGCCGTTTTCGATTAGCCGGCGCACCAGCAGGTTCAGAATTTGCGCGCTTGCCGTTGCACGGGTGGCATCAGAAACGACGATCAAAACCGAGTCGCCTGCGGAAAACAAATCTTCAAGTGGAGGCGATTGGAATGGAGCGCTCAACGCTTCGCCGATTTGTGCGTCAGTTAACGGCGTATCGTTGCTGGAGTTTCCGGTGAGGACCTGATAGTGGTCGTTATCGAAGGAGAAAGCGACTGATTCTTTGCCGTAGCCTAATTTCAGTTCGGTCATCGGGTCAACAATTCAGAAACCTAAACGCCGAAATCTATGAGCGCACGCTCGATTACATGCAGTGAAGCAAAGTCAGTCTCACCGGCGGTACGAGCTTCCGCGAGCCACTTGCGAAGCTGACGGCCCTCATCCACAGTTGAAATACGGCAGGCACCGGTCAATGCCAGTGTCACCAGTGCATCAGGCGCGCCATGAGTAACAAGTGCGGCTTGCAATGCAGCTTGTTCACGCAGATCCAGGGAGAGCAGTAGTTTGATTTCCATCGAAATTGAATAATGGCAACGCGGATTAGCGGATGTTTGATCAGACGATGTTTGCGGTTATGTTAGCGCCCCGGTGATATCTGCAATTATATCTTCCGCGGCTTCGATACCGACTGCAAAACGAACCGTCGCTGCGGAAACTCCGGCGGCTTTTAATTGCTCATCAGAAAATCCCGCGTGTGATGAATAGAGCGGATAACTCGCTAATGTTTCGACACCACCCAAAGAGGGAGCGGTGCGCACTAGTCGTAGAGAATTGAACAGCTTTTCGACTTCCGGTTCGTCACCTGTGAGATCAACCGCGACAATGCCACCGAAACCCTTCATTTGGCGCTTGGCCAGTACATGACCCGGATCATCTGCAAGACCTGGATAGTAAACGTGCGCCACTTTTGGATGCGCTCGAAGCGCCTCCGCCAGCAATAGCGCGTTTTCGCAAGACCTGCGCACACGGACCTCCAAAGTCTTCATGCCTCTCGACAACAGATAAGCGGCCGCGGGATCCAGCGTCGTGCCGGTCATCACCGAGATTTGCCGCACCCGGTCGATGAATTCTTTGCGACCCGCAATTGCGCCCGCCGTAAGATCGGAATGTCCGCCGAGATACTTCGTCGCACTGTGCATCACCGCGTCAATTCCATGAGCGAGGGGCTGTTGCAAAATGGGTGAGGCGAAGGTGTTGTCTATGACAGAAAATAGTCCCGCTTTTCGTGACACTTCGGCTGCCTGATTCAGATCGATGATTCGGTTTAGCGGGTTAGCGGGCGATTCGAACCAGAAAACTTTTGATTTGTCTCCAGCGATTTCCGGCAGGCGAGCAATTTCATTGACGGGGATAAATCGCGAACGAATCCCGAAGCGATAGAAAACTTTCCCCAGTACCTTCACCGTGCCGCCATACACCGAATCACTGGCAACCACTTCGTCTCCCGCCGCGCAAAGCGCCGCAATTGTACAGAAGGTCGCGGCTGATCCGGATGACGTAACCACGCATGCTTCCGCACCCTCGAGTTCAGCGATTTTTCTTTCGGCTTCGGTGATGGTGGGATTTGCATAACGCGAATAGAAATAGGCGTCAGCTAATTTCCCGCGTGCGTATCGCCTCATTTCATCGAAGTTTTGAAAAGCAAAAGTTGCGGAATGGAAGACGGGAGAAACTACGGCGCCGAATTGTTGCTCGTCAGTTCTTTCACCACCATGGACAGCGATAGTGGCTGCAGCTCGTTGGAGATTTCTTGCTGAATCAGTTGGAGTCATGAAGTCAAAAGCTCCAGGCGGCGGGAATATGATTAGGGCGGGTTAAGCTTAACAAATTAGCCAGACAGGTAATAGGGGGTATGAGGTTTCCTATCGGAGAAGTTCGCAATGATCGCCATTCGTGAGGTTCGTACGGTTACAGCCGCCCTATCACTTTTGCAGCCAGAGCTTTTGTTTTTCTTATCTTTGTCGCTTGGTCCGCTGGGCCACCGATACTTATGCGGACATAGGAATTACCCTTCAGAACATACATGGCACCGCCAACACGACTGCCCGTCCAAAAAGCTTCATCGCCGATGCCGCTCACCTTTTGCGGCGGAGCTCCTTCTTCTTCCTCTTCCTCTGCGCCTTTCTTTTTGTCCCGTTCGCGCTCGCGTTCCTTTTCACCAGCTCGCTTTTCGTGGAACCTTTCGCGGAAAAATTCTCGAGGATCCTTTGCGGCGCTGCCTTCTCCCTTTTGGGCCACCAGCAAGCTCACAGAGTTAGTAAAAGTCGGCAACGTGAAAAAACATTGAGATATGTTGAATCCCCCGGTCGACTGCCCGCTTAATTTCGTTTCTTTTAATGCTTCTCCTTGAACCGCCTCAAGCTCTTTGCTGGTCAATAGTGCGCAAGCATCGATCTTCGGTTTCACTCCGATCGCCTGCGCGGGGGCCGGGTTACTGGCGACCGGTGACGCAGAAGGTGCCGAAGAAGACGTTCCCACGGCCTGCGGAGGGTTGGCCGGAGCCTGTGTCGTAGTCTGGCTACAGCCGATAATTCCTAAAGTCCCGCACAGCAAACTTACAATCAACTCAATGCGCATAAGAGTGTCCTTTTCGACTAGACTTTTTGAAAACAAATATTTTTGCCCAGGCGAATTCTTGCATGTCCCTGTTTGCATGGGCAAACAAATACTTCACCCACGCTCGTCACATCATTGCTCCGCGGCCTTGAGAAATTCTTGAGGTAGAGCCCCGGGTTGAACGGTAAGCGGTTTACCGGCGGAAAAAAGAAGGGCCACGATGACGTGGCCCAGAAGTATTCACTCGGTAAAAGCGAGGTGCGCCGTCGCGTTGTCGCGCGGCCGACTCAATTAAATCATAATGCAGGAACGCCCAAAACCTGGTTGAATTCCTTGTATAGTTCGTTGTACGCGTGCAGGCGGTGTTCGATGACCTTCGGTAAATCGGCTATCTCATTGACATTGATTATCGCATTTACATTATTGAGAAAGGCTGTGTGATTGTCCATCGTTCGTAAGGAGGGCGACAACAACACGAAGAACAAACGGCGACGTTGCGTCGGCCGCAGGATGTTAACTTCGCGCGTCACAAATACCGGCCCCTGTTCGACGGGATCAAATCTCGGATCCAACAAGACCAGATCCAACAGGTTTTCCCGCATTCGATCGACCGCTTGCCTCGTGTCCGTCGCCACAAAAACTTTATAGCCGCTTTCTGATAGGCTGCGGGCGATGTTTTCTCGGTGCTCTTCAGGAACACAGATTAATGCCTTGCGGGGATCCCAAGCGGGACGACCATACGGCAAATTTCGTCCGGCAGCCGCTGGTTGACTAACCAAGCCTGACAGTAACTCAGTTAATTTTTCTATCGGACTCTCCGAACTGATAACGTCGGCCTTCTGGTCCACTTGAAATAGCGGCGCTGGATTTGGCTGCTCGAAACGAATGTTTTCAGCGGCAGGGCTTTCGACCAAAGTACTGGCGCTTTGTTCCCCAGTGTTCGGCAGCCCTGAATCGATGCTGCTATTACATTTGGGACAACGAACGACGAAAGGCCGCGCGGGAACTTTTGCTTCGTCAATCTGCAATCGCGTATCGCATTTTTGGCAAACAATAATCATGGCTAGTTCACAAACGGCGTGGTTTAAAATGTGGACTTACTCGATCATACTCAGCATGGAACCGGCATCCGGGCTGCCTGGCAGCGGTGCGCCGTTTCCCTCACGTTGCAGGTAATCGTCCCCGCCAGTCACACCCTTCAATTCCAGTAGCAGATTGTTTTGATTAGTAGCAAAGGCTAATCCGTCCTCGAGTGACACAATGCCCCGCTCGATAAAGTCTCGAATCACAGTGTCAAAGTCCTGCATGCCATCGAGCTTGCCGTCTTTCATCGCGTCAAGCAAAGACTTTCCGTCAGCCTCGCCAGCTTCGATGTACTCACGCGTGCGGGGACTTGACCTGAGTATTTCAACGGCGGCAATTCGACCGCGGCGGTCGGCGCGCGGAATGAGACGCTGAGAAACAATGTAACGAAATGTCTGCGCCAAACGAGTTCGTATAACAGGCTCTTCATTTTTTGGATAAAGACCGATTATCCGATCAACTGTTTTTGAAGCGTCGATCGTGTGTAAGGTAGACAGGACCAGGTGGCCGGTCTCAGCTGCTTCCAGGGCAATTTCAGTGGTTTCAAAGTCTCTCATTTCCCCAATGAGTATTACCTTTGGGGCTTGCCGTAACGCTGCGCGCAATGCGGAGGGGAAGTCTTTGATGTCTTGACCAACTTCGCGTTGATTGATGGTAGAGTTTTTATGGTTGTGGAGGTATTCAATTGGATCTTCGATCGTCACTACGTGGTAATGCTTCTTCTCATTGATGATATCGATGACTGCTGCTTGAGTAGAACTCTTGCCCGAACCGGTTGGGCCAGTCATCAGCACCAGGCCGTTTCGCAGTTCGGCTATTTCCGCGAGTTGATTGGGCAGTGTCAGAGATTTTAGCGTCGGAATATCGGTGGGAATTACACGCATCACAATCGAGTACACGCCACGTTGCTGAAAGATGTTCACGCGAAATCGGGCTCGTGAAGGAAGGGAATAACTGAGGTCGCTGGTTCCGGTGTGAGCCAGTTTCTCGGCCGCGTCCGGGTTACCCTGCATGAGAGCCATCGCGATGATTTCAGTTTGGTAAGGCGTGAGTTTCTGCATCCCTAAAGGCTGGACGGGCGTCAGCTTTCCATTTATCTCGACCTGCGGAAGCTGGCCGACTGAGAAATTCAGATCGCTGATCTTGTCGGAGACGAGCAACATTCGCTCAATGATGGGCGGCAGGTCGAAAAAGCTCATTAACGTTGAACTCCGAATTCGGTCAGATGAAACGAGAAGGAAAGCAGGCGGGCATTCAGTGGTACTTCACCCTGTGGCCGAAAGATTTTCGCGCATAACGTTGCTAAACGCAAGAAAAATATGTTGGAACGGTGACGATCGTTATGAATTCATCAGAAGCCGCTGGATCTTATGTTTGTTTGTTCTGTGGGAGTCCAGAGATCGCTAATTACAGCAACTGCAT
>DATLBQ010000235.1:0-14550 GCA_035526805.1 Pyrinomonadaceae bacterium
GCATCCCGATTGCGATTGTGACCGAGCAGTTCTGCGCCCTTTTCGAATAGCGCATCAATCAGCTCCTGTTCGGGCATGGCGGTACGTTCTTCGGTGAGAACATTTTTGATCCGGATGGTCCTGTCAGGTAGGCGCTTTTCAATTACGTACTCCCGGCTTCGGAGCGTGATGTGCATGTTCCTACTGAGTCTGTGCTGGAGCATAATAGGAAGCCCTCCTTTTCACGGCGGTTATAGCTGATGACGAAGGCAGTAGGATTCGACTATCCTGATCAAGTGGCTGCATTAAATCGAAATCTAGTGCGCCCCAAAATAGAAGGCAGTAGAGCGTCTGCTTTGGTAATTGTTTATTCGTGAAGAGCTGAATGAGGTCACCGAGTGTGACAGGTTCATCCTTTCGGGTTTGAAAGAATTGGCTACACATGATTTGGTGCTGTGGGAGCACCGGAGTGCGCGCGTACTTCCAAAGCAATTTTACGTTCTCAAGCCTCGGCTGCATCCTAATTACTTCGTCAGTGAGAACCAGGAAGTCATAGCCTTCTTGCTCGCAGACGGATGAGGCTGCTCGAAACAGAACGTCCCACTCTCCGCTATCTACTTTGTGTTTGGGCTTTACCTCAATCAGTTGCTTTCGAGAAGCCCGAAGAACTTCCAAGTCAGGCGTATAACGGTGGACCTTGCCTCCGTAACTAAAGCGGATTCGCAGCGGCTGTTCATGCCAGTAAGTAACGTCGCATTCATAATCCAGCAGGTACATATAATCCCGCTCGAGGAGGGACTCATACCAGGCCACACGACCGGTCTTGACACTTGCGAATTTGCCCAGATTTTTTCGGCCGGCGCCGTACTTGGGAATTTTTCTGACTGGCATTTGGAGTCACCTCTCAGCTCTAATACTTCGAATTCGAATTGGCCGCCGCCCGATTTCAGGTGGTCCATTTTTGGTCGCCTAGCGTGACGGTTTGATCTCGGCGATCGGAACCTAATCAAGCCGCGGGAATAGAAGAAAACGGATTGGTTGCGACGTTCGGTAGAACATTGCGAGTTAGGTTGGAGTTTCACGAATCTCTGAAAGTAACGCCCTGAAAAGTGACACAATATGTGCCTTAATTTTTCGGAATCCGACCTCTGTTCTGTCTGTAAGTGGTGATGACAGGGATCTTCGGGTGCCGTTTTTCTTGAGTGGAAGTGAGGGTTTAGATTCGACATGCCGAGACACAAACAAATACAACTCGATCACGACCTCCTCTACCAACGCTGGAGGGTTTTCGGTTTATGGTTACGTGAGCGCAGGTTGATGAGGGGACTCACGCATGCGGAGATAGCTGAAGCAGTAGGCGTATCACGACGCCAGTGGGTTAGGTATGAGCAGGGATCAAAAATGCTAAGGAAGTGGATGCCCGTGGTGGCGGGCACACTGAACGTTCCACTAGAAACACTGCTCGAGAGAGCAGGTTATAGAACGTCTCCTCGTCGAAACGATGTGAAAGGCCGACTTGCCCGAATGGCGGATTTACTCTTCGCAGGAGGATTAGATTTCGCAGTACTGGAATTGCTTAGGCTGAATGAACGGATCGCCGGCAGCAAGGGAGGAGTTGCGCCGAGGGCCGGAGGTTTTTCAGCAACCGATTTCGCTAATGCAGTAATGCTGTTGGACAGATTGCCAACTAATCTTTTCGGGATAATTCTGCATGCTATGCAGGAGAGGGCAAAAGATAAGCCACGCGAGCCTAACACTCGCACTAGTCAGACCAATCTCATCAGGAAGAGATGTGTTGAAGCGCTTGGCTGCTCATGATCGGATGCCGAGCGGTGTCTAACCTGTTACCACCTACATTCTAAATACCGATCAACATCTCTAGGTAGGAAGGTTGTATCGAAAGCATTACTGGAGTTTATCGAACTATCTCAGAGTTAGAGCACTTGCAGAAGCAACTCCGAGACTGTTGAGCAGTTCTTCGATCTTTCTGGGCATAAATGGCTTCGCCAGAAAAGCAATTCCTGGTCGTTGCAGGAGCTGTGAAATTCTCTCTCCAGTAACGCTGCCACTCATAAGGATGATGGGCAGCGTGGGATTGATATGTCGAACCCATTCTGCAAGAGCCGTCCCATCAAGACGCGGCATCTCCACGTCGGTGACCAAGGCCACGATGGCTTCTCCATGTTGATCGTACGCATAGACCGCAGCCGTGCCATTGGTGGCGACAACCACGTGGTAGCTTTCCTCAAGGGACTTGGCCAGCATGCTTAACACCGACTCATCATCATCGACCAGCAGAATAGTTTCTTTTTTCATGACGTCAGCGATCCAATCTTTGGTATCTCTACTGGAATATTTTCGGAGAGCCCTATTCCTTGCAAAAGAGCCCTCCGGTCGCCACTGCCGCGAATCTCCCTCATCGGGGCAGCGGATTCGTACAAGTCGGAATGTGCTATTTCTGTCAAGGCCTTCAATTCCTGCAGCTATCATTCGGGTTTCTTTGGTGTCGGCGTTGGCGTCGGCTGTGATTGGAGTTCCTCTGAGTCTCCTACCTCAACAATTTTGACTTTGCTCTGGAAACGTTTGTAATCCGTGTACTTCACCATCATTCGCAGATGCACGGAAGGACCTTTCGGAAATATCAACTCATCGTCAGCAAACGTGTAGGTGGGAAACCAATAGTGTCCGTCAATCTGCTGCCGATAAGTTTCAAATATAGGGAACCGTTGCTTACCTTCCGGCACTCCTTTCCCTCGCACTTTGACGATTTGCAAATCCTGCTGATCGACCCAGATGCGTCCCTGGAAGAAACGCTCACTCACCTTTTTCGGCACCAACTTGGGGGCAACATCAAAGACGTATGTATCCAGTTCGTCCAGTCGTTCTTTGCCAAAATACTTAAAGTCGTATTGACCAATTTTCGACGCTTCTAGAGCAAAGGGTTGAACTCCGCCAAGATCCTCCAGGTCTTCCTGCGTCACAGAGACCTCAGTGAGAGTGGGTAGCGGAAAGTAGGTTATTTTCTCGAAGCGCTCGTTGTTATCGTTGAAGACAAACTGAGAAATCCGATGGTATTCGCCTGAGATCTGTCCACCCAATCCGACGGTCTGAACAACCGCGTCTCGCTTGAAAGCATATTCTGATAGGGCGTGCCGAAACTCCGTTTCTTTAGCGGTAAATGCCTTGACGATTTTGTCTACATCAATCGGCGGGCTCTCTGCTCCAGCGTTCAAGTTCCTTGTTTCGACAGACTTCGCTGCTTGCGCCCGCAGTGTTTCGACAGGAAGACCTAGCAAGCAAATGAAGAGCATTACCGCCTAGCTATTCCTGGACACATGTAACTTCATACTGGCCTCCGATGGAGTTCGAGTAGAGCGCCAGACTTTGTTTTCAAGTCTGTGTCTTGTCCCTGTGCACTCTCCGCCCTTTTAGGATTGACGAACGGGATCCATTGAAAGAAGGAAGAGAATGTTAGATGTGAGGTCTGCCAAGCGAAACGTAAAGAGTTCGTTAAGGCCTGGTCGAGTAGATGTGAAGGTTACGATGCGGGCGCGCTAAGGACGCGCGCTGCTTTTTCGTAAACGCGCAGGACAAATGTAGGTCTTGTCTCGAGGTCGCTCTGAATCGTTACGCACAGGTAAAGCCGATCACCGGATACTTCGTAAATTTCTTTCAACCGAGATCCTTGTAGCGTTGTTGTTTCAATAACAAAACTCTTGTCAGCCCAATTCGCCCGGGTTCGTGGCGGGTTCCGGCGCCCCACTCCCTCATTGCCGTCACTCTTTTCATCCATCATGAATGTGCGGGATAGCACCAAGGATCTGGCTCCAGTGGCATTCATAACGAGTTCTCGGCGCCGCTGAAATATCTCAAGGGTCGTTATCGCCTGAAGCAGTTGTTCCACACGCGCGTCTGTCGTCGCGGCTTTGATACCTGTTGAAGTTTCAGCTGGAAGCGTGGCCGGTTGGGTGATTCTCACACCACTGACATCAGACGAAACTGTATTCGACCAATTGGCGCTCAGGGCTTCGTTAAGTCGCCAGGTTCCTGAAAGGTTTGGCAATTTGGGTCGTACGGCCCGCTGTGCCTGAGTCGTTCGAATCGCACCTTCACCGATAATGGAAATGGCCAGTACGAGCACTCCTAACAGGCTGAGTACATTCATACGGAAAACTCCAAACATGGATATCTCCTATGGTTGAGCAATCGAGTGAGACAGGGCGAGCCCAAAGCTATTACCTTGAGAAACCAGAGAAATCTCAAGTCACGAGCTTTGGTCCCACCCCGTTATCACCACTGAGGAGCAGAATAACTGCGACCAGCTTATTGCTGCAGCGGTCGCCGTCGTTGCGAAAACTCTTGCCGCTTGGCGACGATCTTAGCTTTCTGCTCGGTGGTCAACACCGCTCCAATTTCCGATAACATTTTCGCGCGCGCAACAGCTAACTCAACCTCGATCTTAGCTTTTGCTTCAGCGCTCGCACGAACAGCTGCTTCATCATAGCTGGAAGTCAACGAGTCTGGCTCGTTCTCGCTGAGCACCCGCAATTGATCTTGAAGAGCCTTCATATTTTCGCGTGCCGTATCGGTAATTTTTTTGATTTGAGCCGTTTGTTCATCGCTTAGGTTTAGATCTCGAGCGATAGGTCCCAATCCGTCACGCCCCGGTCCCATGGGAAATCCGCCGCCCGGAGGTGGCCCACCAGGGCCTTGTGGTCCCTGTCCTGATACAGCTATTGAGAGCGCGAGCAGCAGCAAACTCACGACCCCAAGTGCGCCGGTCTTTAGTGAATTAATCTTCATCTTTTCCTCTCCTCGGAAAGTAAACAAAACTTGTTAGGCCAGAGCATTTGACCTCCAGCATGACGTACAGCGTCTAGGACCCTGCGAGAACAATTCCTGCACGGTATTAGACGCCTGCCATCCAGATCGAAACGTTAAGAGTGTGTGAAGGAAATGAAAATGTTTTTCAATACCGATGATTATGCTGTTGACGCAGGGATTAATAGTGCACCGATGGCTCACCAGGCGAAGTTATCGAGCTGTACTTACAAGGCGTTGAGGGTAGGTCAACCACTTATGACCAAACACTAGCCACGATCATTTTGTAAATGACCTTTTCTCAAGTCTCTAATTGCAGAGTCATACTGTTCCAGCACTTGAGTGTAATAGTCAGTCATTAACCGGTGGCCGTACGGATTAAATATTCGGAACGAAGACCAGCCTAGTTTCTGAAGTCGAAACTTAACCGATGTGATCAAGACCCCAGTTCCATATCGTATGCTTCTGGCGAAATTGATGGATGACGCTTCTGGAAAATATTTCGTTGGGCAGGAGAGTTCACCGACTCGGAAATTGAAATATACAACCTGCGCCATCATTTCATTGTCGAAGACGTAATCGTCGGAATTGTCTTTCAAGGGAAGAAATTCAAGAACGGAACGGGCGAAAGCGCGATAACCACTGTGATATTCAGACAATTTGTGGCTAATCAAGAGATTCTGGAAAGCAGTAAGAAATCGATTAGCAAGGTATTTATAAAGAGGCATACCTCCTTTTAGGGCACCACCTCCTACGATTCTTGAAGCCAAAACCGCATCGTACTCTCCATAAGCAATCATTCCAGCCATCGGAACGATAAGCTCGGGGTGTACTGGTAATCTGGATGCAACATGATAATTATGTCCGCACGGCGCTTGAGCGCCTCGCTATAGCACGTCTTCTGGTTTCTTCCGTATCCCAAATTGCCATCGTGCACGAAGGTTGTCAGTCCCATCTCTTGGGCCAATGTCACCGTCAAGTCTGAGCTGCGGTCAGACTCCGCTCGGGTATTCCAAGCCGTAGTCGAGGCGACGGCCGCGCAAACCCAGCCACCGACTCCCAACCGCAATTGCCCTTCTTGCGCCAGGAAAATCCGCCACAAGTTGTCGCCACGGAAGAGCGGTTTGTAAGTATCCCACTGGTCCATATAAAACAAGTTGACTGCATAGCGATTGATTTTGATGAAGAGCTGTATCGCCAGAATCAGGGTGACAATGGCGAGGTTCGCCAAAGCCCACCATGGCTTCGCGTGTTTCTTTAGAATGGGTTCGCCTACGATTATCGAAAGAAGGTTCACGGCTACCCGATCCTCCGTCGCGATCTTCCAACTGGCTCGCGGCGTCATTCATTGCAGCTCCGCAAAAGGGTTACCAGGTCCGCACAAAATCGAGGACGGCGCTCCGCAGTCCTTTCGAGTATCGGTGGTAACGGAGTGTCAATACCTCGTTCAATATGAAGGGGCAACGCTGCCACCAAGCTGTCGGCATGCTGCCGCGTACCTGATAGTGTGCAGACAACGCGCGTACGACATGGATCTTGTCATCGAGTCGTAGGAATTCGTTCGAATCGCGTGCCTTCTCCAGCCGTTGCAGGAGGTGATTCAACTTTCGCACTTCAGCCGCGTAGTAGCGTTTACGTCCGGCTGCGGTTTCATCGACACTCCCCAAACCGGATTTACGTGTCTCGGATCTGACGACGCCAAGTTGTTGATCGGCATGTTGGCGGTACCCGATTAATGGGTCTGACAAGGCAGAGACTTCAGCCGTCGCTGCAATCACCAGTGCAATCCACCCATCGTGGATCAGGGCGCTATCCTCCGGAATCGGTGTGAAGAATTGCTTGAAGTTTGCCCGGAAAGCCATCGTGGCTCCGGTTACTACATTTCGCACAGTTAGGACATCAAAGGCTCTTCCTTTGTTTACTAGACGTTGCTCCTTGGATGTGAAGGTCCAATCCCAAAGATGTTTGCCACACGGCCACAAGTTCTGGTCGACGACCAGCGCATTTGTGAAAACTAAACCTACCTTCGGTCGCGACGAAAAAACCTCTTCCAACCTGGCTAACTTGAAGGAGGACCAGACGTCGTCCTGATCGCAGAGCGCAATCACATCGCCGTTGCATAAATCGATAGCCTTTGCAAAGTTCTGAGTGGAACCAAGTTGTTGCCGGTTTCGATAGAAGCGAACCTCAAAGTCGGCGCTTTTCGCGAAATTCTGGATTATCGCCGCGGTCCCGTCAGTGGAGTGATCGTCGCAGACTATTAGTTCATCAGGACGGCGTATTTGCTGCGCAATGCTGGCCAGCTGTTCGGCCAAATGTTGCGCACCGTTGTAGGTGCAGAGCGCGAGTGAAATTTTCACTTATTGTCACTTCACTGTACTCATGGTGGATCTCCACATTTAGATGAGCGTTCGCCTCCGGGCGGAGTGGGTGAATTGAGAAGAGCGAGTTAAGAGAAGGTGAAGTTTCAGTGAAGTCCGCTATGGATTAGGAAACGGAACAAAAGGATCTCTCGTTCGAGAGGTTAAACTTCAGGAAATTGGTGGAAGACCAAGGACCGAGGGAGTAGCCCAGTCCAACTTTGTGGTTTGCGAAGATGAAGCACTCACGTTGATGTGCATGTCTATGCAGCGATCGAAAGGCGATGAACTTCTTCCTAAAACTTTTTTTGACAGTTCCTCGCGGGTGATGATCTCGCCCGCCGCGCTTAACAACTTCTCCAGCAGGTAAAACTCGACGGCGGTGAGTTCGACACTTTCTCCGGCCCGAGAAATAGCGCGCGTGCCGCTATCGAGTTCGACGTCTCCCGCGCGCAGTCTCTTTTCCTGTGCCCGATCGACTGGCGCGTCAGAGTGTTCTGCGCAGGATGGCGCGAATCCGAGCGGTCAGTTCCCGCGGGTTGAAAGGTTTCGGTAAGTAATCATCAGCACCGATTTCGAGTCCGACGATTCGGTCGATGTCATCGCCACGCGCCGTAAGCATCAACACCGGGATTCTTGATTCGGCTCTTATTCGTCGTAAGACCTCAAAGCCGTTGAGGCCCGGTAACATGACATCAAGCACCACCAGCGAGTGTTCACCGGTGAGGGCGCGCTCGGCTCCGGCATCGCCACGATGTACTGACTCGATCTGAAAACCCAAGGGCCCGAGATACTCTGTCACCAGCTCGCAGAGCGCTACGTCGTCGTCGATGATGAGTATTTGATCCATGGATTTCGGTAGGACCGAGAGAATGGCCCAGTCAACTTTGTGATTTGCGAAGATGGAGCACCCACTGCGCTTCATCGAGTTGGTTCATGTGGCGAATCGGGTTGTAGGTTTTCCCCTTGCAGTAGTGCTCTTAGCTTTCTTCGCGCCTTGTGCAATTGCGACTTCGTGGTTCCGATCGAGTTACCACAAATGCGAGCCGTTTCCGCGTGGTCATATCCCTCGACGTCGTGCAGGACAAATACAGCGCGATAACCTGGGGGTAATTGCTGAATTGCTCGCTCCAGCGTGAGACGATTCAACGTTAAGGATCGGCCATAGCTTCCACCGTCCTGATTTCCCGGCTCGGGCAACATGCCATCTAACGTCGTTTGCTCCCGCCGGGCCTTGTTAGTTCTAAAGTGCATCAACACCTTATTGACGGTAACACGGTGCAGCCAGGTGGTGAACGCGGAGTCGCCGCGAAAACTGCCAACCTTGTGGTAAAGATGGATAAAGACCTCTTGGGTAAGATCGTCTGCTTCGGCAGCGTTGTTAGTCATTTTCACGCAGAGGGAATAAACTCGGCGGTGATAGCGAAGATAGAGTTCTTCGAAAGCCTCAATGTCGCCAGCCGAAATCTTGCGCGCTAAATTCAAATCGTGCTGCCACAGTTGAGGCGCCGGTTTCCGTAAGCGGGGCCATCCCGATAAAGCCTCCTCCAGCGTCAATGAATTGGTAGTGTTCATAACTAAAGGAATGGCAATTCGCTGCGATAGTTGCACGGTTGCCGCTATGAGCTGCTTCAAGCTGATGTTACTCATGAACATCGCCAATTAAACTACAGGTCGATCCGTTGGTACCTGAAGAAATCGTCGACATAGTGCAAAGTTTCAGCAAAGTTCGTCCTGTTTCGCGCGAACCCGTGCTCGCCACCCAGCTTCACAGGCGGTCTCAACCGCTTCGAACGAATTGAGGCGCGTTAACCTACAGCTGAAATAAACGAGGGCGCGCCAAGACTCTGTTAAGCGATTGCAAAGATATTCAAAACGGGCAGTCAGATGTAACTTGCTGCTTTACAAGCGCGCGTTCGGCACTAAGATATTTAGGAGCGTCAGTAAGACGATTTATTTTTCGGCAGCTTGAGAGGATCGACATGCACCGGATTTTGGTTATCGATGACGACATTGAACTGTGCCAGTTAGTGGCGGAGTATCTGGGAACAGAGGGGTATAACGTGGACGCTGTACACGATGGTGAAGCCGGTGTAACTAGAGCGCTCACTGGGGAACATGGTCTGGCTGTGCTCGACTACATGCTCCCGGGCATTAATGGGTTTGAGGTTCTTCGACAAATTAGAGCCAGCTCCCGACTGCCAATCGTCATGTTGACTGCTCGAGGCGATCACGTCAATCGCATCGTGGGCCTGCAAATGGGAGCGGATGATTATCTATCTAAGCCCTTCGATCCGCTTGAGCTGGTAGCTCGGATAAATGCGGTTTTGCGTCGCACTCACGAAGCTCAATTTGATACTCAAAGTTGGTCCGTATTGGCCGTTGGTGATGTCGAAATGGATAACCGAACCCGAACCGTCAGACGAGCTGGGGAAATCGTGGAACTGACCGTGGTGGAGTATTCTCTGCTCGCACTCCTGTTGAGCACACCGGGCCAAGTGCTAACCCGCGAAGACCTGGTGAAGAGAGTGCTTGGTCGCAAGCTCTCCCCCTTTGACCGAAGTATAGATACTCACGTCAGCAATTTGCGCAAGAAACTCGGCCGTGAGGTTGACGGAGTCGACAGAATCAAAACCTTGCGCAGCATTGGCTACATTTATGCGTCTCCCGAAGTAACCAGAAGCCAATAGCGACCATGCGCCGTCTGTTCATTAAGATCTTCTTATGGTTTGGCGTGGCCATGGTTGTGGCTAACGTGGCCTCGTTTGTTACTGGTGTTGTCATTCAACGCCGCTCCCAGGTTCAAAGGGCCGGTCCGTTCGCCCCTTCGTTCGGAATTTTGGCGCAGACAGCCGTCGACACGCTTGAAAAAGGGGATGTTGAAGCTCTTAAGTCATACCTTCAGCGAGTGGAAAAAGCTTCCCGTGTTAAGGCCTTTGTGCTAAACGCGCAGGGACAAGAGGTCACGGGTCGGGTTCCACCGTTGGCAGCGCAACAGTTGGCTGAACGCGCCGCAACGAGCACCGGCTTCTTATTCGATTTCTCTTCCTGGCAATCACCGGTCGGCGCACAGTCAGTCGTCGCGCCAAGTGGCACGCGATACGTAGTCGCCGGCGAGTTTCCGCCGCCCGATTTTCCTCGACCCCCCAGGCTTGGGGATCGTGAGTCTCTATACTTTGGTGTCGGATTACTGGCGCGATTCTTCATACCGCTGCTGCTGATCGGCGCCTTATTTTGCTATTGGCTTGCCGGTTACCTGGCCAAACCTATAGTGCAACTGCGCGCAGCTACGCGCAGCCTATCAAATGGGGACCTTACCGCCAGGGTCGACGCCAAGATACTCAAGCGAAAAGATGAAATCGGTTACCTGGGGCGCGACTTCAACCTCATGGCAGGTCATATTGAATCTTTGGTGGAAGCTCAACGCCGACTTCTTACGGACATCTCACATGAGTTGCGATCTCCACTTGCTCGTCATGGTGTGGCGGTGGGTCTCGCGCGTAAACGTGGGGGCCCGGAAGTAAGCACTGCGTTGGATCGGATCGCGCTTGAGGCTAATCGGATAAACGAAATGATCGCTCAGGTGCTAACGCTTTCGCAGCTTGAAAGTGGAACCGATAGATTCGAGAATCTGAAGATTGACTTGGTCAAACTCGTGCGAGAGGTAGCAGAAGACGCCGATTTCGAAGCTCGCAGTCGCGACTGTTCCGTGATTTTGTTGAAGGGTGAGCCTTGCTTGGTAACCGGAGTTCCACAACTACTTAGAAGCGCCGTAGAAAATGTTGTGCGTAATGCAGTCCGTTACACCGCCCAAGGAACGGCAGTCGAAATCTCAATCGGCTGTGAGTCCGTCGCCCGACAACGCTACGCAGTTATCAAAGTTCAGGATCACGGCCCGGGTGTGCCGGAAGAGAAGATAACAGCAATCTTCCGGCCCTTCTATCGGGTTGGAGATGCCCGCGATCGAAAAACCGGGGGCACGGGACTCGGATTGGCTATTGCAGCACGTGCTGTTGCAGCACATGAGGGAACAATTAACGCCGTTAACGCTCCAGGCGGCGGCCTCTTAGTAGAGGTCAGGATACCCGCGACGTCTGATCAAACCGAAGATGCTGGCGCATAGTCCTCACAGAATCCCGGAACTCACTTACTAGTGGCCGGGCCACCGAGCCATAGTGGGATCATGAACTCCTAATCAAACGCGAATTGCGTATTTCTGCTAACTAGTTTGAACAGCAGGCTCGGTATTAACCGCTCAGCGAGCCGGTGGCTAATGAAACAAAAGCGTCTTCAGAATACTTTGCAGTCCCTTGGCGAAAACTTTGCTTGCCTGTAGCTGATTATGTCGTCTAAGTGGGCAGCTTTCGCTATCCGCGCACTCCTTTTATTCGCGGCTCAGCGGACTAAGCATTTTTCAGGTGCTTCTCTGAACGATCTCGATGGTGAACCATGGCTAGTTCGAAAGCGCTTACTGAGGCACCGAAGGGGAGAAATGAATGCAAAATGCAAGGGGCCTAAGAACAAACATTCAACTATTAGTTGCGAGCGAAGAGCAGAGGTCGTATGAAGCATCCACCAGTAGTGATTTTAAACGGAGCGTGCAGAGGCTGAAGGAACTCACTCTGGCTTTGACTCTGGTGATTGATGCTGCTGAACAATCGCTATTGTCGGAGTTTACGTTGGGCACCGACTTTTACGACAACGTGTCTCGTTTTGAGATATTGATGATCAAGCGCGCTCTAAATCAAGCTGGAGGCAATCAAAGGAAGGCAGCACAACTACTGGGAATCAAAGCAACCACCTTGAATAGTAAAGTCAAGCGCTACGGAGTAGAGGCGGTTTCCTAGTTCTTGTTTTCCTAGTTCTTCAGGAGCTAATCACCGAACATAGTCAACTGCACTTTGCTCATCGTCTAAAACCGCCTCTAAATAACCTCTCGTCCCTTTCGGGCCGAAACCGGAGGCATTACCAAAACCTGGTTTCACCTTCGAACGATGGTCCAGCTCTATTAATCAGCGACACCGAAAGGCGAACACTTCCGAGACCACTTGAGCGTCAGCGAAACGTTCTTGTCCCTGTTCACAGGTTCGGACACTTTGCACGAACTCGGTCGTGTCTTCACAGCGGCAACACATTCTACTTTTCCAGAACAGGCAGACAGAAACTTTCGATTCTCGGAAAGATATTCAGAACGCTGGAAAGAGAATGAAGACGAACACTCTCTGCAGCATGGTCCACTTGCTTGTCAAAACTTTTTTCCTTGTAGTCGACACCTGTCTGTTTTGGTGCGAACTGCCGTTAACGATTGGACCATGGCGAACGACTTGCATTAGCAATCGTTAGCTGGAGCACAGTGTCTGACGCCCCGCATTGAAGCTCGAAAGGCTGCATCCAAACCATCGGATCAGCCGCCAATCGATTTCGAAGTAACGGAGGTACTGAAATGTTTGTGTTAGACGATAGGGGAAATAGCAAACGCACATTAAGCCTGGGAGAAGCTGATTTCGCGAGCCGCTACTTTCAGTGGTGCAGGTTCGCCGCGGCAGTTTTCGCTACGGTCATCTTGATCACAATGATCTGCGCCGCGGTAAACGCTCAAACTGAGACCGGTCAGATCTCAGGTAAAGTCACAGACCCGCAGAACGGCGTACTCGCCAACGCATCAGTGACCGTGAAGTCTACGCGAACTGCAGTTGAACGCACGACTATGACGAACGCTGAAGGCGTGTATACGGTCACCAACTTGCAACCAGGAACTTACGATGTGACGGTTAGCGGAGGGGGGTTTGCTCTAAGCACGCAACGGGTCGAAGTGACTGTTGGCGGCAAGAGCTCCGCCGATGTCCAACTATCACTATCTGAAATTAGAACCGAGAACGTTACAGTTGTTTCGGGCGGCGGGGCGGAGATCAATATCCAGGATCAGCAACTCTCCAACCTTGTTACGGCCACTCAACTTCGCGATCTACCGAGTCTGACGCGAAATCCCTACGATTTTGTAAGCTTGTCGGGCAATGTGTCCACTGATGCTGGGGGGTCAACCAGTAGAGGTGTGGGGGTTTCCATCAATGGGCAGCGAGCAGCCAGCACGGACATTCTGCTCGATGGCGGCGAGAACGTTAACACCTTCACTGCAACTGTAGGTCAAGGGGTACCGCTTGAATCCGTCCAGGAATATCGTGTTATCACCAGCAATTTCTCTGCTGAATATGGACGGGCCAGCGGTGGAATAGTAAACCTTGTAACGAGAAGCGGAAGCAACCAATTTCACGGAAGCCTGTTTGAGTTCAATCGTATCTCGGCATTGGCATCAAACAGCTTCGACAACAATGCTAATGGCCTACCGAAAGACCGTTTTACGCGGAATCAGTTTGGGTACTCTTTTGGCGGACCGGTAATTAAGAACAAGCTCTTCTTTTTCAGCAGCACCGAGTGGACGCGCGTTCGCAGCGTTCAGAACGTTATCAACCTGGTACCAACATCGGAGTTAATCAACACGTCCGCATCGGCTACGCGAACGTTCTTTGGTAACTACCAGCTAGCTACGCCAATCAATGGTACCGTCTACACGGTAGGCGATATTGTCTCGTTGGTAGGTGCTTCAAATTTCTCCGCCACCAACGCTTTCAGTAATCTACCTTCAACATTGCCGGCGTTCGGACAGGTACGATTTACGGTCCCGGCGGACGTCGGAGCCGGTTCACCGCAAAATACTTACCAGACGGTAAATCGGATCGACTTCAATCTGTCCGACAAGACACAAATCTACGGCCGCCTTGCTATCGAGAAAAACAACTACTTCTCAGGCACGGTCAACTATAGTCCCTATGAGGGATTCAATACGGGCGAAACCGACTTTAACCAGAACTATCTTGTCTCACTAACGCATACGTTCACGCCGCGCTTTGTATCGCAATCCAAACTCGTGTTCAATCGCTTGAACCAGTTGCAGCCATTAGGGGAACAGGAAGTTGGTCCAACTCTATATTTGACTGGCGTAGCCAGCCAAAAGCTTGGTGGATATCTACTCTCGCTGCCCGGCTATTCGCAGTTCACTCCAGGAAATGCTATCCCCTTCGGTGGGCCACAGAACCTGGGACAGTTCTATCAGGACGTGAGCTACACGAAGGGTAAGCACCAATTCCGCTTCGGGGGAAACGCCGTCTACACGCAAGACAATCGAATGTTCGGCGCCTACCAGAATGCGGTCGAACAACTTGGATCAAGCGTATCCGGCGGGCTCAACAATCTGGTACTGGGACAACTTCTAAGCTTCCAGGCGGCGGTTTATCCTCAGGGCCAATACCCGGGCGGAACTCTGCAACTGCCCGTGGGCCCACCGGACTTTACGCGAAGCAATCGCTATCGCGATGGTTCGCTCTACTTCAAT
>DATLBQ010000236.1:0-4391 GCA_035526805.1 Pyrinomonadaceae bacterium
GCTTATGCCGTAGGGCGAGCGCGGATTGAATGCCGTCGTCTCGCGTTGCGGTATCTCGTTGGCGTTGCCAAACATTTCCGAGGAGCCGGCAAAGTAAAAACGGCATTGGGGCCGCAGCTCACGTATTGCAGCCAGCATGTAATGGGTTCCATTGATGTTCGCATTCAAGGTCGAAAACCCGTCGATAAAACTTTCGGCAACGAAACTCTGTGCAGCAAGATGGTAGCATTCATCAAAGGCGAAGCGACTAATTACCTGAAAGATTGAGGGATAACTTTCCAGACTGGCCGCGTGCAGTTGTATGCGACCCAAAAGATGATTAATTCGACTAAAGCGTCTTTCCGGGTCTTCCAGCGCCACTCTTCTGACCAGGCCGTGAACTTCATAGCCGAGATCGAGTAAGTACTCCGTCAGGTAACTCCCATCCTGGCCGCTTATACCTGTTATCAAAGCTCTCTTCGTCACTTGTAATTCTCCGTCAAAATTGCGCCGGACCTTCGGTCCGCGGACGTCCCTGCGAGGTCCGATTCAAACAAACAGATCCTTCGCCGCACTCTTGAATCCACGAGAGTATGAGTGATAACGCAAGCTTAACAACTCTCTGAGCACTTGCGGCAATCGTCGAAGCTTTTCACGCGGCATATTATTTCGCGTCTCAAAATGATTGAGTTTGCTTTCTACTTGCGCCAGTGCTGCAGTGCAGTCATATCGATTGCCGCATTGCATTAGTCTATCGCGCAATTCCCGACACTTATCAATCTCCATGGCGAATGAAGTCTGACGCGCGATCGCGAGCAAAAGCTGATCGGGAATCCTTGTTCCATCCCTCTTCAAACTGGCGGGCTCATAATCCTCAGGATCGATGCCAACTTGCTGGCGCGGATGCCGACGATAAAGCATAGTTGGCTCATCGATAAACCCCAGTCGAGCGACCGCAGAAATCAGCAAAACGATCCAAGCATCATGAATACATTCTTCGATCTGAGGAATCGGCAACACCAAGTCGCGATACTCTTCTCTAAAAGCGACGGTGGCGCCGGTTGCAAAGTTACCGTCGATAAGTAACCTTAGGGCTTGACCAGCCTTCGCTTTTTGTTGTTTCTTTTCGTCGAAACCAATTGCAGCCCAGAGGGATTGACCTAACGGGCGCAAATTTTCATCCACCATCTCTGCGTCAGTGAAGACTGCGCCCACCTCCGGTTGCGAGACAAACAGTGATTCAGTTCGCGCCAATTTTTGACTAAGCCAAACGTCGTCTTGATCACATAGAGCTATCAAATCTCCACTACACAGATTAATTGCTTGCTCAAAGTTTTTTGTGGAACCCAGATTTTGCTCATTTGTCTTCAAATGAACCTTGAACGGCGCCGTGGCCGCGAAGGCCCGAAGAATGTCGAGCGTGTTGTCGCTGGAGCAATCATCACAAATGATCAATTCGTCCGGAGGGCGTGTCTGCCCCACTAAACTCGCCAACTGCTCAGCCAGAAATTGGCTGCCGTTGTAAGTGCACAGCGCAACGGAAAACTTCACGAAATTCCTCAACTACACGCGGAATCTACTTGATCCTTTGTAGCAAGATGGCTGACTTGAGCAAGGCTGAAACCAGAACGAACTTAGAGTGTGTACGCTTTTTCACTCACCGGTAGTAATGGTATAAGTAATTCTGAATTATAACCTGAGTACCAACCTTCCGTCACATGAGGCTTACCACTTTAGTCACGACACTGCGGGCGCAGATGTCCCGCCGCATCAGGACTTTAGGTGGAAATGGCCAGTCACCAGGGGCGAGCCCAACAGTCGCTTTTGCTGGCTATACCGAGTCCCTCAATCAGATTAGATTCGTTGACTCACTTACCAATGAGGAATTAAACAAACTCAACAATCTGCTTGATTGGAAGTGTTTTGTCGCAGATAGTCGCGGTCGCCGTTTCGGCAATGCGGCTTGGGCCGGAAAGCGTTGCGAGCCGCAGGCCGTGCCCGATCCGAGAATCAAATTGCTGCATGAGCGGTTCGATTTGAGCGACAAGCATGTGCTCGAAGTAGGTTGTTTTGAAGGCGTGCACACGGTCGGTCTGGCGATGTTCGCAGGCAAGGTTACAGCTGTCGATGCGCGCGTTGAGAACGTGGTAAAGACTATTGTTCGCTGCGCCCTCTTTGGTTACTCTCCCAGAATATTTAAATGCGACCTGGAAATGCAGACGCTGCCATATGATGATTTGGCTTGCGATGTGTTGCATCACGTCGGCGTGCTCTATCATCTGAAGGACCCAGTACGACATCTACTCGATTTGCGGCGATTTGTTCGGTTTGGTGTCATGCTCGATACGCACTACGCGCGCGAAACAGACGCAACTGAGTCTTATGAAGTCGAAGGACGTGTCTATAAATACAAGCGCTACGCGGAATTTGGCCATGCCGATCCTTTTTCCGGGACGTCTGACCATTCAAAATGGCTGGAACTCGACGACCTAACCGCATTACTGGAAGAGTCGGGTTTTAACCGGATCGAAATTGTAGAAAAGCGTGACGAGCGAAATGGTCCGCGTGTGTTGTTGCTGGCGAAGCAGGCGTAGTTTGGGTAATAACATATTTGACTCATCAGATGAACCTTCGTGTTTTTTGTGATTTGCTGGTTCGTGTGATTTCGTGGTTAAGGTCTTCAAAGGTTGGCCCAAATCAAGACCACTAAAAGACACGAAGACGACGAACCCACACGAAAGTACTCCCCCGGTTCTGATGTGACAGGAACACTTTTTCTGCAAAACTAGAATCGAATGCAATCCTTTTTCAACTGGTTCCGCAAACAACCGAACGAGCCGGATCAGCCCTGGTTGATCCTGGGCAAGGGTCCGAGTTTCACCAAACGCGATCAGTTTGATCTAAGCGGCTTCAAGAGCATTTCCCTCAATCACGTCGTACGCGAGCAACCGGTGACCCTGGCCCATGCTATCGATCTCGATGTGATCAAGCATTGCGAAGCGACAATCGAACAAAACGCGCAGGCCGTGGTAATGCCATGGGTGCCGCACGTTAACAACGAAGCAGGCACCGAGACTTTGCAGTCGATCATTCCGCAAGTGCCGGTGCTGCGCCGGATGGCCGATCAGGGCCGGCTGCTTTGGTATAACGCGAGCACGAGCCAGCTGCGTCATCCTGGATCTCCAGTGGTCGAAGTGAAGTCATTCAGCGCCGAGGCAGCGCTGAATTTGCTCGCAATGGCGGGCGTGTGCCGGGTCAGGTCGTTGGGGATTGACGGCGGCACAGCTTACAGCGGCGTCTTTGAAGATTTAGTAGGCACC
This sequence comes from Pyrinomonadaceae bacterium, assembly GCA_035526805.1. Taxonomy (GTDB): domain Bacteria; phylum Acidobacteriota; class Blastocatellia; order Pyrinomonadales; family Pyrinomonadaceae; genus PSRF01. The sequence goes on from DATLBQ010000236.1 coordinate 3,300, forward strand.
ACGCTCTTGAATAACAGTCACGAGAGTTTCGATCGGCAGTTCGCGCAGTTTGCCAAAATAATTCAACGCACGGGCGTCGACTATGCGCCGCTCGACGTCGATTCACCGATTCGAATTTACGTCGGCAGTCTGGAAGAGCAGATGCTGGCAGTGAAGGTCCTCGAATACTCGATCCGCAAGCACGCCAGCATGACTGTCGCAGTCCTGCCGTTGCATCAGGCGCCTTTGAAAACTCCCAACCCTCGCGATGCGAAGAATGCTCCGCGCACGCCATTTTCATTTCAGCGCTTTTTGATTCCAACTCTGGCCCAGCATCGTGGACGCGCCATTTATCTCGACTCCGACATGCAGCTCTTCGCCGACATTCGGCAGCTATGGGTTACGCCTTTTGCCGGGGCTGATTTGTTGGCGGCGAGCAAGCCAGACGATAGCGAGCGCAGGCCGCAATTCAGCGTGATGCTGTTGGACTGTGAATCGCTTGGTTGGGAAATCGAGCGGATTGTTGAGCAACTCGATCGTGGGGAACTGAGCTATGAGCAGTTGATGTTTGAGATGCGCGTAGCAAAGAACATTCGCGCCTCTCTCGATCCGCGTTGGAACTCGCTGGAGCACTACGAACCGGATCGCACTGCGCTGCTGCACTATACGGATATGGCTACGCAGCCGTGGGTCTCGCGTGATAATCCGCTTGGCCACCTGTGGACCAGAGACTTAATCGCCGCGGTCAATGGCGGCTACATTGAGATCGATTTTGTTCGGAAACACGTTGAGCTCGGCTACGTGCGCCCGTCGCTTTTTTACCAGGTCGTTCACCAGATTGAAAATTGTGCATCGCTACCGCCCAAAGCCGTCGCGCTTGACGATTCATTTGTCGCGCCTTACCAGCAAATGGGTCTGAGCATTGACCCGCCCGCGAATCTGTCTGGCCGGTACATGTTTTGGTTGAAGAGTAAATGGCTGGTGAAGTCGGCTGTTAATCATCTCCGACAACGACCTACGCTCAGTCGGTTGGAAAACTCAATCCGCTATCGCGCCAGAATGCTCGCGGGACATGAAAATTAACCGCAGAGAAGATTAGCCGCGGATTCACGC
>DATLBQ010000237.1:0-7731 GCA_035526805.1 Pyrinomonadaceae bacterium
AAGCGCCGTCCCAGTTACAAAGCAGATCCCTGGCCTGTCACCCAACACTACATATCACTTTAGGATCGTCGGACAAAACAGTGTGGGCACGAGCAACGGGTCCGACTTAACCTGTACAACTCCGCCGCCCGCAGTGAATCCCTGTACCAGTATAGCCATCGACAGAAGCACTTCCAACAATGTTATCGACGTTACATTCACTGGTTCTTGTGATGCAGTGATGTCAATCAGCAACAAGAAAAACTACTGGACACACTTTCGCCTGACGTCAACCGGCTCAGCTAACATCGCCCCAATAGGCGGCGACATTAACGTGTATGCGCTCTTGGGCTTGTTACCCCCTATCGGCAATGTCCCTTTGCCTGGCGCTGATGTCTCATTTATGATACGCCTTACAAACATTGGAGATAAAATCACGATCACCACAGATGATACAGACAGTACTCGTAAATTGAATGGGTTGCAAGCCATACTTAATCTTCTTCCTCGTGTTGGTGGTCTACCTGCTCTCGTGATCGATAACCACCAAAAAGTAACCGAGGCGTTTGCGCGAATGCCCCACCTCCAAAACGCACTTAATGCAATGTTTACCCCTTGTCTTGCAGATCTCTTTAGTTGTGCAACCAATAGCATTACTACTATAAAAGAACTTGGGTTGTTTCTTTCAGACAGCAATGAAGTACTAGTTCTTGCTACGCTAAGACGCGATCTCTATCTAGGCCTTGGGCTTGTTATCCTCGAGAACGGCGATGTGCACAAATATCTCAAGCCCTGGGCGCTGCTGAATTCAGTGATCGCGATCATTGGTAATATCAGAGGTGCTGTGTTCCAAATCCCGAGTGGTACCGTGACTATTACGGCGCAATGAGAACGTGCTTAATGACAACATACACAATCAATAATGTTATGGGGAGCGTTATCACCAGTTGCCACTTTCCGCGTTCTTGATATTGTTGCCACCGTTCGTTAGTAGGATTTAATGAAAAGGCTCTCAGGCCATCCCTCAACGCCGGCATTAAAGGCTCGTACGGATCTATGGGAAAGAATAATGCTGCTTCCTTAAAATACCACTGGTTGAACCGCCTCATCCGAGTGCGAAGCCGTGGTGGCCCAATGAGACCGAAGTACAATAACAGACATGTTATCAGTCCTAGAACACATACTGCGTGCCAGACGAGGTTAGGAACGTGAGATACAACATTATACATGGTGGTTTGGGCTTGTTATGGCTAGCTCCAGCGATTATGCAAGCTGGCACGAATACGTATAAAATTAACTTGAATACGGCTGGACTAATTGGACATCCAGCCGCGCCGTTCGCGTTGGCCTTTCAATTGTCAGACGGTGGATTTGTCGGTAATGGCAATACGACGGTAAAAATCGACGGGTTTGACTTTGGTGGCGGTACCCCGACTGGTGCGCCCCTGACTGTGGGCGGTGTGACAGGGAGCGTGTCCACCAGTATTACCCTAATTGACTCACAGTTTTTAAGCTATTTCATTCAGTCATTTACGCCAGGCAGTGTGCTTAAGTTTTCTATAACTATGATATCAAACAGTGGCGATCCTGACCAGATGTCGTTCTCCATACTCGATAGTTCCGGGAATGAGATCCCCACTAAGTCGCCCGAGCGATTCTTTCAGATCTTTGTGTCTGTATCAAACAGTGAGACGACGGTTCAGAGCTTTGGAAGTGATCCCAGTCGGACGCCTGCGGCCGGTGGCGGTCAACCTATTACAGTCCCGGCGGCGTGCCCCTATGGGCTGAGTAGGTCAATTGCCTCGGTCGGTGCTTTTGGTGACCTCGCAGGGGTAACCGTCTCTACAGGTAGCAATTGCCCATGGACAGCTATGAGCGCTGGAGGAGGCATTTCAATAAATCCGACGACTCAGATAGTTGGTGGCGGCAAGGTGTACTATAATATTTCACCAAATATCACTAACAGTCCACGTACTCACGTCTTTTCTGTTGACGACCAGACTTTCACCGCCGTGCAGGCGGCGTCTGGTTGCGCTTTTACGACAAATCTTCCGAATACGATGCTTGGGTCCGCAGCCAGCACGTCCGCGCTCACAGTGACCACAATACCGGCATGCGCTTGGACGGCTGTCGCCTACCCAAGTTGGATTACGTTTCCGGGTGCGTTCGTTGGAACGGGGAATGGTAGTGTACCAGTAAGCGTTGCAGAGAACACAACTACATTGCCACGAACTGGTGTCATTGTAGTAGGCGGCCAGGTGCTGCAAATCACCCAGCAACGAGCGACGACGCCGTCTCTGACTGCGCCGTTTAGCGACGTGCCTTTGTCGTATGACTTCGCAAACCATATCACGTTACTCAAACAAAATGCCATTACCTCTGGCTGCACAGCTACTAGCTATTGCCCCAACGATCCGGTAACCCGTGGGCAGATGGCCGTATTCATAGTTCGGTCGATAATGGGCGGTGATAGCTTCAACTACACCTCCACTCCTTACTTTACTGACGTGGCAGCGAGCGACCAGTTCTTTAAATGGATCCAGAAAATGAAAGAATTGGGCATCACCTCTGGCTGCACAGCTACTAGCTATTGCCCCAACGATCCGGTAACCCGTGGGCAAATGGCGGTCTTTCTCATCCGTGGACGATTAGGATTGTCAGCAGGACAAACGTTCCCATTTGCCCACTCTGACTTCTTTACCGACGTTCCATCGACAAGCGCCTTCTATGCTTTTATTCAGAAGATGCGAGAGTTGGCCATCACCTCGGGTTGTACAGCGACAAGTTATTGTTCGGAAGCTTCGACCACCCGGGGTCAAATGGCAGCCTTTCTGATACGCACCTTCTTTACCCCCTGACAAAGGTAGATCACGACAAATGCACTCAATGGCGAGGCGTATCCATGAGCAAAGCAAAAATTGATCGCTCCCAACTTTCCGCTGTGGAGAAACTGAATCGTGCGACGGAAACAGCCGCTTCTTACAGCTTCGCAACCAAAAGTAATGCCGATTCATGCTGCTGCTAGAAAACGGTTCAATGCCCTCTCCACCCCTTTCCGATCCCTTCCATACCGCTCCATGCTCGTTTGGATAACGTGATCCGCGGCTATCTCTTTGCCACTCTTCGGAAAGGGCGGAAAACTGTCTACTAGAAACGGCTCCTGCGGTTTGCCATCGAGAAGTGTCCGGAGATAGAGTTTATAATCCGGCAAGTTCTGGAGCTCGGAAGCGGGGATGATGATATCGAACATCTGCTCCGTCATTCGTGGGCCTTCACCACTTGCGCCGAACTCTCGAACGAGCGCCTTGGCGTCTTCGCCGCTGACCCTGAAAGAGATGATGCTTGCGCAGTTTCCGAAAACGGCCGCCAGTGATTCTTCCGGAAGCTGGGTCAGCGTCTGCGTCCCGATGGTCAGCGACAAGGCATACTTCCTCGACTCGCTTAAAATGGTTGTGAGGTTCACGCCATGGACGAAGTTTTGCACCTCATCTGCATATAAATAGTGTGGTCGTCTGTCGGCCTCCGGGATGTTTTGCCGCGACAGGGAAGCGAGGGAAAGCTTGGTAACGATAAGTGACCCGAGCAGGGAACTGACGTCCTCTCCGAGGGCGCCCTTCGACAGGTTGCAAAGCAAAATCTTACCGGTATCCATGGCCCAGCGGAAATCAAAACTACTGCGCTCCTGGCCGATGACGGCCCGGAGCAGGGGATTGGTTATGAACTTACTGACCTTGTTGAGGAGCGGCGCAATTGATTCCTCCCGAAGCTTTGCATTCTGACTCTCGTAGAAGTGAAAGAACGACAGGATAGCCGGATCCGTGACGTTGCTCACGATCTTCTTGCGGTAGGTGTGGTCGATCAGAAGCTTCGGCAGAGCCGCGAGCGTTACCGGCGCGGGCTGCTCGAGCAGGGCATAGACGGCGTGCTCGAGAATCCACTCACTGCGCGGGCCCCAGTTGAGCGGCCACAAGTTGCGCATAATGCTAATGACCGATGAGACGATGAGTGAACGTTGCCGTGGATCGACTGACTCCAAGACGTTCAAACCGATGACGCGGGCGGAGTCGGCCGGGTTGAGGTAGATTACATCATTTCGGCGGTGGCGTGGAATGTGGGCAAGGAGATCTTCGATGAGGGAGCCGTGCGGATCTACTACAGTAAGCCCGTTACCGGCGGCGAGATCGACCACGAACATATTGCGCATCAAGGTCGTTTTGCCCACTCCTGACTTGCCGAAAATAGCCATATGTTTGCCACGCGTACCAGCGTGGATGGTTACGTCGCTGCCGTCCGTTTGTTTTGTGCCGAGATAGACCTCCATGTGTGAGAGTGATTATAAACTACCTACAATAAATTTGTTACTTTGCAGTGTGGATTACGTTTAGTTTGGACGATGGATGGAGAGAATCGCCGCACACTTTGACGGGAACTTCTGAAATGTAATTTGTAGTGAGAAAGCTAGGGTTTTATGTCGGGACAGGGTGACTGATAACCCGGACTCCACGAAGCTTTGCCATGCTCAATCTGCAAAACGCAAATCTGCCCACCAACCCTTGGAATCTGGTGATGCAGTTTTAATCGCTGTTGTTCATGTTCGAACTGCGCTCCCATGAAACCCACGATAAACGGAACCCCATCAAGTCGTCTCAAGTTCCTATTGTTAGCGAGCCTCGCCTCAGCCTCGGCGTAAACACCGATCGCAATGAAGTCACTCGCTCTCGCTGCCCCGCCGCCGTAAGACTTCCTTGGCATGCTCATGGTAGAGCCATCGGAATTGCGGAGATATTCTTTCGTCACGATGATGTGGTCTTTTCTAGAGGCAAACACTACAGTGATACGCTGTTGCTCCGAAAATCCCAATTGACGAGAGATCGCCCGTCGCATAACCCGCTCGACTTGCGTATGCGCCAGCGCTTCGAAAGAGGACATCTTGTCGACGATGGTGCCCTTTGTACGGCCGGCCTGCTTCGCAATGGAGACAAGGTCAACTTTTATGGTGGCGTCATCGTTAACGCCTACAATGGTGAAGAAGATATCTCCCTGTTGGTGAATTTTGCACCCGATAGTGCCGGTCACCTGTCCATTATTGAAAACCTTGGCGGAGAGGCTATCCGCCGCTAACAAGATTCTGGACGGTGTCCAGGAGAGAATTACCAGGGTCGCTTGCGCGGTGGGCATTAACGAAAAGACCAGCATTATTCGCACTAGTTTTATTAACACAGCCAAATACATTATCGCGCAACGTACCTCGAAGCGTTTCGCACGTTGTTCAAAAGTCCGATTGTAATCTGTTTCTATCACGGGTTTGGCAGCTACACGTGACTGAGAAATCGAACCCAACGCTAAGACCCCCTTATGGGCCCATTGGCTTGCCTCCGACCAAGATTTCAACCGCCTCAAGGCTCATCGGAGCAGTAAGATCAATGACGGGCAGGTTGGTATTATTCAGCATGTTCACATTCTGAAGACCTGCCCCTCTTAACGCAGCCAAAACGCTCACTGCGGCATCCGTTACATCTTTCGCTGCGCGTGAACTTGCTCCGACCCATACCCCTGTCAATTGCGCATTTCCCATGTTTGCTGTAGAAAACATGACCTGGAGTTTACCTTCAGAAAGAACCTTGGCAATCTGATCGGCGTAACGTTTAGCTTCTCGACTGCCAATCGTCGAATTAAAAATCAGTCGGGCGCGAATTTTCAATTGTCGAGCCTGCTGCAGAAGTGCGACTCGTTCTGCGGCGCTTAGATCTCTATCTGACAACTGATGCTCGATTTTTATCCGTGCGAGTCGTTCCTGCTCAGCGATCTTGACGGCCTCAGCCGCGCGCCCATTTGTCTTAACTATATCCAATCGGAAGCCCTCGGCATCTCGTCGCGCTGATTCAGCCTCCTTTCTCGCTAGTGCGGCCTCCCTGCGAGCATAACCGGCTTCCTTGTTCAGTAGCGCGGAAACACTTCTGCTGGCATTCCGTAGAGAGGTGTTGATGTGGCCTGCCTTGACATGTATACCCAGTTCTCCAGCGACTCCAATCGTTATTAGTATGGGGCCAAGCAGGTTCTGGAATAACTTCCAACCGTTGCGTTTCCCCGCATCGTAACTCGAGACATGGAAGAATTCCGTCAACACGACAGCTACTTCCACCACCAGTCCCAGGACTACAAGAGTTATCCAAAGTGCCAGCCAAGCCTCAAGTGATTCCGAGCTGGCTTCGAGGTTGGCTATCTCTTTTTCTAACGAAGAAGCGTCCATGGATTGTGGGCAAGGGTTTTAGTAACGCAGACAAGAGTACTTGTTGAGCAATTTGGGTTCATCCAAAGGGAGCACTTTATGACCTGTGAAGCGTAGGTACAGTACCAACCTCTATCTGCGTATACATTGCTACTATTATACGAATTGTACCCTGGAGTCGGCTATGCGCTGTCATATTCTAGAACTGCCTCTGCCTCGGTGCTCAAATCCCAATCTTCTCCACTTCGTCGAGTGAAATCTCATCTCCGCGGCGATCGTAGAGTTGGGTGGTGCGGGCCGATTCATGATTCGCCATCTGCTGGGCAACTTCGCGTTTGCCGCCGTTCTTAAGGTAAGAGGTGATGCCGGTACCTCGGAAGGTGTGACAACCGACTTTCGTGCCAATGCCGGCATCGAGAGCCCGCCGCTGAATCATGCGGAACACATCTTGCCTGGCCATAAGCCTGTCGGTTAACTTCGTAGTTTTGCCGATCACCGAGCGGAAGAGGGGAGTCTTCGGTTGGTCAACGATGCCGGCGGCCTCGATATATTCCGCAAGATAGGTTTCGAGATTGTGATGGCAAGGCATGGTGTGGAGCTTTCCGCCCTTTTCGTGCAGCCGCACCCACCAGCGTCGCCCCTGTTGATAATAGTCTTCAACACGCATCGTCACGACCGCGCCGACGCGAGCGAACGTAAATGTCATGAGTGCGATGAGCGCGCGATTGCGAAGACCCACCACGTTCGATGTATCGATCGAATCGAGCAGCTCGCGGGTTTCGCCAGATGACAAGATCGGCGTTTTACCTTTTTTGGTCGAGTATCGCGGAGCGCGGACGGAGTGAGCGGGATTAGTATCCATCACATGTCCGATAACCAGCCAGTCGAAAAGCATGCGAATCGCGGCGAGGTGTTGCTTGACCGTAGGCTTCGATCGGATCGTTTGCAACTCTTCAATGTAGGCAGCCACGTGCACGGGCTTGACAGCGGAAAAGTCTGTGATGTGGTTTTTTTGCAACCAGTTAAAAAAACTTCGCGTGGCGCGCAAGTAGGCGGCACGTGTGTTGGCGTTCCGAATCGTGGAAGTAAAAAAATCCCGAAAGCGTTCCGAGCCTTTTGGGCCGGCATTGACAAGGATGGGCGGAAGGGTTCCGGTAGGAACCAGCGACAGTTCAGAAGGGCCAGTTTTTGGAGTGGAATCCTTCATCGATATAGCGTAACATAACGTCCTTTATGTAACACTATATAGGTGTGAATAACTGCCCGGTTTTTGTGTCAGTTTCAGAATTAAGTGGCGTACTTCCGTCAACATTATTTGGCGCACTCTTTGGGCATGGACCACCGACGGATTCGTCGGTAGCAGGCTGCCTGAAGAACGAATCGCCCATGTTCAGAGTCCGCGGATGAGGTTGCCAACTTCCGAGTAGCCGACGTTCGGCTGGAGGCCAATGGCAAGGGGCCCTGATTGCCATTGGCCCTTCACCGTTACTTGGTTTTGGCCGAGTGCGCTTTTGAAGACGGAG
>DATLBQ010000238.1:0-2433 GCA_035526805.1 Pyrinomonadaceae bacterium
GTCCTCGTACTCTTCGGTTTGCGCATTGAAGCCAAAGCTGTCGTTCTTGTCGCTGCGCACGCGCTCCACGACAACCGCGCCTTCCTTGCCGGCGTTCTGAACGATCTGACGGAGCGGTTCTTCAAGCGCGCGACGAACGATGTTGACGCCAATCTGCTCATCGGAGTCGCCTTCGCCAGGCTCGTTGATTTGAAACTTCTCGAGCACTTTCGCAGCGCGAACAAGTGCCACGCCACCGCCGGGAACGATGCCTTCCTCAACGGCTGCGCGCGTTGCGTGCATTGCATCCTCAACTCGCGCTTTCTTTTCCTTCATTTCCGTTTCAGTAGCAGCGCCAACTTTGATAACCGCAACGCCGCCGACGAGTTTCGCCAAACGTTCTTGCAGCTTTTCGCGATCGTAGTCAGAAGAAGTCTCTTCAATTTGCGCTCTCAAGGTTTTAACGCGTCCTTCGATGTCACTCTGCTTACCGGCGCCTTCGACGATCGTAGTGTTGTCCTTGTCGATAGTGATCTTCTTGGCGCGGCCGAGGTCTTCAAGTTTGACGTTCTCGAGCTTGATCCCCAGGTCCTCGCTGATGACCTTTCCGCCGGTAAGAATCGCGATGTCTTCGAGCATCGCTTTACGGCGATCGCCAAAACCCGGAGCTTTAACGGCTGCGATATTCAGCGTGCCGCGAAGCTTGTTAACAACGAGGGTTGCCAGCGCTTCGCCTTCGACATCTTCGGCGATGATGAGCATTGGTTTGCCCATCTTCGCCACCTGCTCAAGCAGCGGCAGCAGGTCTTTCATCGAGCTAATTTTCTTTTCGTGGATCAGAATCAGCGGATTCTCCAGCGTCGCTTCCATTCGCTCCGGGTCAGTGACGAAATATGGACTGAGATAGCCACGGTCAAACTGCATGCCTTCGACTACTTCAAGCGAAGTCTCCATCGTCTTCGACTCTTCCACTGTGATGACGCCATCTTTGCCGACCTTGTTCATTGCTTCGGCAATAATATTGCCTATGGTTGAGTCGCCGTTGGCGGAAACGGTACCAACTTGCGCAATTGCATCGCCTTTGACCGGCTTCGCCAACCGTCTGATTTCTTCCGTCGCGCGCTCCACTGCTTTGTCGATGCCGCGCTTGAGTGCCATTGGGTTAGCGCCGGCGGCAACGGTCTTCACGCCTTCGCGGAAAATCGCCTGCGCCAGCACAGTGGCGGTGGTCGTTCCGTCACCGGCCACGTCAGAAGTCTTAGAAGCGACTTCACGAACCATCTGCGCACCCATGTTTTCGAGTGAGTCTTTTAGTTCAATCTCTTTTGCGACAGTCACCCCGTCTTTGGTGATCGTGGGGGAACCGAATTTCTTGTCGATTACCACGTTGCGTCCTTTAGGACCGAGCGTGATCTTCACTGCGTCGGCGAGCTGATTGATTCCGCGTAAAATCGCCGCGCGGGACTCCTCACCATGAACTACTTGCTTTGCCATTTCTATCTTCTCTCCTGCTGAATTGTGGAATGGGATTTAAAAAAAAGCGGAGTCAAATTGAACTACTTGCCGCCCTTTTTGCTACCAGCGGCTGCTCCGGCGCGCTCGATGATTCCGAGGATTTCATCTTCGCGCATTATCAGCAGCTCTTCACCGTCGATCTTGATTTCGGAACCGCTGTATTTGCCAAACAAGACCCGGTCACCTGCTTTTACATCGAGTGGCTGTCTGGTTCCGTCTTCCTTGTATTTGCCCTGGCCGGCCGCGACGACCTCACCTTCCTGCGGCTTTTCCTTGGCCGTATCGGGAATGATTATCCCTCCACGAACCTGCTCTCCCTCCTCGATGCGGCGCACGATCACGCGGTCATGGAGGGGTGTTATGTTTGTCGACATTCTCTAGAGTTCTCCTTTCGTTTTCCTTTAAAAATACGATATTTTTCAGATAAAAAGTGGGCTCACGCCCAATGCTTAGCAGTCTCTGCGGTTGAGTGCTAAGAATAATTGGCTTGGGGAAGAATGTCAACTTTGGGGCAGCAAACGAACTGGCTGGAGCGCGTTGACTAACGGGATCCGTTGCGGGCCGCTCGGGCGAGCGGCCGTTTTACGTTATGCGCGTGGGACACGTGCTTCGAGATCGTGTTCCGGTGAATTCCCAGCGCCTTGGCAGTTTTAGAAAGGTGTTGTTTGTTTCTCGAAAGCGCCTTCTTGATGTACAGCTTTTCAAACTCATTGACCGCTTCGGCAAGCAGGATGTGGCCGTCCAACATCTCGTCAATCAAGGCTTCAAGTTGCGCGCGCATAGTTTTTGCAGCCAGTTAGAGATCAGCTGGAAATGATCTAACTTCACAGTTCTGTGCCGGTTAACAGACGATACGCTTCCAGGTAACGGGCCGTCGTCGCCGATGCAACCTCGGGAGGCAATGGCGGGGCAGGCGGTTGTTTGTCCCACGTAATCGTC
>DATLBQ010000239.1:0-4233 GCA_035526805.1 Pyrinomonadaceae bacterium
GAAGCCCGATTGGATGATTACGGCCCAGCTGGCTGCAGAACTTGGAAAGAACTTCAGTTTTGAGATGTCCGCGAGCAGCGTCTTTATGGAGATTGCCGAGCGCGTCCCGGCGTACGCAGGACTTCGTTATCCATTGTTGAAGGATGAAACGAGTCCCGTGCAAGCGCGTCGCCAAATCTTCGAACAGCGCAAACTCTCTGAGGAAATGAGGACTCTAGAGCAGATGGTGGAGACCTTGCCCGAGCCGGGAGAAAAGAATTCGATCACACCCCGTGTTGGTCATGAACTGTTCCAGATTGGCACTCTAACGGACAAGGTGCCGCAGTTTCATTTGCTGGCTGCCGGTAATCCGCGGCCGGAGACAGTCAGGGTGTCACCCTTGTACCAGATTACGGTCGATGCGAATCTGCAACGCGAAGTGGCAGTCGCTGATTGAACGGGGCAAATCAGCGGCTGGAAATGGTTGAGGATCCACCCGCTACCGCGCGGTGGTACTGACCTCGTCTATTCACCATTTACGATTCACTATTCTCTGCCTTTTATGGACTGGAACAATCAATACATTCACTCGCTGGTACTGATCGTCGCGATCACAGTCGCCTTTCTGACCATCATGTTGCTGGTGGCCGCGACGGTGCTTGCCGAACGGCGCGTTTTGGCATTGATTCAAGGACGTCTCGGGCCTAACCGCGTAGGCTATGGCGGAGTTCTGCAACCCTTTGCCGATTTCATCAAGACCATGATGAAGGAAGATTTGGTGCCCGACCAGTCGACGAAATTTGTTTTCTTGCTGGCGCCGATGATCGCCGTGGTCACGGCCATAATGGCTATCATTGTCTATCCTTTTGGCCCAACCGTAACGCTTCCCTTCCTTGGCACATTCCCGCTACGGATTGCGCAGTTCGATGTCGCATTGCTGTACGTGCTGGGCGTCACTTCAGTTGGGGTTTACGGCATCGCCCTTGCCGGTTGGTCGTCGAATAACAAGTATAGCTTGATGGGCGGGCTTCGTTCTTCGGCGCAAATGATCTCCTACGAGCTTGCTCTGGGCCTGTCGCTCATCGGGGTGATCCTGATTTCCGGCACCCTCGATATTTATCAAATCGTAGAGCAGCAGTCCGGCTGGCACGGCCTGCAGTGGAACATTATCTACCAGCCGCTTGGTTTCATTCTGTATCTCATCGCCGCTATCGCGGAGACGAATCGAGTGCCGTTTGACTTACCCGAAGCCGAGACGGAATTAGTGGCCGGATTTCATACCGAATATAGTTCAATAAAGTTTCTGCTGTTCTTCAACGCCGAGTACATCAACATGATTACCGTATCGATGTTGGCCACGACGTTGTTTCTCGGCGGCTGGAATGGGCCAGGCGTCGCACAGGTGCCGCTGCTGGGAGTGGTTTACTTTTTCGCGAAGATTCTATTTTTTCTGTTTTTGTACATCTGGCTGCGCGGCACGCTGCCGCGTTTTCGCTTTGATCAATTGATGGACTTCGGTTGGAAGTTTTTGCTACCGGCCGCAATTCTGAACATTGTTTTGACAGCTACGTTTCAGTTCTTCGTTGGCAGCTGAAGTACAGTAAATAGTAAATGGTGAATAGTAAATAGTATGCGTTCACGCCGACGAATCTGACTATTTACTATTCACTATTTACCGCTCTTATGTCTACGCTTCTATTCATTGTTTTCGCCGGCATGGCGATTGGTTGCGCGATTGCGATGGTCTCGCAAACCAATCCGCTTTACAGCGCCATTTCACTGATCGGCGTGTTTATTTCACTGGCATCGATCTATGTGACTTTGGCCGCTCCATTTATCGCCGCGGTGCAGGTAATCGTTTACGCCGGCGCTATTATGGTGCTCGTAATTTTTGTAATCATGCTGCTAAATGTCGAGCACGCGGAACCCCGACGCCGCCGGCTAAAGTTCCTCGTCCCTCTGGCTGTTGGTATGGCCGGCATCCTGCTGGCAGAAACGGCTTTCATTCTTTATTCAGTGCAGAGTACGCCCGATCGGCTTGCCGGCAACATTTCAAACGTGGGCTTGACGCGTTCAATCGGCGTAGGTTTGTTCACAGGATATCTCCTGCCTTTCGAAGTCACCTCAGTGTTGCTGCTGATGGCCATCGTGGGCGCGATGTCATTGGCGCGCCGGTCGACCGTGCTGTCGTCCAACGCGCGCGTGGTGCCGGGGGTGCAGGTTTTAGCAATGGACATTGTGAACCCGCGAGCCGTGGGAGACTTGCGGCCGGTCCAGACGGAAACAACCGCCGAAGCCGCGCATCTGTTGGGTGTGGATTTTCAAACGGACCAAAATCAGCCGGAGTAAAGGATTATGGGCCCGCAACTTTCCTGGTACCTGGCGCTCTCCGCCATACTTTTTACTATTGGCGCTGTCGGGGTAATCATCAAGCGCAACGTCATTGCGATGTTCATGTGTATTGAGCTCATGCTCAACGCCGTGAACCTCACGTTTGTTGCCTTCTCCAGCTACTTTCAGGACGTCACCGGACAGCTTTTTGTCTTCATTGTAATGACCGTAGCCGCAGCAGAGGCTGCGGTGGGACTGGGCATCATCATCGCTATCTTTCGAAATCGAGAAACGCTCGATGTGGATGATGCCAGCATTATGAAACTATAAAAATTGGTCTTAGGTCTTTGGTCTTTGGTCTTTGGTATTCGATTTGTGAGCTAACTCGTCATCCTAAAGAGTCAAAGACCAAAGGCCCAAGACCAAAGACCAAAGACCTTCTTAGTGACAGCATCCGTGGACAACAACCTCTTAAGTTTGATCATCTTTGCCCCGCTCGCAGGCGCGGCCATTAACTGGTTTATTGGCCGCCGTGTGCGCAACGAAGGGCTGATCGGTTTCGTCGCCTGTGGGTCGGTCGCTGTTTCTACGATTGTTGCCTTCTACCTCGCTTTTAAATCAGGTGGAGCGCTCACCTCCACTGAACTTGTTTTCGATCATCTCTGGACCTGGATCCAGGTCGGCAGCTTTCGCGCCGACTTCGGTTTGGCTATGGATCGGCTAAGCGGAACCTACGTCCTCTTCATCACCTTCGTCGGCTTCCTGATACACGTCTTTGCAGTCGGCTACATGCATGAAGACGGCGGCTTCTATCGTTTCTTTGCCTTTCTTAATCTCTTCATGTTTGCCATGCTGACTCTGGTACTGGCGGATAATTTCCTGCTGATGTTTGTTGGTTGGGAAGGAGTTGGCCTGTGCTCTTATTTGCTGATCGGCTTTTATTTGGATCGAAAGGAAGCCGGCGACGCTGCGAAAAAAGCGTTTATTACCAATCGCGTAGGCGACTGGGGCTTTGTGATGGGAATCATGCTCCTGTTCTTCATCACTTCAACTGCTGGAAATGCTTCGATAAGTTTCTTTAATCAGCCGACTACCGGCGTGATCAGCGCGTTTCAGGTTATCAGCGCGCTGCCTGTTGAGGTGTTTGCATGGCAGGCGATTTTCGCTGGCGGTCTAACGTCGGTTGCCGTCCTACTCTTCATTGGCGCCGCCGGCAAGAGTGCCCAAATTCCGCTTTATGTGTGGTTACCCGACGCCATGGCCGGGCCGACTCCAGTCTCCGCTTTGATTCATGCAGCGACTATGGTTACTGCCGGCGTATACATGGTCGTCCGTTGTTCAGCGATTTATGTGCACGCGCCTACCGCGATGTTTATAGTGGCGATTATCGGCGCCGTTACCGCGCTCTTTGCCGCGACGATCGGCCTGGCCCAGAACGACATCAAGAAAGTTCTCGCCTACTCAACCATCTCTCAACTCGGTTACATGTTCCTGGCGTGCGGCGTGGGCGCGTTTGCCGCGGCCATTTTTCACGTTATCACCCATGCGTTTTTCAAAGCTTTGCTCTTCCTTGGTTCCGGATCGGTAATTCATGGCCTGCATCACGAGCAGGACATGAGGCGAATGGGCGGGCTAAGGAAATACATGCCCATCACCTTCGCGACCATGCTGACCGGTTGGCTCGCGATTTCTGGCATACCCATTTTTGCTGGGTTCTTTTCCAAGGACGAGATCCTGTGGAAAACCTGGAGTGCCGAAGGCTTCAGTTTGCCCAGCCCGGTTTGGAGTAAGGTGCTTTGGGTCATTGGCGCGCTGACGGCGCTGCTGACGGCTGTCTACATGACGCGCATGATGGTGATGACGTTCTGGGGCAGCGAACGCTTTCGCGAGTCACATTCTGACCACAGCGCAACCTCTGAAGCT
>DATLBQ010000240.1:0-3494 GCA_035526805.1 Pyrinomonadaceae bacterium
AAGACTAAACCACCACTAAAGCGACGCACTTGAGCGAGCAGCCGAGTAGGATTAGTTCTGAACTCGAAAGCTCATAATCGCCATCTGCCAACCCGCGTCGGTTGCTGTAATAGCTCACCGCGGTTACGCTAGTCGTGACTGAGTGGCTATTCATTCATAAGAAAGCCTGTCCTTCGAAAACGACAAGCAGGGGCAGCAGACCTTCAGACCAACAATGCGTTCGGCTCGTTCAATTAATTCCGATCGTCCGGTAGTCACCGATAAACGCGAAGCGATTCTGCGCGCGGCAATTCGCGTGTTTGCGCATAACGGTTACTTCAACTCCAAAGTGGCTGATATTGCCAGCGAGGCGGGCGTTGCCGACGGCACGGTCTATCTCTACTTCAAGAGCAAGGAGGAGATTCTTCATTCGATCTTCGATCGCAGCATGGAGGAGGCGATCGCCGCCGGTCGCAAACAACTTGACCAAATCACTGATCCGCGTGAAAAGTTGCGCCGCATCGCCCTGCTGCATCTGGAGCGACTCGGCGCCGATCGTAATCTTGCCGTAGTGTTTCAGGTCGAGCTGCGAGGCTCCACAAAATTCATGGAAGAGTTTTCAGCTGCCGGGTTCGCCGAATATTTAAGTCTCATCCGTTCCACTTTCGAAGAGGGTCAGCACGCCGGAGTCTTCCGGCCCGAACTTAATGCAAAGGTGGTTGCGAAGATACTTTTCGGCGCGCTCGATGAGATGGCCACCAACTGGATACTCTCAAAACGACGCTACAAGCTGGCGCCCATGGCTGATCAAGTGCTCGATATTTTTCTGAATGGGGTCAACGCCAGGTGAACCACACGGAAGCTCCAACTATTACAGTCGATTCAAGAGTCGGCACGCAGGTGGAAATCCCGAAACGTGTTCCTTTAAATCAGGAAGAACCTGCCACGCTGGTGGAAGTGTTTGAGCACGTCGCTCGAATTCATCCGCGGCCCGACACGCTTAATTACAAGCGCGAGGGGCGCTGGATTTCTATTTCCTCCGAGGAAATGCTGCCGCGCGTGCGGCGCATTGCCGCCGGCCTTTATTCATTGGGAATTAGGGGCGGGGATCGAGTTGCTATCCTTTCCGAGAGCCGGCCGGAATGGACTCTTACCGATGCGGCTTGTTTGTTTGCGACGGCGATTGACGTTCCCATTTACCCTACGTTAACGCCCGCTCAGGTTCGTTACATCCTGAAAGATTCCGGCGCGCGTGTTTTAGTCGTTCAGAACGAAGAAAAATTTCTTCGGGTGCGGGAAGCGATTGTGGAATGCGAGGCGGTAGAGCAGATAGTTTTCTTCGACAAACCCTCACCCGGCACGCCGGGAATTTCATTAGCGGAATTAGAGACGCGCGGAGATACGCTGGCGGCCGCTGACGTGGATCTTATTACCCGTAACGCGCACCAGATTAAACCTGACGAGCTGGCAACGATCATTTATACCTCCGGCACAACGGGTGAACCGAAGGGCGTGATGCTGACCCACGCGAATCTGGTTTCAAACTTAATCGACTCCTCGAGTCACCTTGCTTTTGCTGCAGACGACTGCGCGCTTTCAGTCTTACCGCTATCGCATGTGTTGGAGCGCATGGCGATGTACATGTATTTGTATCACGGCATGGCCACCTATTTTGGCGAGTCGCTCGACACCATCGGAATAAATTTGCGCGAAGTAAGGCCGACGATTTTCGTTGGCGTGCCAAGAATCTTCGAGAAAATCTTTGCGCGTGTAAAAGAAAAGACTGCGGAAAAAGGTCGAATTAATGTCGGAATCTTAAACTGGGCTGTAGGTGTGGCCAGGGAATATGCCAGACTCGCGACGCGCCACCAGCATATCCCGGCCGTTCTCGAGCTGAAGAGAAGGCTTGCCGACAAACTCATATTTTCAAAACTGCGTAACGCGCTAGGCGGACGCATCCGCCTATTGGTCTCTGGTGGCGCGGCGCTGCCCGAAGAACTCGCCCTGCTTTATATCGGCGCCGGATTGCCGATTGTGCAAGGGTACGGTCTCACTGAAACCTCTCCCGTAATCACCGCTGGAGTCATGGACGACAATCGCGTCGGCACGGTGGGGAAGCCAATTAGAAACGTTGAGGTTCGGATTGCGGCCGACGGTGAGATCGAGACTCGTGGGCCGAACGTTATGCGTGGGTATTACAACAAACCTGCAGAGACAGCTGCTGTGTTCACGGACGATGGCTGGTTTAAAACTGGTGACATTGGAACGATCGACGAAGAGGGTTTCCTGCGCATTACGGATCGTAAGAAAGAATTGTTCAAGACTTCCGGCGGTAAATACATCGCCCCACAACCCATCGAGCAATTGATCAAGGGTTCAAGTTTTGTTAACCAGGTGGTGCTGATTGGCAATGGCCGCAAGTTTCCCGCGGCCCTGGTGGTCCCTGATTGGGAGCGTGTGGAATCATACGTACACCTCAAGGGCATCAAGGCAAAAAGCCACGCCGAACTCTGCAAACACCCGCGCATCATTGATCTTTTTGAACGCCAGATTGCGGGACTGACAACAGATCTGGCTCAATATGAACGGGTAAAAAAGGTGGGGTTGCTGGAAAATGAACTGACTATCGAAGGCGGGGAATTAACTCCAACCTTGAAAGTGAAGCGCCGCGTAGTTGACGAGAAATATCACGACCTCATCGATGCGCTCTATGCTGACGTCTGACAGGCAGGCTCTGCCCGTCAGCGTGCGAGTGGCTGGTCCTTACCGCCACACAAAGCCAGAACCGGAGCCCGGTTTCTGCGGAGTCGCAACTATTCTTTCATTGAGGGCTTTGCACAAAAAGGCCCGTCCCGTATCAGAACCGGGAGCCGTAGCGACCGGCCACAGAGGCAACTATAGGAGGCGACGCAGCAACGCAGCGAACCGCGAATAATTTTGCTCAATTTTGAAAGTTGAACTTCGGGCCGGTCGCTACCGCTTCCGGTTCCGACTTTTTCTGCCAGGGGTTAACTCTTATCGCCCGCTTCGAGTTTTTGTCAGCGGTTAGCTATCTACGAACCGGGACGTGGAAGTGCTTCAGAATTCTCTCCGCCGCCCTTTGCGCCGCTTGATTCAAATAATAATCGCCCGTGCCGGTTGATGAGGGAAGATTGATGCCCTTATTTCGATCGCGATAAGTATTTCCCTGGGTTGCTGTCTTTGCTGTGATAGGCGCGAGTACTGAGTATTGTATAAAAACATTATTTGGATTTCCGTATATATCCGTTTCACGCGAAAAATTCTCGGCGCGGAGTTCAAGATAAACGATGTAAGACTCCTTCTCCGCCTTTGCCATCCTGACAGCCTCGCCACGAGTTAAACTACGCGTCGCGACCTGAGCTCTCACTGATGGCGAATCATTTAGCCGTCCAACGCAACTGTGCAGCACGCCGCTGAAGGCATTGAGTGACACGTTTGAAAAGTCCCCCCTGTCCAATCCGACAATAAATGTTAATGCAGGCTCTGGCTTCGCT
>DATLBQ010000241.1:0-6849 GCA_035526805.1 Pyrinomonadaceae bacterium
GAATGCTGATCGCGCGCCGCAGCTGATGGCCAGCGTTGGATTGCTCTCATCTAAATGGGTGTAAAGCTGTGATAAAGTGTAATAAAAACAAACAAGGAGAAATATCGACGATGCGGCAATTCTCATTATACGCAATCTGTCTCGTGCTCTTCTTATGTGGAACTGCTTCCGCTCAACAGGCGCTTGTTGAGTACAACGAGAAGGACGACCCGTGTGCTCCTTTTAAGATGCGGATTCTTGTGCCCGGCAACCACATCGACTTCAAACTGCGGGATCAGAAGCTCAAGGCTGGAATCGATTACAAGATGGTCTGGAATCCCTGCTCCCAGCCTGAGCCACAATTTGCGTTCGCGCTTGTCGAGCCGGTGCTGGCCCCGCGGTCATTTGGATTTCAATTTCCGACGGTAAGAAGCGGAAAAAAGAAGCAAGCAGAATTCCCATTTCCTCAGCACCTTTCACCCTTCGGCAAATAGCTGCAGCAATAGTAATGGTAATTGAGTGTCCGCCCCGCAATCCAACAAAGCCTTGCAGCCGACGGCGGCTGTCTGTAAGTGAAAGGTTAGAGGGGCAACTTGGCGGTTTCGAGCGCAGGCTTAAAATGCCTTCAAGTCACGACCCACGGATCTTGCCGGCTTATGTGAGAGATCTCTTAAGGCTCGTCGCCCAGCTTCACCCAATCATCACTCGGCGTTGCTGTTTGCTCTGGCGGTTGGTGTTGCGTCGGTTTTGCGAAACAGACTTTCTACATCTTTCCTTTCGCCTTTTTGATCATGGGACCAGCGGCGATTCTCTTATTGCTCAGTTTGGGCGCCGGCTTGAAGTTGGCTGGCAAAGGGGTTCCCGTCTCGGCTGAGTTTACTTCAACAATCTGGCTCTTCAACGGCCCTAGAATGCCAAGCAGCTCGTCCTTCTCAGTTTTTGGAACATTGAACTTGTCGAGCGTGGCTACAAGATCCTCAACCAAAGCGCCAAACTCACCTTCCGTTACCTTCATGTTCTTGTGCGACTTTTTCATGTCAAGCCCGGTGTAGGTACACGGACCACCAGTGGCAGCGCAGACCTGCTCAACAAGGTGCAGCTTTACGCGGGCAATATCGCTCTTGCCAAATTTCTTGTTAACGCGATCGTCGGCAGCGACGCGACCGACATAGTCATCAATTACGGCCTTAATGGCAGGAAGTCCCCCGAGCCGGTCATACAGCGATTTTTTCATCATAGTGTCTTGAGCTGTGACAGCCATCGCTCCCAGCACGAAAAAGGTTAGTGCAAGTCCCTTGATTTTCTGCATTTTGCTCCTTTAGATTCGGCGACTAGAAACAGTGTTTAAGTTGGCCGGAAATTGGTCTTTTAGCTTTCACTGCAAGTCGTGGGTTAGAACGGTAGGCTTTATATCACCTCCCCACGAGTACGCAAAAACAAAAGGCGGCGAGATTAAGAATCTTCGCTTCCTTTGCGCTTTATTGCATCCCTCGCAAGCCCTAACAAGTCCTTGGCGCGCTGTTCATGGTTCTGGTTGACGGAGGCTTTCGCCTCTTCGGTCACTCTCGCACCCCAACAACGCCCCATGAAATTGCCATGTATTTAAGCTGTAGCGGCCAAGGTCCGGGAGGCATGGATGGAGGCAAAAGCTTGAGCGGGGGAATAACAAGCGCAAGCCTGAATCAGGCGAAAATCCCCCGACTAATTGCAAACTGAGCCGCTACCTCACGAAACGGTTCATTGACATCGTCGGCGGGATTTCGTAATTTTCAATTGCGAATACAACTGCATAGGTTGTTATCCCGCTTCTTGCTCGCCGCTAAACCTCATTAATAATCAAACCTTGAGGTAGGACAGACATTCTTGTCTGGCCGCAAGGATAGACAATTAATTTTTGACAAGACTACCTGTCGCTATGGAGTCAGCTTATGATGAGAACCCGCGCATTATTTGTGTCGATATTTGTGTTGTCCATTGCAGTAACGCAACTGAGCGGTGGAACTCAGCCGCTCAGTGCCGACGTAGTTTTTGCGTCCGGGCCGGAGGAGGAGGAGCACGGCGGTCAAATTACTTCCCGCTACGACGGCTTCAATAATGAGACCGTTGTCACGTTGAAGAAAATGAAGGTGACGTGCGCCGGCAAGCGGGGAAATTTTAAAGACGCATGTGTAAGTATTATGGCCGCGCTGCACTGTCCCGGTATTCAGCTTGATTACGTTCGCCACGTTACTCTGCAACTTGTCTTTGAAACGAAAGATTGGGATCAGCGTCATCCACTGGATCAGCGTGAGTTATCAGTCGTAGCCAATGCTGAGACATTACGCCTGGGACGAATGGAACTTCTGGCTCAGAAGGTCGACACGCTTATGAGTGAAACACTTCAGATCAAAGTCCCCTACGCTGTATTCAAGAAAATGGCGCTTGCTGAAACTGTCGAGCTGCAAGTGGGCGCAAGCAGATTCGAGCTGCGAGAAAAGAACCTGAGCGCATTGCGCGATCTGAATAACCGCGTGAAGTTTGCGCAGGGGATGAGATCAGCGAATTAACGCCGGGAGAGCATGTTGTGTGATCACGTTCGTGGCCACGTGACAACAGACAAGATGCCTGCGCTCCCAGCTATCCTGCCTTTCCCTGATTCTGTGTGCGAGCGCCTTTCTGCGTTTGTCCAGTTCTTTGATCGTCTTGCCGGCCTCCACGTTGTTCCTTCGCGTCGTTGCGCGGCGGCTGCGTTTCGCGGGGTTCGAGTTTATCCGGCTCGAGTTTAGAAGGATGTACCCATTGATTTCGCTGCACAGTGTCGTGCTCTTTCGCCATTGCGACCTCCCTTTTGTTTAATTAGGACAGGCATTCCTGCCTGTCCGTTTGCAGTCAGGCTAGACAGTTCCAAAAAAAACGAGAAACAGACAGGAATGTCTTTTACTTGCCGGCAGCTTTCGATTTCTCTTCAACCGAATCGCGGTCGATCAATTTCGAGAACCTGCTCTCAGACCCGTCCTTCTTTTCCTCCTGATAAAGAAAAGCCAAGTTGTTGTCTTCAAAGGCTTTGAAGAACTCATCCCAGGAGATTATTTCCAGAGTGTCTTCGCCGGAGAATCCGGGATAATCAATTCTCAACAAGCCGACACCCTGCTTGCTCTCGGTGCCCTTTACGCGGGCGGGACGGCCCCCACGTTCTTCCACCCAACGTTGAATTTCCTGGTGATCGGTAGTCACTTGTGATGCTGCTGATCCTTCTGCCATAACGTCCTCCTTTGATAGCCCTGAACCGACGGGCTACTGTTCGTGTTTTTCTCTCTCTGAATTTTTCGCGCTGTGCTTTAGCGCCGTATCCTGATCTGTGGGCGTGTTGCGCTCAGCCTCTCCGAAAGCTCCCGCCACCGGGTTGCTCGGTGGAATGGAAGCGTAGCCGTCGCGTGCGCGTTCTGTTTTTTGCGCGTCGGAAACAAGCCCCCGTTTCTGCGATTGTTGTTCACTCATAAGTATTCCTTTCCGCTTTAACTCCTGTCAGTGCACGGTCCAGTTACCGTTGCCGTTCGACCTGGCCTGCAAATCCGGCTTCAGGATCACCTTGATGCAACCATCGTTTTGTTGTTTGAAAGTCTTATACGCTTCCGGCGCCTCGTCCAAACTGAGTCGGTGCGTAATCACAAACGACGGGTTTATTTGGCCGAGTTCAATCAGCTCAAGGAGTTGCTGCATATATCGGTGGACGTGCGTTTGACCCATCTTGAAAGTCAGCCCCTTGGAAAAAGCTGAGCCAAACGGGAACTTGTCCAGCAGGCCACCGTAAACACCGGGAACTGAAACTGTGCCGCCTTTGCGACACGCGTAGATCGCTTGCCGCAGCGCGTGCGGCCGATCTGTCGCCAAAAACATAGCGGCCTTAGCGCGATCGTAAAGCGCGTCGATTGAAGTGGCATGTGCTTCCAGACCGACAGCATCAATGCAAGCATCGGGTCCCATGCCGCCCGTCATGCTTTTCAACTTCTCGAAAATATCCTGATCACTGAAGTTGAGTGTTTCAGCGAGGCCATCTTCGGCCGCCATCCGGAGTCGATCGGGATTGTCGTCAATGGCGATCACGCGTTCAGCGCCGAGCAGAAAAGCGCTCTTGATGGCAAACTGTCCCACCGGACCACAACCCCACACGGCAATCGTGTCGCCGCGCTGTATGTTGCAGTTCTCCGCAGCCATATAACCGGTGGGAAAGATGTCGGACAAGAACAGCACCTGTTCGTCCGCCAGACCATCGGGAATCCTGGTTGGTCCTACGTCGGCAAACGGCACGCGGACATATTCCGCCTGTCCACCGGCGTAGCCGCCCATCATGTGTGAATAGCCAAAAAGTCCCGACGAAGAAAACCCGTAGAAAGTCTCCGCCATGGCGGCGTTCGGATTTGAATTGTCACAGCCTGACCAAAGCCGGCGTTGACAGAAGAAACACCTGCCGCAGGCGATGGTGAAAGGCACAACCACGCGATCGCCAACCTTAAGATTGGTGACGTCGCTGCCGGTTTCCACGACCTCGCCCATAAACTCATGGCCGAGGATGTCGCCTTTCTGCATCGTCGGGATGTAGCCGTCGTAGAGATGAAGATCCGATCCGCAGATGGCGGTCGTGGTCACTTTGATGATCGCATCGCGCGGGTTAAGAATCTTCGGCTCAGGTACGTCCTGTACGCGCACGTCGTATTTGCCGTACCAACAAAGGGCTTTCATCTGCTCTTCCTTCCGGCGCTAAACTCCGAGCTGCCGGCGGCAGCCTTGCCTGCGAATTGCCCACTCCGTGCAGAATCGTCCGCTTCAGGAGAAACCGAATTCGGTGCGCTTGATTCGCGTCCCGAAGTTTGCCCTTCCGTTGTGGGAATCTCACCGGCTTCGAGTAATTGTTTGAGACGTCGCAGATTGCTTTCGACGAGCTGTCCCGGCTCCTGCCCGAAGAGTTTTGCAAACAACGCCGCGGCCTTTCCGCCTGGAGGGTTGTAGTTGAGAACCACCTTCAAATAGGTGCCACGCCCGCCCGGAGCTGCTTCGAAATGAACGGAGCCGGCGTTCGTAATGTCTGCCTCCGGAAGCGATCGCCAGGCAATCATTTCGCCTTTCTTTTCGTTATAAATTTCTGCGTCCCATTCCACCTTTGCGCCGCCGGGTCCTTTTGCGACCCAGTGGGAACGATTACCGTCCAGCTGCGTTACCGATTCCAGGTTCTCCATAAAGCGCGGAAGGTTTTCAAAGTTTCGCCAGAAGCTGTACAGGTCTTCGGGCGAAGCGGCGATGGTGATGGATTTTTCGATGTGGACTTCCCGCGCCACATCGTTGCCTGACTCGGTCGCAGTGTTAACGCCGAGCGCTCGGTAGGCTTCACATTGCCCGGTGGCGCCGCGGTAAAGAAGCCCGGCACCGATAAGTCCGAGCGCGATTCCGCTTTTCGAGCGGTTCTTTAAGGCATACCCAACTAAAGCGCCACCGCCCACAGCACTGGCGATCCGTTCGTATTTACCGACATTCACGCCGCCATTCTTATCTTGTTGTTGTTCTGATTCGTTGCGTTCTTCGAAGGTAACTTCCCAGGTTTCCATATCATTCCCCTTTGTTCGAAAGTTTGCTGACGGAAATCAGCGACCGTAGCTGTAGCCTTCCGGTACGAGCGTACGCTGCGACCGTTCACTTTCAGTTTCGACCGCGCGAATTTCGCGTCAAAAATTAATGATTGCCCTACGCGGATAAATTGAGTGCAAAGTGAGTGCCGGAGAAAACAGTGAAGAGTGAAGAGTGAAAAATAAGAAGTCGAATGGGTCCACCATAGACATCATTGATCTATTTGTGCTCAGGGTTCGGGTTCGGTTGAGTATCCTACTCGGTCACTACGGCTCCCGGTTCGGAATTATTCGACCCACCGAAGACTATTGCAGATCGAAAGGCTCAGGGTCGGGAAGGGTGGCTTGCCCGCTTCCCGACCCTGAGCCTTTAGGTCCTATTGATTCTCTTCTGCCCGGTGCTGCCTATCTTCTAAAATTTGGCTACGGTTTCTGTAATGCTGCTAGCGCGGCCAGCACTTCTTCACTGTGGCCTGCCGGACTCACCTTAATGAACACCTTGGCGATCTTTCCCTGCGGGTCGATGATGAAGGTATTGCGCGCCGAATACTTCTTGCCCTCGTAGTCCATTGTTGAGCCGTAGTCTTCGGAAACTTTCGCATCAACGTCTGCCAGGAGCTTGAAGCTCAGGCCTTCTTTGGCGCAGAAGCTCTTGTGCGATTCGGCTGTATCCACACTGACGCCGAGAATCACCGCGTTGGCCTTTTCATACTTTGCAAGGTCGCGTTGAAAGTTATGCGCTTCGAGCGTACAGCCGCTGGTGAAGTCTTTCGGATAAAAATAGAGCACCACCCACTTGCCTTTGAAGTCAGACAGGCTGGCTTCTTTTCCTTCATTAGTTGTTAACTTGAAAGCAGGCGCGGCGTTACCCACAGTGGGAACCTCGCCCGGAGAGAATGCCTTTGCGGCCACGGTCGCAACAACCAGTAATGCAAAAAGAACAATGTACTTCCTCATGATGACTCCTTCTTATTTAGGACAGACATTTCTGCCTGTTCCGTTAGTTGACTTGATTGTTTCTTACTCAGAACCAGTAAGATTTTCCATTTCTCATTTGAAATTTCTCATTTGTCATTTGAAGAGAGAATTTCGGATTCCATCGTTGCCTTCAATGAAAAATGAGAAATGAAAAATCACTACTGTCCCAACGTTTCTTGGTTCGTTAGCCGTAGACTACTGCAAATTCTAGAGTTAAGTACTATGCGAGTGAAAATCGATTTGAATTCAAAACCGGGAAAGCCAATCCTTTCGCGACTCATGCGGAAGGAGATGG
>DATLBQ010000242.1:0-13981 GCA_035526805.1 Pyrinomonadaceae bacterium
CCATCGTCTTAAAAGGGCGTCGAGTCGCTTTACCGAGGGACGCTGCGCAGCCTGCAGATTCAAGATAATGCTCACCGTGAACACATTCGGGGTGCGACGAGTTTAAAAGGTCCGAGCCGCCTCGTGGCATTTGCTGATAACTTCTCCGTCGAGACGCGGACCGTCATATTCAAATTGCGTGATTAAGACTGCTGAAGACAGCCCTAATACACCCATCCGCTTTTGTCATATTTACAGCATGTCCGCTACCATGAGTAGTATCGTTTGCAGGGCTTGGACTTTAAGAAAAGCAGTAACCGAGATATTAACAAGTATTTGATTCAATAGTTCCGCAAAGGAGAATACTATAGGGTGTCAGCCTCCCCCGTAGACATCGGAATCGTTATAGCCCTTCCTGAAGAGTTTGCGGAATTCCACAATCAGATTAGTAAGGATTGCGAAATTGCTTACGATAGCGATTCGGGAAGCTATTACTATCTTTTCGAGCACTCAGTTAATGCCGGTCTTTGCTATAGCTGTGTAGCAACGCTTGTTGGCGACATGGGACCGACTCAAACAGGTCTAGCCACCCAACGGCTGGGAAACCTCTACCATCCTGATACGTTTGTGATGCTGGGAATAGCTGGTGGAATAAGCAACGATGTCAGACTTGGGGACGTTATCATTGCAAGTCAAGTCGAAGCCTATTTGGAAAATTCAAAGGCCGTAGGTAACGAAACAAACAAGAATGAATTTTCTTTTGAGGTCAGCGGAGAGTCATATCGTACGAGTGCGGCCTTGGTTACATTTTCTCTAAACTTTCCGTTCGTTCATGGTGCTGAATTCCAGCGCTGGCAGCAAGATTGTAGTGCCGTCCTTGTGAGCTTGTTTTCAAATGAGGAAACCTTAGGCGGATTGATCACCAAGGACTTAATTCGAACAGGTCCTCATCTTCTAGCCGGGCATATTGCCTCTGGTCCGACCGTTGGGGCGGCAAAGCCTTTCATCGCCTGGCTTAAGAGGAAAAACCGCAAATATCTTGCGTTGGAAATGGAAGCTGCCGGCCTCTTAGCTGCTGTGCACGAAGAAGTGAACCCACGCCGCACATTAGTGATCCGGGCCGTTTCAGATTATGGAGACGAGCGCAAAGAGGACTTGGATAAGACGAATGCCGGAGCATTCCGCAAATATGCTATTCGAAATGCAATCAGTCTACTTTGGACCTTACTGGCAGCAAATGTACTCTCAAAAGCTTTGACTACCAACACAACCAACGACCCGGGCCCGGGAGGGATTAAAGCAGGTTCTACAGCGATTCCTCTCGATCAGACCGACAAGTTACAATCGGACTCTGGAGTAACGTCCACGGTACCTATTGGTAATGTCAACGATCTGTTGAAGATCATAGAGGCAGGAACTAATAATCCGAACAGTCCTATGGCAAACATCGATCCGAACGCTGCGCGAGAACTCTCAATTCGATTTCTGACCCTGCCCCAATATAAGAGAATTCTCTTAGCTCGAAGACTTGGTCTTTTAAGGGACGAAGGATTACAGCCAGCCACCGTGCTTTCACAACAAATCGTCGAGCGTGCGATTCAGGACAATAGACTTGCTGAGCTTTGGGACGAAGTGAATAAGGATCATGGGATTTCAGAAGAGCGCCAAAATCCGTTTGCACGCGCCTGAGGCTGGAGGAAATAAACATGCATAAGTTTTTCGCTAACTGGTATGGCCTCGCGAGGCCCGAGCCGCCATCCGAAACACTAAATAGTAGGTGGGCTGGCATAGAAGCGTATTGCCAAGGAATCCAAAAGGATAGCGCTTTTGAACTGGTCCGATTGTTTTTTGGACTGCCGCTTCATGACGAGTCGTCGGAGGACACGTTTCGACAGTCGTTTAAAGATGCAGACACAGCCTTCTTTATGAAGGATAACAATTTGGAGGTGCAGGTACTTGCTGGCTCGGCGATCATAAGCATTCTCGAGCAAGTTCCCTCACACGCTACAGACGCGACTGCGCTTGCGGTTCTATGCGCCGACTGCCGCAGCCTGCGTGCTCCAATGATATTTAACGATGTAATACTTTACGCACGAGACTACATCGCAAAGGAAACCGACCGCGTTAGACAGAGTGACGTGTTAAGTACCGTTGAAATTACTGCGCCTATTCAGACACAGGAATTGAAAGCATTAGGGTCAGCATTAAAAGACGGGTCTTTGCAGACTACACCGGACCTCTTAGTGAAGTTACTTGAGAAGTCGATGACGGCAATGGTTGAACTCTCCCGAGCGACTGAAAAATCTGTCTCCGCATTGAGAAGTAATCTAGAAAACCAGCAGGAGGAGACGAATATTTTATGGTGGCTTTTTGGTGAACAAAGCAGGGACCGAGAAAAATATGTCGGCGACATCGACTTGCCCGGCCTATGTCTCCTGGTTGGGAAGGAACTCGCTGACTTAACGATACTCCAACCCGGATCTCGACCCGCGCCTGCATTCATGGATCGGATGCTTCGAACGGGCAGAGCAAATCTTCCAGCGTCTACGACGATAGCAGAAGCAGTGAATAGCTCATCGCGCGAGTGGAGACGAGCGTGGATGAATTCCGGTGATCCCACAACTTTTGGTGATATTTCCCCCGTTCATTTCGCGACAAGCAAGTCTCTCGAAACAGAAGAAGCCAGTGCTTGGATTCCTATGTTCGAAAGCAGAACTGGATTAAAGGCTGCTCACGCAATCGGTCCTTTAGACCTTGCAATACAAACTTACCAAGAATCGCTACTGCTTCGCTTAGCTAAGCAGTAGGGAAAGGCCGAATGAAATGTCCTCAGAATTGATTTACTCTTGTGAAAAAAAAGGATGTGAAATCGGGAAAGGAGGTGATTGCCTTGAAGGTTTTGCAGAGCTTGACGAGTGCCCTCACCTAGTGAAGAACGCACACACCGGCGATTCGGACGGCAATGACTCCCGAAATGCCTTGGTTAAAGAGTCAGCTAATGCTCAATCGGATCTAAGTGACAAGGTATCACTTCCCGGAACAGATGAATTCACCCTCGCAAGTGCCTCCGAAATTACTCTCGCTTATCTAACCCGGCTAATTGTTGTTGCCGGTGAAGCGGATAGCGGTAAGACTACGCTTCTCGCAAGCTTCATCGACCGTTTTCAGCGCGGCCCCTTCTCAGGGTATCGATTCGCCGGATCTAGCACACTGATGGGATTCGAACAGCGGTGTCACCTAGCGAGACTCAGGTCCGGAGGAACTAAACCCGACACAGATAGAACGCCCCCTTCGGTCGAGCACAATATTCTACATCTAACCGTTCGGTCGATTGCGTTCGATAACCTTATACAGGATTTACTGTTTACTGACATATCTGGGGAAAATTTTCGATTAGCTAAAGATTTTGTTGAAGACGCCCAGAGGCTGGAGTTCCTTCATAGGGCGGACCGGTTCGTATTATTCATTGATGGAGAGAATCTAGCTTCACCAACTCGCCGTGAAGAAGCTTTTCAGGGCGCCGTTCTAATTCTGCGTAGATGCGTTGAGACCGGAGTACTTGACCGGCAATCTTTCGTTGATGTTGTATTCAACAAGATTGACCTAATAGAAGCGTCAGACAAGAATTTTGATACATCTTCCTTCTTACGGCAAATTGAAGAGCGAATCAACCGTCGGTATGGAGCAAGCTTTGGCCGTCTTCGGTTCTTTACCGTCGACGCAAGGCACATCTCGAATTCCTCACCGCGCAATCAAGTAGCGGCACTGTTTTCATCATGGGTTGTCGAAACTCCAATTTATGATCTTCGCTATCACGTCTCGGACGAAGCTCCTTCAATACCGAAGCGAGAAATTGACCGATATCGGGTCAGACGGAATATTGCAATCATTTGAATGTCTAGATTATGTCAAAACCCTCTCTATCAAAACATTTGGTGGTAGGTCTGCCTAGAACCGGAAAGACTTCGTTTATTGCGGCCTTAGGGCACGTGGTGGAATCCGGCGAAGTGCCAAACTCATTACAACTTGTAGACATGGGGGATGTACGCGACCGCGTTAATGCGATTTCGAAGGAATGGCTTAGTTACCGGGAGGTCGATCGAACGAACTTCAATACCGAAACCAATGTAGTCATGAAACTATCGTCGCCCAGCGGCGATAAAGTCGTGGAGATTCTACTTCCTGACATGACGGGTGAATCGTTTGAACTCCAGTGGAAGAATCGAGAATGGAGTCGAGAGTACGACGAGTTGGCGCGTGAGTCCTCGGGGATGCTTCTCTTTGTCCATCCAGACAAAATCGTTGAGCCCGTAAGCATCGAGGAAGTAGTACAAATTGAGGCCCAAATAACTGACGCGGGAGGGGCGAGTGTCCCCGAATCCCAAGCTGGCGTAATGCCAAAGCCGACACCTTGGAATCGCGATTTTGCGCCCACGGGGATACAACTTGTCGAACTACTACAATTCTTTGTGAATCAAAAGGATGTTTATCCACTCGCCCGTATTGCAGTTATTGTTTCAGCCTGGGACAAGCTCGAATGCCTCAACGTCACGCCCGAGGCGTGGCTATCTACGACCCTTCCGTTGCTCGATCAATTTCTGAGGGCCTCTCGCAATCGCGTACCATTTCGCATCTATGGCGTCAGCGCGCTCGGAGGCGATATTGAAGACCCGGTAGACTTACAGCGAATGCAAAAAGAAGACAAACCGTCAAATCGTATCATTGTCGTCGGCCAAGACTGTGGCCCTCACGACATCAGTGCACCGATAAAGTGGCTGACGGATGTGGGTAATGAGTAACAACCTTCAACCCCCAACAATCAAGATAGAGCAAAGCCTGCACGGGTATGCTGACGGTCACAGACTTCTGCAGTCCTCTCGTAAATTTCCGTCCGGCGTGACTAGGACAATGCTCCTTATGACGGACATGTCAGGGCCAAGCATGATTTCCGGATTTGAATCGTATCTTACTGGCTATCCCTTGGATGACATCGGAACTTACGCGTTGGGAAAGACTTGGTACGCGTCCGAAATGGATCGCCCAGGTTGCGTTTGGACTCATACGCTATTGGTTGAGACTTCAGACATCCCCACTCTTTCCAACCTTAGAGCACTGATTAAGCTATTCAAACGTCCTGAAAAGGACCCCTATACTTGGCGATCGTATAGCTCGTCTGTCTATCTCGATGTATCCCGACAGTTGGACGCCAGTTTCTCGCAAGGAATTATCGTTGATGGGTCAAGATCGATAATCCCAAACCTATTACTAGCATTGTATGGTGCAAGCCCCGAGCAACCTGTATATATTCCGTCAGAAGATGCTTCAGCGTTTGAAGAATTAGTCATTCGGACTTGGAATCAACAATGGTCGGGGCTTCGCGGGGCCTTCTCATTTTCAACAGGATCGATTGCCAATCGCAAAACCACCGGTCGCGATTTTGATCTTCAGGTCATTTCGTGGAAATCACTAAATCAGGTAACAAGAGAAGTGCGGACCTCTGTAATCGTAAAACCCGAGGACAGCGTAGCTTTGGGTGGGGATGCTGCTTGGATCCGAATTGCTGCGGCTGACTTAGAAGTCGGACCGATAGGCTCCTTTCGAGGGTTTCTTGAAGACTATGGAGTTGACACAACAAATGGACGCGCTGCTTTCGCTACATTAGCGAAGGTGTTTGCCATAACACGACAAGGGAGCGTCGACTATTCTTTGAGTCAGCTGGTCAATCTCATCGCCGAGAGTTTCCCAAAGCCGGAGGAAGCATACCGACTTAAGGGATCGTTACTCGGCCCACGAAATAATCTTTCTTCAAGCCTAACTGATGCTCCTGAAGCTGATATTCTTTGGCAGCTCGTCACAACTCCATTTCAAAACTCATTTGACCACCAGCAGATGGAGGTTCGGACAAGGGCAGGGGAATTACTCTTAGCTTCACGCTTTGATGCTCGGAAGATAACAATTGACATCGTAGAAGGTCAGATTACAGCCTTTGGCGAGGAGTTTCTGAGTGGAATATCTGACGCCATAGATATAGAGGATGCTATCGAATTTGCGAAGACAAAGCCCCAGTTACTAAATGCCTTCACAAAGCATAATCCGCAACTAGCTGCGATGCCGGCGCTTTGGCGCTTATCCGCAGACGAACAACAAGAGTTATTTGACGTTGTCGTTTCTGATTCAAGTTGTGAGAGCGAGTCTATCAAAAAGGTGATTGCAGCCATGCTCGAAGGAGGGTCTGAAGTATTGGCTCAAGAGATCCTGAGTCGGTACAACGACTTGGCGGTGGACGGTGTGATTGATTGGCTTGATGAGAATCACCATTCCCCCGCACAACTTGGACGCGAATGGGTGTGGGGCTTACGATCAAGACCCGGAACTCTCCTCAACTGGCTCACGCGACATGAAAACGCGCACGAGCAAACGGTTGCATTTCTTTCAACGTTATTGGATCCGCATAATAGTGATGTGATTGCGTTAGGAGCGGCACCTTGGGGCGCTCTCAAAAAGAGGCCCTATAGTGCTCCAAACCATAATAACCACATACAATCCATGGCGTTCCTGCTGGCGCTGGGTTTTAACAACCCGCCCTTGGGTGCAGCAGAATTGGTGGCGAGATCATTCGAAGTCGTACATCAAGCAGCAGGGGACAACAACCTTCCTCAAAGCAGTTGGCGTCTACTGAAAGAACAAGCTCGAGACTACTCGTCTTGGTGGAGTTGGGATAGGTGTAAGCGATTAAGGTGCGCGTTAGTTGAAAGGTTCATTCGCTTTCAATGGCCAAAGCAGATGTTCTTAGAAGCAGCAACCGGAAAAACATTTGAGAGGGTTTTAGACAATGCTAATGAGATTGCGGGAGGAAGAGACTTCATTAGAAAAGTCGCGCAGCAGTTAATGGAACGGGAAATTCATGGTGATTCTCATCAGGAAAGAAAACTAGATCGTTATCGATGAGGATCAACCGCTTAAAGTGTACCCGCCGCAGCGGGTAAGATCACAACAACACTTCAACGTCCAAGTGTCCCAAGCTTGCGAGGGGCAACGTCGTTTTCCGTTTCTCAGTCATTCTCCGTCAATTAACGACTCCAATCACATAGGAGTTCGAATCGGAGCTGACGGAAATGAACTCCGTTGGTGAGTCTAATGACTTCGATTACTGGCGGCAGTGATAGCACCGTACGGCCTTGCCGGCGCATGCGCTCAGCCATGTGGGCCACTCCGCATCGGCGCAGTGCCCTTCCCGGTGCCACCTTGAACCCCATCGTAACGTCGTCCACGCGTCCGAACCGAAGCTTGGAGAGGTCCTTCACGTAGTTTTGGTGTACGCGCCAAGGCGTTTTCAAGCCCTGTCGCGGTCATGATGTGGAGCGCCCTTCAACGCGAAACGGAAGTGAAATTGCGGGCCCGCCTCCGGCGCTATTGCGCTCGGTTCTGTAACCAGGCGTGAGCTCGGAATACTCGGTCGTGAGTTCGCACTTCAATGTCCAGGACGCGTTTGTGTAGCCGAAGGCGGAACCAAGGGTCGGGACATTGCGGTACATCATCCCCTTAAGTGATCGTCTGCGACAGGTCACACCCGATCGTCTGCGACATGTCCACGGGCGCACCATTGAGGTTAAGTTTTACGGCTTGGCTGTGGAGGGGTTGAAGCTGTCGTGTCGGCCTGCAGGAAGCCGGTGGTCCGCAACATCAAATTCACGCGAAAGCAACATCCAGATTGAACCGGTGTTCCCAATGAGGTTTGTCTCATCGATGGCGCGGGGCGGCACGCGTGGCAGTCGTCGCTGTCGAGCGATTTGCTCGATGCGTTCTTGTGCTATACTGCGCTCGCTTTTTGGGGCTTGACACCCTCAACCGAAAGCGGTTTCCGCGCCCGAAACAACGCGGGTTTTTTGTGTTCAGCGTTTGTCGGGCGGCTGTGTCAATACAATACCCGCAAGGGGAATAACACAGGGCTGTCTTTCGGCAGCTGTCAAACGCCCGACAAATTTGACGAAGCCGAAAGAGGACACAAACAATGAGTACGACCATTCCGTTGACTTATCGAGTCGATTACGAAATCGGACTCGACGCCAAAGATCTCACGCCAATTCAAGTTCTGGAAATCTCAGCCCAACAATCAATCTTCTCTTGCCGCTGTCTGTTCTATCTACTCCGACAAGCGGCCATCAGCGAACCGCACGATCCGCTCTTCAAACCGCTGCTGTTCCTGCACACGCTCGAGCAAGTAACGACGATCGGCGAAGCGCTCAGCGATGCGGCCTACCATCACATCGAGAAACTAGCCAGCTTAAAGAGTAATAATCAGAGAGGAAAAACCCAGGGTGGGCGTCAAAAGTGATGATCCAACCCGCGGAGCGGGCGCCAACCTTTCGATGAATGTCTATCGCCCCGCTACGCGGGCTTCGGGATCTTTAAATTCAAGGTTCCTGGGGTTTCGCTTCGCTTCACCCCAGGATCGCGATTCGAGAATAATTAAGGCCCGCGGAGCGGCCGACAGCCGAATCATGACGATTGACGTTTGGTAATCGAACCGCTATCGGCCGCTTCGCGGACTCTGCAAGTTTAATGTGCTAGCGATCCTGGGGTTGCGCTACGCTTCACCCCAGGCTTTATGCTTTCGTCCGCTCCGCGGACTGCTGAATGTGGTTCAGAAACGGACCCACCCGCTAAGCTTCGCACCCTCACCCTAACCCTCTCCCATTGGGAGAGGGGAAAAGGCATAATCGCAACAGCGGAGTTCTGATGATGGTGCGTAAATGTAAATTGTCAATACTCGCGATTGCAATACTTCTACAGGTGCATATGGGTGCCAGTGATCTTTTTGCACAAACCCCTCAGGCCCCTCAAGTCGAAACTATCACCCGCCAGGAAACACTTCGCGGCTCGGTAACGCCGGAACGCGAATGGTGGGACGTACTGCATTACCACTTGCAGGTGGAGTTCTTACCTGAAACGAGAAGGTTGAGAGGGTCGAACACCATAACTTTCAAGACGCAAAAATCGGGAAACAAAATGCAAATTGATTTGCAGCCACCGTTAGCAATTACAAAGATCACCCACGGCGACTCGCAACTCAAATTTGAACGAGAAGGAAATGTCTACTGGGTAATGTTTGAAAAGGACATTCCAAAAGGAGCGGAGGACAAGATCGAAATATTTTACGAAGGCGTTCCGGTTGTAAGCAGGAATCCACCGTGGGTTGGCGGGATAACCTGGGGAAGAGATGACCTTGGAGAGCATTTTATCGTTACTACTTGTCAGGGGTAAACGGGAAGAGCGTTTCGTTTTACTACGAAAGAGTCGTTAAGGGATTCGGAATGCCGATTCACGTAATCATCAATGGCAAGGAGATTCAGATAACACCGAAAGAAGTAAAGGAGACCTTTGAGTTCTCTGAAGAAATCAAAATATTTGAGGTGAATCGCAACTTCTACATTGAGGCAGCGAAGCGTGATCTGTAGTGGGCGCGCCGCTATTGAATTTGTCCGCGACGACGTGAATCGCGGTGTGGACGTAATTCGTGGGCTTTGCCCAAGGCTATTTAATTTCACGCTTTCGGCGTGAACACCCGCCCGCTCCAGCGCCTGTTCGCCGCTATTGCACCGTGAGGGGTTAGTTCAACAGTCTGCTAGAGCGAGAAGCTCCCGCACGGGGATTGGCCAACGATGATTTTCATCAGCTACAGTCACGACACGGACGCGCACAAGGGTCGCGTGCTAGCGCTCGCGCAACGGCTTCGCGGCGATGGATTCGAAGTTCAGATCGATCAGTTCGTTAAAGGTACTCCCGCCCAAGGTTGGCCTCGCTGGATGCTCGACGAACTCGAGGACGCGCGGTTCGTTCTGGTGGTGTGCAGTGAGACTTACAACCGCCGCTTCAGGGGGCACGAGGGCCGCGGGCGAGGGAAGGGCACGGACTTTGAGGGGGCCATCATCTTGCAAGTCTTCTACGACGACCAAGAGGACTCCGGAAAGTTCATTCCCGTGATCTTCACCGCGGATGCCGCAGAATTCATTCCCAAACCGCTCAAGCGCCACACGTACTACTACATCGGTCACGACCAGGACGACGCGGGCTACGGCGCATTGGTCGGCTTCCTCTCCGGTCAGTCGGGGACCGTGGCAGCACCGGTGGGAACCCAGCTGCGTCTGACTCAGCCAGGTTCGTCGGGCGCGCGGCCAATTGTCGCGTGGTCCGGCAGACCCGCGCTGCCGAAATACTTCGTTGGGCGCAGTCGCGAGCTCGTGGAATTGGATGAAGCAGTGCTACACAGCTCCGCACCGATTGTTGTTGTTCGCGCCATCGGAGGGCAAGGCAAGACCACACTCGTGGCGAAATGGCTCGCGGATTACGAAGACGCCGCGGAAGGTCATTTTGCCCAGATTTGC
Organism: Pyrinomonadaceae bacterium; assembly: GCA_035526805.1. GTDB lineage: Bacteria > Acidobacteriota > Blastocatellia > Pyrinomonadales > Pyrinomonadaceae > PSRF01. Next base: position 10,365 of record DATLBQ010000242.1, read on the forward strand.
TACTTCTCGGCATATCGTTTCGGCGTCGAGTACGTCGGGTTTCTGGAGTTCGCAGCAGAACGATTGCTACCTGGGGCCGCACCGCTGAATGCGAACACGGCCACGCTGTCGCGCCACCTCGTCGACATTTTGCGACAGCGCCGGACGCTGATTGTCGTGGATGGCATCGAGCGATGGCTGAACGGCGGCTCATCTGCGGTACCTGCCGACAAAGTTTGGAGCGACGAAAGCCGAAGCGAAGCGTACTCCGCACGCGGGCTCGGGTATCTGCTTCAGGAAATGGTCTCGATCCGCAATGGCTCGAAGCTCGTGATGACGACGCGCGCCGTTCCCAAGGCATTGGATAACGTCGCCGATGGCGCGACGATGCACATTGCGTCTGCCGGGGCGACAGGATTCCCCGGCATCGCTCCGCGCGAGGCGGTGTTGCTGCTCAATAGACTCGGCGTCCAAGGATCAGATTCGGAGAAACGGAAGTGCGGCGAGGAGCTTAATGGGCATCCGCTCTCTCTTACATTGCTTGCCGGCAACCTCAAGAGGATCGGCAAAGGAATATCAGCCAGGGGAGAGGTGTATTCGTTGCTGGCCGCGGGCGATGTAAAGCTCGCGGCGATACTCGCGCAAGCGAAACTTCTCTGCGGAACCGACGCCACGGTTCTGGAGGCTGCATCAATCTGCCCTGAGAACGCCCCGGTCGACGCTATTGCTCACGCCATCGATCGACCCGGTAACACGGACACGGTCCGGCTGACCGTCAACCAACTGGCCGACTGGGGCTTGATGTCCCTAGGGGGGGCGCAACGCTCGTCAGTTCAGCTGCACCCACTGGTGCGAACGTTCTTTGCTTCAACCATTAGCGATGCGAAGTCGATGCACCACCGACTGGCTACGTATTTTGCAAATCAACGGATATCAGATCGCGCACGCTCTCTTTCGCGGGTCGCGCCACGGATTTGGTCGGTCGATCATGCTGCGGCCTCCGGCGATTACGACAGAGCGGTGTCGCTCCTGATCGAGGAGCCGCTCTCAAAGTCCGCAACAAGCACTCTCACGCTGAGTACTTGGTTTCAGCTTTTTGGACAATCAGCGTTCGAGATGGATTGGATGCAACGGCTCGCTCGCGGTGCTCCAGCTTTCGCGAAGCGCATTTTATTGAATTCGGCCGTCATCGCAGCACAGCGCTGCGGGATGAGTCAGGCGGCGGCCGAAATCGCCGACGAAGCGATCTCAATCGAGGACTAGCTAAATGTCTCATGACGCTTACAAAGCAAACCTGCTAAGAATGAAAGTTACAAACCTCGGCGATGCCAATCAGCTCCCCCAGGCACTAGCGGCAGCAGAGCAGGCGATCGCATACCCTGCGGCATCACTACCCTCGGATCCGATGGCGGACGATTCCGCAGTCGATGCGCAAGCGCTGTTCGATTGGGCGGTCGGGTTGGAGATTCGTGGAATCGTGTTCCGCAGGATGGGAGATTTCGCGAAGTCGATTTTTGACTTCGACCGCGCTGAACTAACACTCCGGCGCATACTGCTCCAGTTCCCAATGCAGGAGAACTACGCAGCATTGGCGCGCATCCTCCACAATCGAGCGAACACCTACCTCGCAATTCCAGAAGCTCTTGCCGGTGGCAAGGACCTGACTAACGCGATCATAATCCGGCGGAAACTCGCGACGGGCGATGCCGAAGAACTCGATCTCCTGGCTGGGAGCCTCGCCGCTCGGTCCAGCGCGTTCTTGTTAATCGGCGAGCTTGATTACGCGCTGACCGACGCCCTTGAGGCGGTGAAGATTCGCCGCGCCGAAATGCCCCAAGTGCCCGACGTCCACCAGAGGCGCACGTTTGCGAAAACGCTTCGAACGCTGGCTATCGCTCAACAAGCGTCAAGAAAGTCTGGAGATGCCTGCCAGTCGATCAAGGAAGCCCTCGGTCTGCTCTCCGAGCTTCCGGCACATGTCAAGGCTATCGCCGCCGCTGACCTAGCCGAATACCAAGCGATCGAGACGCAGGTGTGCCGCGGGTACAGCCGAGATACGTGTTAATGCCGGATGCGGCATTAGTACGTTCCCCATTTTTGGGGACGTTCTCCCGCTCATTTCAGCAAACCCGAGCTTATTGCCGGTTCGCAGCAACCCTCCCGTTGGGCCTTCTGTCCCTTGTGGCCGCCCTCAGCACGAGGTATCCTTTCGCCGTCGCTGCTCGCTCTCCTTTATGATTTCGCTCAAATCCGCAACCGGTCGTATCTCAATCGATCCATACTTCATGCCTGGATGCTGCGAGATAAGCTGTATGACATGATTGAGGTCTCGGGCCTCAAGGATGTGAATGCCGCCGAGCTGTTCCTTGGTTTCCGTATAAGGGCCGTCGGTCGTCGCGACTTTGCCGTTTTTCCAGTACAGGGTCACCGCGGTCTCCGGAGGCTGAAGAGTTACTTCGGCGACAACATGTCCGTTGGCGCGCAGATGGTCGTTGTAAAAAGCATTCGTCGAGCACTGCGTGTCGCTCGTCCTCGGTCATGCCTTCGAATTTTCTCGGCTCGATGTGTCCCAAACAGACGTATTTCATCGATCACTCCTTGTTTCTAATAACTCAGCGAGCCGTGGCTCATCGTTCTGTTATCGGATATTCGTTTGGGAGACCGAAATTCGACAGCAACCCGAAGTTGTTATTGCGCGAATGTTCCGGTTTGGACTGCACCGGCACGTTCGTAATTCACGATAATGACGCCACTCGAGCCGACAATGCTTTCCGTCACCTTGAACGCGGCCGGGATCGTGCCTCCGGCAAACAGACGTTTCCCCTCGCCCAAAGTTATCGGATAGATCATCAACCAGAAATTATCGACCAGATCATGCTTCATAAGCGTCTGGAGCAGATTACTGCTCCCCCAAATGTGCAGATCGGGTCCCTCCCCTTGCTTGAGTTCGGCGACTTTTTTCGCAACATCCCCGTTTAAAAACACCGAGGGTTGCCATGCGGAAGAAGTCATGGTGTTCGAGGCGACGTATTTAGTGGCCGTGTTGACGTTGGGCCAAATGTCGCCATGTTGCGGCCAAAACGCCGCCCAAATATCGAAAGTTTTACGCCCCAGTAACAGGTCGATCGGCATATCCAACATCTTTTTCACGGCCGCTCCGATCGCGTCGTCGTCAAAGGGCGCTGCCCATCCGCCATACGCAAAGCCGTCGCTCGTATCCTCGTCCGGCCCGCCCCCTGCTTGTATGACACCATCAAGTGTAATGTGTTCAAGTACGGTAATTTTTCTCATGACTGAGTTCCTCGACTATTCCGTTGCTTCATCTGGGGCCGGGTAGAAAAGAAGCTCGCGCACCTCGCCAACCGCATCGCATGAGATGGCACCCTTGCGCGCCCACGCGAGTGCCTCGTCCATATCGGCGGCTTCCAGTATCCAAAAACCGCCCATGTGCTCCTTGGTCTCGGTGTATGGCCCATCGGTGACGAGCACCGTGCCGTCGGACTGCTTCCGCACCGTCTTTGCGTTGCTGGCCGGGGAAATGCCGCAAGCGAACTTCCTCACGCCGGCAGCAATCATTTCGCGGTTGAGCGCGTGGATCTCCTCGATCATCGCTTCGGTTACGGCGGACGGGTCGAAGT
>DATLBQ010000243.1:0-6333 GCA_035526805.1 Pyrinomonadaceae bacterium
CTAATAAAAAATCAGTGCTGCTAGCAGCGATCAAGGAGGGAGTTATGGCAGACAAAGATAAAGGTGGACGTGGTGGTCAATCAGGTAGCGGCCAAGGCAGCGGAGGCCGCGGTGGCAATCAGGGCGATAGCCAGGAAAGCAGTGGCGGTAAGAAAGGCGGCGGGTCTCAAGGCGGCGGCGGTGGCCGCGGCGGCAATCGGTAGAGACCTTTGGTAACAGGCGAGCTCGCGGCGGGCTCGCCTGGTTTTTCTGTTGGCACATATGGTCAGCTGGGCAAGACCGCAGAAGCAGAAATACTTTCATTGAGAAGCCGCTGATTGGGCTTCACGCGGGTTTGGCACTCGGATTGCCGAGCATCCGAACACGGTCGAATAAGTTTCAGGATGGCTGGCAAAACAGAACGAGGATTCTTTGTATAGAAGTAAAGCGAATCGCACTCATCTCAAGTAGCCCAATTTTGGGCACACATGGTCGCTGAATTTCGCGCTAAAGCGTGCAAGCCGAAGAATCCTCTTAGATCGCCGGCCTGCTCAACTAATCCTGTCAGTATTTGTTAATCCTTTCCCATGGAGGGAAGTGTGCGCAGGAAGCTGTGTCACGCGCGGCCAAGATAGATCAAGGGGATGATGCAATGAACAACAAACAAGAGTTTCTAAATCTGAATACAAACAGGATTACCGGCGCCGACGGTGGAACCGCTGCTGGTTTCAGTAGTCCGGTAATCCGCAGCACGACGCCGGCACAGCGCGCGGGTAACCTCATCACTAACGAACCCGATCTGGTTTGCTTCTCGCACCTGCGTTGGGATTTTGTCTATCAGCGCCCGCAACATTTGTTAAGTCGTGCCGCTCGAACGCGGCGCGTCTTTGTAGTTGAGGAACCGATTTTTGACAACGGCTCAATGCGACTTGATATTAACGAACGCAATGATGGTGTCCACGTGGTCGTTCCCCATTTGCCCGACGGATTGTCCAGTGAAATCGCAAGGCAAGCGGTGTTGAGAAAAATGGTTGACCAGTTGTTCTCAGCACATGCCATAACTGACTTCATAATTTGGTATTACACGCCGATGGCGCTGGAATTCACGCAGCATCTGAAGCCGCTGGCAACGGTGTACGATTGCATGGATGAACTCTCGGCGTTTAAAGGCGCGCCCTCTACCTTACATATGCAGGAACGGCAACTATTCAATCGCTGCGACCTCGTTTTTACCGGCGGGCAAAGTTTGTATGAGGCTAAGCGCAGCCAGCACAAATCAGTACACGCATTTCCAAGCAGTATCGATAGCGCACACTTTCAAAGAGCGCGGACAATAACAAACCAGCCTGAAGATCAACGCACCATTCCGCATCCGCGGCTGGGATTCTTCGGCGTGATTGATGAGCGTTTTGATATTGAATTACTCGATAAGGTCGCGAGCATTCGCCCGGATTGGCAGTTTGTGATGATTGGACCAATCGAAAAGATTGATCCGGCCACGTTGCCACGGCATGACAATATTCATTACCTGGGTGCCAAAGACTACCAGGAGCTGCCAGCATATCTGGCTGGCTGGGACGTTGCATTGCTGTTGTTTGCGCGTAACGAGGCGACGCGATTTATCAGTCCAACGAAAACTCCGGAATATCTGGCGGCGGGTAAACCAGTGGTCTCAACTTCAATTCGAGATGTGGTGCGGCCATATGCCCAGCAGGGTTTGGTGACGATCGCCGACAGCCGCGACGACTTTGTGAAAGCTGTCGAGGGAATTTTGCGGGCGGATGAAAGCGAACGATCGGAGTGGCTGGCGCGAGTGGATGCGTTTCTTTCTGGAATGTCGTGGGATGAAACATGGGCGGGCATGGCGCAGCTCATTGAGCGTGCGATCGAAGCTCGCAGGAGTTTGCTGCCTCAAGCAGTGCCGTCTGTGAATGTGAAATCGGCTGCAGCGGCGGGCTGAACCCGGCCCGATTTTGCGTAGGGGCATGGCCACCGTGCCGCTACATTTGCGGCTAAGAGTTGAAAAAATAATTTAAAGCGAACAAGGGGGGTAGGGATGTTTGATTACTTAATCGTTGGCGCGGGGTTTGCCGGCAGCGTGCTTGCTGAACGCTTAGCGGCCGGGTCGGATAAGAAAGTCCTGATTTGCGATAAGCGCCCACACATCGGTGGGAATGCTTACGATCACTACAACGACGCCGGTATTTTGGTTCACAAATACGGCCCTCATATTTTCCACACCAATTCGCGCGAAGTCTTCGAATACCTTTCGCGGTTTACCGAGTGGCGTCCTTATCAGCACCGCGTGCGCGCAAGTGTCGACGGACAGATCGTGCCGATGCCGATTAATCTCGACACCATCAACGCACTTTACGGATTGAATCTCACCTCCTTTGAAGTTGAAGAATTCTTCAAGTCAGTGGCCGAGCCGCGAGCCGAAATTCGCACTTCTGAAGACGTAGTGGTGAGCAAAGTCGGTCGCGAACTGTACGAGAAATTCTTCCGTAAATACACACGCAAACAATGGGGACTCGATCCGTCGGAGCTTGACGCCAGCGTTACCTCGCGTGTGCCAACGCGCACTAACCGCGACGATCGTTATTTCACTGATACATACCAGGGGATGCCTTTACGTGGCTATACTCGCATGTTCGAAAAGATGCTTGACCACCCAAACATCAAGATATTGCTCAACTGTGACTACCGCGACGTTGAAAAAGACATTCCCTTTCGCAAGATGATTTACACCGGACCAGTCGACACCTTTTTCGATTACTGTTATGGCAAACTGCCGTATCGTTCACTCGAATTCAAACATGAGACCCACGATGTTTCAGTTTATCAGCCGGCGCCGGTGATTAATTATCCCAACGATCAACTCTACACGCGCGTGACTGAATTTAAGTATCTGACTGGGCAGGAGCATGCAAAAACCAGCGTCGTTTATGAGTTTCCCAAAGCTGAAGGTGATGCCTACTACCCGGTGCCGCGCAAGGAGAATGCAGATCTCTATGTGAAATATAAGGCGCTGACAGAAGCTACGCCCGATGTGCATTTCGTAGGAAGGTTGGCAACGTACAAGTATTACAACATGGATCAGATTGTCGCTCAGGCGCTGACTACCTACGCGAAGATTGCCGGCATGAAACGACTTGAAGCAGTGGCGAATGGTAACGGACGCCAAAGCAGCAACGGAAACGGCAATGGCAGCAGCAGCAATGGAAATAAGGCCGCCGTGTTTAATGAGCGAAGAACGGCGACCGCGCTCACTTTGACAACAACCTGAATCCGGCAGGGAATTGATGATGACTGTTCTAGCGACGACCATTCGACCTGTCGAACTATGGGCGGGACTCGAGTGCACAGTTAACCGAGTTGGCGACGAGTATTTTGATCAGCTTGAGCGTAGCTGTCACGCGATTCGTATCAGGGACATTGACCGGCTGGCCGAATTGGGCGTTACCGCAATTCGTTATCCCATCCTTTGGGAACGGACAGCGCCGCACGGTCTCGACTCTATCGACTGGTCGTGGGCTGACGAGCGCCTGAGTCGGCTGCATCAACTTGATCTGAGGCCGATCGTCGGGCTGTTACACCATGGGAGTGGCCCGCGGTACACCAGCCTGATTGATCCGGCGTTTCCAGAAAAAATTGCCGAGTTTGCGCGCGCGGTTGCGAGGCGCTACCCGTGGGTTTCCACATACACGCCAATCAATGAACCGCTCACCACAGCGCGATTCAGCGCACTCTATGGTCACTGGTATCCGCATGTGCGTGAGACTCTCGTCTTCGCCCGCGCGTTTCTTCTGCAGTGCCGCGGAATTGTGCTGGCGATGCGGGCCATTCGTGAAACGAATCCGCAAGCGAGACTACTCCAGACGGAAGATCTGGGAAAAACTTTTAGTACACCGACGCTCTCTTATCAAGCGGAATTTGAAAACGAGCGTCGCTGGCTCACTTACGATTTGCTAACTGGACGAGTGGTCCGTGGCCATGCCATGTGGGACTATTTCCTTTGGCTTGGGATCAGCGAGCCAGATTTGCAGTGGTTTACCGATAATCCCTGCCCACCCGCGATGATCGGCATCAATCACTATGTTACGAGTGAGCGCTTTCTCGACGAGCGACTTTCAAGGTATCCGAAGTCTTCGCACGGCGGCAACGGACGTCACGCATACGCCGATGTTGAGGCTGTTCGCGTTTGTGCCGCAGGGGTTGCCGGCCCCGGAGTCCTGCTCGAAGAAACATGGGAACGATATGGATTGCCGATCGCTATCACCGAAGCCCACCTGGGCTGCACACGCGAAGAGCAATTGCGCTGGCTGAAGACCGTCTGGGACGCGGCGCAGAAAGCGCGACGGGCAGAGATCGATATACGGGCGGTGACCGCCTGGTCAGCGTTTGGTGCTTACGATTGGAATAGCCTGTTGACCAGAGACGAAGGGCATTATGAACCGGGTCTCTTTGATCTTCGTTCACCCACTCCGCGTCCGACAGCCCTGGCCCACATGGTTCGCACGTTGGCCGAGGGGAGGGAATTCGATCACCCAACGCTTGACTCGCCAGGTTGGTGGCAGCGATTGGATCGTTTGTGTTATCCCGTGGTGGCCCATGCTCGTCAGCCGGTAATTGCGACTGACCTCCGGCTTAAGATGAGGGGAGAGCCGAGTCGTCCCTTATTGATTACCGGAGCGACCGGGACACTCGGCCGTGCTTTCGCGCGCATCTGCGAGCAGCGCGGGCTCGCTTACCATCTGCTGTCTCGGGAGCAATTGGACATTGCGAATAGCGCTTCAGTCGAAGCGGCGCTGAATCATTTTGAGCCCTGGGGGATCGTTAACAGCGCCGGCTATGTTCGAGTCGACGAGGCCGAGCATAATCGGGAAAAATGTTTGCGAGAGAATGCAGACGGACCTGAACTGCTCGCTCGTTTCTGTAACGAGCGGGGTATCTCATTCATCACGTTTTCTTCGGATTTGGTATTCAACGGAAAGATACGGCATCCGTATGTCGAGAGCGATCCGACCTGTCCCCTGAATGTCTATGGTGCTACGAAAGCGAAGGCTGAGCGTGGCGTTCTGTCGACATGCCCGCAGGCCCTCGTGATTCGCACGAGTGCGTTTTTCGGTCCCTGGGACGATCACAATTTCGCCCATGCCGTGCTTCATAGATTGTCGAAAGATTTAGATTTCGAAGCTGCCGACGATCTCACAATTTCGCCGACGTATGTTCCCGACCTGGTAAACGCAAGTCTCGATTTACTCATCGATGGTGAATGTGGGATCTGGCATCTCGCAAATCGTGGGGCGCTAACCTGGGCAGACTTCGCTCGTCTGCTTGCGGAACAGGCGGGTTACGATCCCGCTCAAATTAAACGACGGCCGAGCCGCTCGTTTGGTTTCAACGCCAGGCGTCCGGTTTACGCAGTGCTTGCGAGTGAGCGTGCAACGGTGTTGCCGGCATTGGAAGATGCAGTCAAACGTTACGTGGCGGAGATGACGGAGTTACGACCGTTTGAGGTAATTGCCGCAGTCTCGACGCCTCAATCGCGAAGTCGTGCAGCAACCGCGTCTAATTTTGCAGTGCGCTGACCTGTCAGCGCCTTGGTCCTGGGCGGCCTGTCGCCCAAGTCCTGAAGTAGTTCGCGCCGAAGCTTGGCCGCGACAGGTCGCGACCGACTAAAGCGCTGTGAGGGTCAGCGCACTCCAAAAAAGACCAGGGGGATCGAACATGTTGTTCAAGACGGGTGGCATTTATCTTTTACCAAACGGGCGTGAGCTTATGGCTTCGGGCGACGGGTCTAGATTTTACGCAATAGCCGACGATGGAGAGAGCGCGCTGCGATACGAATTGAATGAAAGCGGGAGACTGTTGTGTGAAGGGAAACTGACTGCGTGGGGCGCTGAAGATTTGCGAGACACACAACAGACTGCCGACTTGCCATCAAGAATACGTGCGGCTTGATGCGGCGTGCTAAAGCAGTTTCAGAGTTCAGGCTTAACTTGCGTTGACTACGCGGACACGGCGCTGCCCACAGGCTCGACTCCGCAGCGAATTGCCGACGCCATGAAAAGAAAACGCCGAAAACCAAAATAAAACGTCGTCGAATCGTGCTAAACGACGGACGGTATCTTATCTTCTACACTTTCGCTGAGGCGGAGGAAACCTCACTAAATGAAAACGAAGACTCCGACGAGTCGCAAAGGGAAGCTTAGCCCTACGGGCGACGGCTGATTCACAGCAGCAGTGGGCTTATACCTGGCACCTCGAATTCAGTCGTCCGTTTCACGGACTGCGACTGTAATAATCGTGATTCCCGGCGATAATCGCTGGGCTACTTTCAATAGTCTGCTA
>DATLBQ010000244.1:0-18286 GCA_035526805.1 Pyrinomonadaceae bacterium
TGGGACTATTTTTCGTTAAGAAGTGGTGGTTTCCTGAGGCTATCTCTTCGCACGCCGCCGCTCTCGATCGGCAGTTCATACTAACTATTATCGTCGTCGGCGTTGCCTTCACAGCCGCACAGGTCGGCCTTGGCTATGTAGTCTGGAAATATCGCGATCGTGGGCCGAGTGATCGGGCGATCTATACGCACGGCAGCAATCGGCTGGAGGTTGTCTGGACCGTGGTAACTGCGATCATCTTTATCGGTCTGGCGGTAATGGGTCAGAGCGTTTGGGCGTCTCTTCACTTCAACAAGGCGCCGGTCGGAGCCTATCAAATCGAAGTAGTCGCCCAGCAGTTTCAGTGGAACTTCCATTACGCCGGCAACGACGCGGTGTTTGGGCGCACGGATCCGAATATGATCGACGATTCGGCTCTTAACTACCTGGGCCTGGACCAAACTGACCCGAATGCAAAAGACGACGTGGTTCATAGCGTAATTGCAGTACCGGAAGGACGTCCCGTTGAATTGCTGCTTCGCTCAAGGGACGTAATCCATAACTTTTGGGTGCCTCAACTCAGATTCAAGCAGGACCTCGTTCCCGGCATGGTGATTCGCGTCCACTTCACAGCCAACCGGCCCGGCAAGTATGAACTCGCCTGCGCCGAGCTTTGTGGACAGTTTCACTTCCGCATGAAAAGTTTCATGCTGGTGCTGCCAGCGGATGAGCATCAGGCTTTGATGGCACTGCCGCAAGATCAGTTTCAAACGCGCGTTACGGAGTTGCTGGCAAAGTATCCTTTGCCGACGTACTAAGAGCTTGGATTTTGGATTGTTGACTGAGCCCAATCACCAGGAGATCAGAGATGTCTGAAACTCACGATGCGGTGCATCGCCACGAGGCGCCAAAGAGCTTCATTCGCAAGTACATCTTTAGTTTGGATCATAAAGTTATTGGCATCCAGTACATTATCCTGGCCCTCGCCGCGGTGCTGGTGGGCATGACGATGTCGGTGTTGATGCGGCTCAAGCTGTCATGGCCGGGCACCAGTTGGTCGATTCTGGGCACGCTTTTTCCGTCGGGCGCGCCGGGCGGCATCATGAATCCCGAATTCTATCTTTCGCTGGTGACGATGCACGGGACGATAATGGTTTTCTTCGTCTTGACTACAGCGCCTCAGGGTGGCTTTGGCAACTATTTTCTTCCCATTCAAATCGGCGCTGAAGACATGGCCTTCCCGTTTCTCAACATGATGTCGTTTTGGGTAACGCTGCTCGGGTTCTTCGTCATACTCGCGGCTATCTTTGTGGAGGGAAATAACACTATCGCGAACTCGGCATTGGGCCTTTGGCTCGGTGGCGGCAGTGGCGCGACCGTAGGGCCAATTGGGGGGTGGACCGGATACGCACCCTTGAGTGCAGTCGGCCCAGCAGCCGGGCCGGGTCAGGGCGCCGGCATGAATCTGTGGATCATCAGCATCGCAATTTTCTGCGTGGGTTCGCTGTTGGGGGCCCTTAACTTCATTACCACCTTGCTAAATATGCGCACCCGGGGAATGACCCTGATGCGCATGCCGTTGACCTGCTGGGCCTGGTTTACCACCGCTGTGCTCGCGCTGCTTTCGTTCCCGGTGCTGCTGGGTGGCGGCATTCTGCTGCTGCTTGATCGCACGGTGGGCACCAGCTTTTTTGTCCCCGGCGGGCTCGTGTTCGGATCGTCCGTCCTGACTTCGCACACTGGCGGGTCTCCAATTCTCTGGCAACATTTGTTTTGGTTTTTCGGCCATCCGGAAGTTTACATCGCCATCCTTCCCGGCATGGGGGCAACCTCGCACGTCCTTTCGACCTTCGCACGCAAACCCATCTTTGGCTACCGCGCCATGGTCTTTGCGATCTTCGCGATCGGTTTGCTCGGCTTCTTCGTGTGGGGCCACCACATGTTCATCAGCGGTATGAGCCCTTATTCGGCGATGACGTTCTCAATCCTGACTCTCTCGATCGGCGTCCCCTCGGCAGTGAAAACCTTCAATTGGCTTGGCACGCTGTGGGGGGCAAGGATTCGTTTCACCACGCCGATGCTATTTGCAATAGGCTTCGTGTCCCTGTTTGTGGCCGGAGGCATTACCGGGTTGGTCCTGGGTCAGACTTCGCTCGACCTGCCGATGCACGATACGTATTTTGTGCTGGCCCACTTTCACCTGGTGATGGGTGTGGCTTCCATTTTCGGCATGTTTGCCGCGATCTATTTCTGGTTCCCGAAGATGTTTGGCCGCTTCATGAGCGAACGCCTGGGCAAGATTCACTTTTGGATTACCTTCGTCGGGGTCTATTGCATTTTCGTTCCCATGCACACCATGGGCATGGTGGGAATGCCACGTCGATATTCCGAATTTGGGCAGTATGAGTTTCTGGCCAGGTTACATCCGCTGGTAGTCTTCGTTTCCATTGCGGCGATCATAACGGTATTTACGCAGCTCTTGTTTTACTTCAATCTGGTCTGGAGCGCTTTCAAAGGAAAGAAGGCCGGCGACAATCCGTGGGAAGCGACGACGCTCGAGTGGACTACAGCGAGTCCGCCGCCGCACGATAACTTTGCCGGTGTGCTGCCGGTTGTATACCGCGGCCCGTATGAATTCGCCGTGCCTGGCGCGCCCAACGATTACGTGATGCAGACGGAACCTGACGCAAGCGAACAAGCTCAAGGAGTAAGCGGTGATGGCCACAACGGTCACAAGCACTAGGCCACTGATAAAAAAAGGAACCGGCGGCGGCCCAAAAGGTCGCGTCCCGAATGGCAATGGTGGGCCGAAGCGAAACGGCCATGACCGGAGTTTCCCTGATTTTCAGTCATCGGCCAACCGGTATCGCATCGGGATGTGGCTTGGGCTCGCTTCAATTCTGATGATGTTTACGGCGCTGAGCAGCGCTTATATCGTGCGTGCCGCATCGTCCAGCGATTGGCAGCCGCTCACGATGCCGCGGATTTTGCTCTTGAGTACGGCGTTGATCCTTACGAGCAGCGTGACTCTGGAAACTGCGCGCCGCAAGCTAAAGAGTGCTGCCACCAGGGCCTACAAACCCTGGTTACTATTGACGATGTTGCTCGGACTCGGCTTCCTGGGGTCGCAACTTCTCGCCTGGCGCGAGTTAGTGCGGCAGGGAGTTTATGTCGCGAGTAATCCGCATAGCTCTTTCTTTTATCTTTTGACAGCAACACATGGAGTTCACTTGTTGGGAGGGCTAACCGCCCTGGCCTATCTCTCAATTCGAAGTCGCGCGTCGCAGGACAACCAGTTGGCCCTGATCAAGGCGCAGGCAGGCGCTGACGCGGTGACGCTCTACTGGCACTTCATGGACTTTCTGTGGATATATCTATTTGTGCTGCTGTTCTACATCCGATAGCAGGGAAATGTTTCGAGTCTATTCTTTTGGAGGTGACAGGTGAGTACTGAAGCACGCGCAGTACATTTTCCGGCGGACGACTGGGGCGGGGGAGTGCACCCTTATCGCGTCGGTCATCGCAAGCTCGGGATGTGGTTGTTCATTGTTTCCGACTCCTTGACGTTCTCCGCGCTCTTGATCGGCTATAGTTTTCTGAGAGCGTCAAACGTCTGGCCCACGCCATTTCCGTTTTACCCCAGCATCGTCTTTTCGTCAGTGATGACCTTCTGCCTGCTGTCATCCAGCTTGACCATGGTGTTCGGGGTTTCGGCATCGAGTCGCGGAGACAAGACAGCGGCCCGGAAATGGATCCTGGCAACGATGGTTTTTGGCGCGGCCTTTGTTATTCTCCACCTTATCGAATGGAACCATCTAATTAGCGAAGGATTGCGGCCCTTCAGTTTGCCCGAGCATTGGGTGACAACGTTTACCACTGCTGACGGCCAATTGCCGACGCCGCTGTTTGGCGCCACCTTCTTCACCATCACGGGGCTGCACATGTTCCACGTCGCTACCGGAATAATTTATCTGGCCGTGATCGCAACGCGGGTGAAAAAGGTGAACCATGAAGACGTCGAGATCAGCGGGCTCTACTGGCACTTCGTCGACCTGGTTTGGATGTTTGTGTTCCCGCTGATTTACGTCATGTCTGTCGATGTTGGTGGTCACCTGGCTAAGTAGTTTCCTTGCCGACGAGCGGAGGAATCGATTATGAGCGCACACGCTGAAGAACATTTCGCCGGCAGTAACAAACTGTTTACGTCGATCTGGGTCTGGCTTGTCCTTTTGACGCTGGTTGAGATTTTCCTTGCGTACAGGCCGATGTCGATTCATTTCATGTTGACGATCCTGCTGGGCCTCTCGATTATTAAGGCGGCATTGATTGTCGCTTACTTCATGCACCTCAAGTTTGAACGGCTCAGTCTGATTTTGACAATTGTACCGATGCTGGTCGTTTGTATCTGCCTCCTCTTCGTTTTCTTTCCAGATAGCTTCAGATCGGCGGGCTTGCGTTATCAGTTCAAGGAGGCGCCGCCCCCGCCTGCAGCAGAGGAACATTGATGCGTCTTTGGTCGAAGTTAAAACCGCTGATCCCAATGCTCGCGACTATTGCACTGTTGCTGGTGGTCGCTACGTCCGTACTCGGGCAGTGCTCCATGTGCCGCGCATCGTTGGCAGGTTCAAACAATCCGTTCTTCATCAGAAATTTCAACATCGGCGTGCTGGTGCTTTTGTTACCTCCGGTCACGATCTTTTGCACTATCTTCATAGCGCTCAAACGTTACCGGGCGGCGGACGAAGAAGATGCGAATGAGGACGACGATTTTGAAACCAAATCCTGACGAGCAGACTTCGAGCTGATGGCTGAAGAAAATCTCTTACGTATCGACGTTGAAAAGCGAACTACTCGGGGTCGTGTTTGTCCGCGCTGCGGCGGTAAGATTATTCCATCTAATCGTGCCGTGTATCAGAGTGCGACCGAACCCAATGCTTTTCCGGTTTGGCAATGTGAACGCTGCGGTTATGAAGAGATGTCAGAACGAACCGTGACGCCAGGCAAGGGCAAACACTGAGGTGGGCGAAACAATACTCATGAAGCGTGAAGCGACGATACTCAATATACTTTGTGTTATTGCGGCTGTTGCTTTTATCGCCCTGGCAGTCTTGAATGCACTTTTCTCCGTAAATTTTCTGACTACTGACAATCTCTTCGTCACTTTGGTTTGTGTTTTAATGGCGTTGATGTTTATCGTCAATCCGCTGCTTTACCTGAAAGATGAAGGCCGCCTTCCGGTTCCTTTTCAAAAGCGCAAAGCCCTAAAGGCGTCCGCGACCGAAGCAGGAGGGCGGGTCCTCCCTCAATCTGCGCCGCTACTCGATGCCAGGGGGCGTGCTGTCCCGCCTGATGTGAAATCAATGGTTGCGAATATGAAGCAAAAGCAGCCTTAGTCCGTCTTCGACAAGAATCCCGCCGTGAATGACATCGAAAAACGTGTTTTGAAGAGCTTTGAGCATTGGGGCAAAGAGACGCTCGATCTGCATACCCTCTTTGAAGCGGGCGAAAACGATCCGGCCGCGCGCACGGCGGTGTTCGACGCAGTGGAGCGACTAGTAAAGGAAGAGCTTCTTCAGGAAGAAGGAAACGATTTTTACTCGCTGACGGAGAAGGGAAGAAGATCAGTGACAAGTGACAAGTGACAAGTGACAAGTGAAAAGTAAGAAGGGGTAAGCCCGCCTTCCCAACCTGAGAGCTACTTCAACAAACGATGTTGGCAGTGAAAGAGGTTCATTCAAAAATTACGGGCTACTCAAGAAGACCATGGCCAGGAAGGCGGGCTTACATCGCGTTTACTTTTCACTTGTCACTTGTCACTGAACTTAAATGACTGAATACATCTCATTCCTTCCCCATCTGAACGCGATTCTCAATTCAACCAGCGCTCTGCTCCTGGTAAATGGTTTCAGGTTCATTCGTCGTGGTCAGATACGGGCCCACCGGAATTGCCAGTTGACGGCACTATTTACCTCAACACTGTTCCTGATTTCCTACCTCACGTATCACTACTATCATGGAGCTACTCGCTTCACCGGACAGGGCATTGTGCGTCCCTTCTATTTCGCGCTGCTGACAAGTCATACAATCCTGGCTGTGGTTATTGTGCCGCTGATCATGATTACGATTTACCGCGCCGCGCGAGGCGATTTCTTACGGCACCGAAACATAGCGCGATGGACGCTGCCTCTCTGGCTGTATGTCTCGGTAACCGGCGTGATTGTTTACTTCATGCTCTACCATCTTTATCCGACGCCTTGAAAAATCATGAGTGATGTACGCTAGTGGTATTTGAGCAAGGAAGAGCGGGGGCAAAGCCGAATTCCTTACCCGTGAGACATTCGATGTCGCGCATCCAAATCTGAAAGCCTGCTATCAGGAATCATGACTAAACTTCAATGTCTCCGACAATTGACTGCGTCCTATGGTTAATCAATAGATGTCAGAGGAAAAAACGCAGGTCAACGGAAACAATCGCGAGGTGAAGATTGCACCGCCGGCCGGGCAACGCGTGCGCGCTTCCGGCCCAATTCTAATTCTGGCCATATTGTTCGTGCTCGCCTCCTTTCTCACCTGGTACTTCACCTGGTTTGGTCGTGATCTGACTGACGCCGATATCTCAAAGTATCTGGTCGATGAAAAACATCCCAGACATGTGCAGCATGCCCTGCTGCAAATTCAACAACGCATCGAACGCGGAGATGGATCTGCAAAACAGTGGTATCCGCAAATCTTAATGCTTGCCGGGAATCCGGAAACGGAATTTCGACTTACGGTCGCCTGGGTAATGGGTGCGGATAATACTTCTGACGCATTTCACGAGGGTCTTAGGAAGCTGCTGGTCGATCCGGAACCAATCGTGAGGCGAAACGCCGCGCTCGCGCTGGTGCGATTCAATGATCAATCGGGACGCGCGGAACTGCTGGCCATGTTGCAACCGTTTACTGTCAACGCTCCAGCCGCGGGCATACTGCAAAGCAGTCTATCCAGTGGCGCTCAAATTAGTCGCCGTGCCCTACTCGGTAGAGTTCGAGCCGCTGACAACCAGGTCATTGAAATGCGTTCGCCGCTGATTGGGGAAGTTGATCGGATACTGGTAGCTAACGGTGCCAGTCTTTCGAAAGGCGATGGAGTATTGACAATCAAATCGGATGAACAAAGTGTTTGGGAGGCATTGCGCGGGCTTGCCGTAGTCGGCCAGCAAGAAGATCTTCCGCTCATCGAACGGCTTGCAGGCGGCGCCGAGCAGTCGAATGACCGTATAAAGCAACAAGCGGCTTTGACAACAAACGCCATCAAAAGCCGCTCGCGCTAATACAAAGAAAATTAGGCTTCGGTTTGAACAGACTCGGTCAGCGGTGGCGCGGGAGGCAGGTCCGGTAACACAATGCCGTGCACCGCTTCCCAGTCATCGGTCGGCACCATCTCGATGGCATCCCACGGGCAACCGTCGAGGAAGGCGCCGTCGGGACCCTTGCTAATGCACTTCTGGCAGCCGATGCAGAGATACGGATCAACTTCAATTCGTCCGAATGGTGGGTGGTCCTCGTCCGGTACCCAGAACATGCACGCTTCGATTGGACAGTACTCGATGCAAGCGGGTGAGCCTGCGCAACCAGTGCAACAGTCGGTGGTGATGGCGAGAATTCGCGGACGTTTCTTGCGCGCCGCTTTACCGTCGCCTTCTGACATGGGCCAATGCTTCTCTACGATATCGAACATATTTGCATTATACCGTTCTCGCTAGAATGACGGGTATTCCTGCTTATCTATTATTAGAAAGGACAGACAGGAATGTCTGTCCTACTAAGCGGACTCTAACATAGCTCTGCTAATTTCCTCAACGATTTGTGTCCTTTAGGGCTTGCACTTGCCGACCAACGGTTGGAAGCGTTACAACTTAAACCGAAATCTCTCAGGAGGGTACGAGATGGAAACAGTAGCGGGAATTTTTTCGTCACGCGACGCAGCCGAACAAGCTGTCAGGGAACTTTATTCGCTCGATATTCCAAATGATCGGATTGCCTTGTTGACGCCAGGTATGAAGGACGAACGGGTTGAACGTGAAGTCCCTACTGCTGACAGTGAGCAGCCGGGAATGGGCGGTGCGATGGGGGGAGCAGTTGGTGGTGCCATGGGCGTCGCTGGAGGCGCCACGTTAGGCGCGGCGGCTGCGAGTTTACTGGTGCCGGGAGTTGGGCCGGTGATTGCCGGGGGCTTGCTTGGCGCAGCAATTCTTGGCGCGGGCGGCACGGTCACGGGCATCGCCGCCGGCGAAGCGCTCGAGCATGAGTTGGAGTCTGGATTACCTCATGACGAGCTCTTTCTTTACGAAGACGCATTACGCAAAGGCCGATCGGTCGTAGTTGCTTTTGTGGACAATGAGGGCGCAATCTACTCCGTCCGCGGCGCGATGGCGGGCGCGGGCGCTGAGAGTATTGACGAAGCCCGCGAGAATTGGTGGATCGGATTGCGGGATGCCGAAGAGGCCGAGTACCAATCGAGCGGCCGCACTTTTAAAACTGACGAAGCAAGTTATCGACGTGGGTTTGAGGCAGCCCTGAAAAACCGCGGCCGGGATTCGCATGAGTCGGACCCGGGTGTTGACGACGAAGCGTTCCGGCGCGGTTACGAACGCGGAAAAAGTTATCACAAAAATTTGCGGGAGAAATACCAGGCTTGAAGAACGTGCTGCTAAACCTGGCAGTGCTGATAGGAATACTTGGTCTAAGCGCCGTCATCACTGCCTGGTTTGCGCGCACCATGTACACTCGCTGTGCCGGCTGCGGGACTCTCAACGCCAGGCGCCGAACGCAATGCCGCTCGTGCCAGAAAGAACTGTGAATGCCGCCCGCCTGGTTTCTTAGCGAGCCGTTAGTCCTGCTGCTGTTATTTGTTCACACCAATACAGTCAATACCATGTCTCAAAATCAACGTCCCGGTGTTCCCGCTGCGTGGCTTACGCACGCGGAGAAGACCGATTACCGCGAAACACCCCGCTACGCTGAGACTATTGAATACTCAAAGCGTCTCGATCAGGCCTCGCCCTTAATAAAATTTCAGAGCTTTGGAAAAAGTGGAGAAGGACGCGAACTGCCGCTGCTCATCGCGACCGAGGGGGAAACGTTTACCGCCGCAGCGGCCAGACACGCGCACAAGGCGGTGATTTTGATTCAGGCATGCATTCATGCCGGCGAACCCGACGGCAAGGATGCAGGACTAGCGCTGTTGCGAGATATCGCCATTACCAAAACGCGTTCCGAGTTACTCAAGAATCTGGTCGTGCTTTTTATTCCCATCTATAACGCCGACGGGCACGAACGAGTCAGTCCTTACAATCGCATAAATCAGAACGGTCCGGCGGAGATGGGTTGGCGCACGACCAGCACTTATCAAAACCTCAATCGCGATTATATGAAGGCCGATACGCCGGAGACACGCGCGTGGTTGACGTTATGGAACACCTGGAAACCGGATCTATTTATTGACTGCCACGTCACGGACGGCGCCGACTACCGTTACAACATCACTTATCAGCATGAGCATCACGCGGGCGTGGCCGAAACCGTGCTTGCATGGGAAAACAGAATTATCGACCAACGTGTGGCGCCCGCGACCGAGGCTGCGGGAAACACAGTCTCATGGTATCTGGAGTTCATCGACAATCGCGACCTGCCGAAGGGAATTCGAGACTTCAACGGCAGCCCGCGATTCTCAACCGGCTACACGCCAATTAGAAATCGTCCGGGGATTCTGATTGAGACTCACATGTTGAAACCCTACCGGCCCCGCGTGATCGGCACGTACGATTTCCTGCGTTTTACATTGGCGGAAGTTAGTCATGATCCGGAAAGTTTGATTGCCGCGGGTCGTGTAGCCGATGAAAAGACTGTGGCTGACGGTCGCACCTACGATCCGGAAAGGCGTTATCCGCTGGATTTTGAACTGAGCGATAGGACCACGCCCTACAAGTTGCGAGCAGTTGAATACCACACGGAAAAAAGCGAACTTTCCGGCGCAGAGCGCGTGATTTTCGGCAGCCGGCCGCTCGATTTGACCGTGCCGATGTATAACGATTTTCGGGTGAAGACGGCGATCGCACCGCCACTTTATTACGTTGTTCCAGTTGAATGGAAAGATGTGATTGCAGTCCTCAAGGCGCATGGCGTGTACATGCTGACAACGACGGAGGTCCGAACTTTCGACATTGAAAGCTATCGGTTTGTTGATGTGAAGTGGGCCGACGGACCTTTCGAGGGTAGGTTGATGCCTTCGTATAAAGTGGAAGTCGTTCATGAGCGCCGCTCGTTTCCGGCCGGCTCTGCCATCATTCCGTTGGCACAGGAGACAGCAAAAGTGGCCATGAACCTGCTTGAGCCGCAGGCTCCCGACTCTTTCGTTCGCTGGGGATTTTTTAATGCAATCTTTGAACAGAAAGAGTATGGCGAGGATTACGTTGTCGAGAAGCTCGCCCGAGAGATGTTGGCAAACGATCCAAAATTGCGTGAGGAGTTTGAAAAGAAACTTTCCAGCGATGCCTCCTTTGCTTCAAACCCGCAGGCGAGACTTCAGTTCTTCTATCGCCGTTCACCTTACTGGGACAAGCAAAGGAATCTCTATCCGGTTGGCCGAATCATCACGCCGATCAAACCTTAAGAAACTCGGAACTGCTTAGGTCAGTGTGCCATCGCATCCGGATGTTCTGACACTTCTTCAACGGCTCGGCTCCGGCTGCGAATCGTAACGGCGGCCACCCCTGCAAAAATCAACACGCACGCTACCACTGTCCTGGAGTTCCAGGTCTCACCAAGGACCATGGGCGCGAGGCCGAAGGCAAGCAGCGGTTGCAGATAGATATAAATCGCCACCACACTCGGCGGCACACGCGTGATTGCCCAGGAGTTTAGATAGTAGGCGCCGACTGTTGGCACCATAATGATGTAAGCCACTATCAACCAAACGCCGGCGGAAATAGTTCCAAGACCGCTACCAGTCCAGGTGTACGCGGCAATTGGCAACGATACAATTGCGCCCACCAGAAAAATCCACGTAATCACGTTCAATGCTCCGTAGCGTCTGAATAGATCTCTGGAAACCGCGATGTAGGCGCCATATGAAAAAGAGTTGCAGATGATCAGAATGTTGCCAAGCGTGGTTTGCGCGGTGAACGTTGCCCGCCACGGATCCACCAAATAGATAACCCCGGCGGCGGCCAGCGCGATTCCAAGAAAGTGACGAACCGATGGCCGGTCGTACCCAAGAGCGATGCTCACGGCAAGTGTGAAGACTGGAATTGTGGTGGTCAGCAGCGTCGCGTTGATTGCCGTCGTTAAAGATAGCCCTTTAACAAAGAGTAGTTGATTAACTACCACGCCGAGCAGGCTGGACAGTACCAGCCAGGCGATAACGCGTTTGGGTAGTTGGCGAAGTTGGCCAACCCTTCGTTGTAGTAGAATCAAAATGGCGGCGGCGCCGATGATACGAAAAGCAACCAGGCTGGTGCTCGACATCGATCGCAGCACGACCTTGCCAAAGATGGGCCAGGTGCCAAACATGATCTGCACAACTACAAGCGCGACATGGGGAGCGATACTGCGGTCTTTGAGTGGATTAGAGGTCATTCCTGGGACCGCGGGCGTTCCGCCCGCATCGTAGAATGCCTTTCAATGCTGATAATTATGAGCCCTGACCCCTGCTTGATGCGGGCGGGACGCCCGCGGTCCCAGTATCAGCGGTATTAGTCAACGAAACACCGTAGAAGTATCTTAGAAAGAACGAGAAAAAAAGGATCGGGCGTGGTCCCCGATCCTTTTCGAAAGTTATCACCAAATGACTAACAGCTTCAGACAACCAGGAAAAGAGGATTCTCCAGAATCTTCTTGAAAGTCTGCAGAAACTTCGCTCCGGTAGCGCCGTCGACCACGCGATGATCGCAGGACATCGTTACGCGCATCAGCTGGCGTATGACCACCTCGTTGTTTCGCACCACGGGTCTAGCCGACATCGCACCCACCGCCAGGATTGCCGCTTCCGGGGGATTTATGATGGCGGTGAATTCGTCTATTCCGAACATCCCAAGATTGCTGACTGAAAAGCTCGCACCGAGATACTCTTCCGGTCGCAGCTTGCGATTGCGCGCGCGCTCCGCGAGATCGCGAACCTCCGCGGCGATCGCGCCGAGCGACTTTTGATCCGCGGCACGCACGATAGGCGTAATCAACCCTTCCGGAATCGCAACCGCAACCCCTATGTCAGCATGTTCGTAATACCTCACAACCTTGTCCTGGAATGAAGCATTTACTTGCGGGTGTTGCCTGAGTGCAGCAGCAGCTACTTTAATAATTATGTCGTTGATACTAATCTTCAATTCAGGGTCGAGGTCGTTTATACCCTTTCGCATTTCAGCCGCCCGATCCATTTCGATCTCTACGGTGAGAAAGAAATGTGGCACCGGACCCAGGGAGGTTACAAGACGCTTTGCGATAGTGCGACGCATCTCGCTCGCCGGCTCGTCGCGATAAGCTGAGGCCTCCGCCGTCGCGGCCTTTTGAAATGTGCTATCAACTGCTCGTAAGTGTCTTTGCGGAGTGTGATCGGCAGCAGGTGCTTTCGCAGTCTGACCGCTGATCAGTTCTTCGACATCCCGTTTGATAATTCTTCCACCGGGCCCACTACCACTCACTGAGCGCAGATCGATGCCAGACTCTGCAGCCATGCGCGCGGCTAATGGCGAAACAATTATCCGGCCAGATGGAGCGCTTTCCTTATTCTCTCGCTGTCCATTGTCGGAAGCTCTTCCTGCGGCCTTCGGTTCGGCGGTTGGCGGTTCAGCCGATGTTGGCGTGGGCTTTGATGCGCTTGAATCTCTTCCTTCGTCAGGTGGTGCGGATGTTTTCGCAGGTGCGGTCGTCGTCGCCTGCGACGTTAGTCCCGAAATGTCTTCATTAGGCTCGCCGATGATGGCGATCAGTTGACCCAGCGGCGCCGATTCGCCCTCCTGGATCAGGATCTTGCGCAATACTCCACTGCCGAGTGCCTGCATCTCCATCGTCGCCTTGTCGGTATCAATTTCGGCGAGCGGTTCGCCCATCGATACTCTATCGCCCTCTTTCTTCAGCCAGCGAGAGAGTTGGCCTTCTTCCATGGTGGGAGAAAGCTTGGGCATGATCACCTGAGTTGCCATAGGTAATGTCCGACAAACTTCAGTTTGTCGTTTAATCTGTGATATCCGTTTCTGCGAATGGTCGACAAACTAAAGTTCGTCAGACCCTCAATCCAAATATGCGACCTGGCGAACGGCCGCAACAATTTGATCGACAGTTGGTACTGCCAGGTCTTCGAGATTTTTCGCGTAGGGCATTGGCACGTCGGCGCCTGAAACACGTTTCACAGGAGCGTCGAGATAATCAAAAGCGCGCTCCGTAATCTCCGAGCCAATCTCTGCTGCCACTCCGCAAAACGGGTGTGACTCTTCTGCGATCACTACCCGATTAGTCTTCTTAACAGACTTGATGATCGTTTCAATGTCGAGTGGTCGAATGGTTCGAGGATCGATTACTTCGCAAGATACGCCTTCCTTCTGCAAGACATCAGCCGCTTTTAACGCCACTGGAACCAGCAACGAACGCGCCACGATGGTGGCGTCCGTTCCTTCACGTTTTATGTCAGCGACGCCGAGCGGGATAACAAAGTCTGGATCGTCGGGAACGTCGCCCTTGATGCCGTACATTCTTTCCTGCTCGATGAAAATCACCGGGTCGTCGTCCCGGATGGAGGCCTTCAATAGCCCTTTGGCGTCGGCCGGCGTGGAAGGCATCACTACTTTCAAGCCCGGGAAATAAGCAAACCAGGATTCGAGCGCCTGCGAATGTTGGGAAGATACCTGGAAAGCGGAACCACCCGGCCCACGGAATACGATGGGAATGTTGAATTGCCCACCTGACATGTACAGCATCTTGGCTGCAGAGTTGATGATTTGATCGGTGGCCA
Source organism: Pyrinomonadaceae bacterium (assembly GCA_035526805.1). Lineage (GTDB taxonomy): Bacteria > Acidobacteriota > Blastocatellia > Pyrinomonadales > Pyrinomonadaceae > PSRF01. Next base: position 13,966 of record DATLBQ010000244.1, read on the forward strand.
GAATTGAGAAGTTGAAGGTCATGAACTCGACGATCGGGCGCAGTCCGACCATGGCAGCGCCCACACCCAGTCCGGCAAAACCGAGTTCCGTAATTGGCGTATCGATAACGCGTTTGGGGCCAAGTTCCTCCAGCAAACCCTTAGTAACTTTGTAAGCTCCCTGATACTCGGCGACTTCTTCGCCCATCAGAAAGACATTTTCATCGCGCAGCATCTCTTCGCGTAGAGCCTGATTCAGTGCTTCGCGGATTGTTACCACAGCCATTTAAGCGTTCCTTTTCACGGGTCTAATCGCGATGGGTATTAATCGGACTAGCATAAACATCCGTGTACAGTTCTTTTGGATCGGGCAGGGGACTCTCTTCAGCGAATTTGACAGCCTTGTCAACTTGCTCTTTTACCTGCGCTTCAATTTCCTGAAATTCTGAATCGGACAAGACGCCTTCTTCCTTCAAGCTTGCCGAAAAAAGTTTAATCGGGTCTCTCTCCTGATGCCGTTCGATCTCGGCGCGCGTGCGGTAGTTCCCCGGGTCAGACATCGAGTGGCCCATAAAACGATAAGTGCGAACCTCGAGCAGCGTGGGCAGATAATCTTTTCGGGCCCGCTCGACGGCGCGAAGGGTGGCTTCGCGCACTGCCAATACGTCCATACCGTCGACAAACTCAGCAGCGATATCATACGCACAAGACTTTTGCGAAATATCATGGGACGACATAGCACGTTGAAGCGACGTACCCATTCCGTATTGATTGTTCTCGCAAATGTAAATACATGGCACTTTCCACAGTTGGGCCATGTTGAGCGATTCGTGAAATGCTCCCTGGTTGACCGCCGCTTCGCCAAAGAAGCAAAGCGTGACCTGATCGGTGCCCTGGTACTTGGTCGCGAAAGCCACACCCGTCGCCAGGGGGATTTGGCCGCCGACAATCGCATGCCCGCCCAGAAAACCCACCTCTTTGTCGAACATGTGCATCGATCCGCCCTTGCCTTTTGAGCAACCGGTTGCTTTCCCATAGAGCTCCGCCATCACCGACTGCGGTGACATTCCCTTGGCGATAGCATGAGCATGTTCACGATAGCTGGTCAGGACGTAATCATCTTTTCGGATAGCAGAGATTGCGCCAATGCCGACCGCCTCCTGTCCGATATAGAGATGGCAGAAACCGCCAATCTTCCCGGCGCTATAGGCTTCTGCAGACTTCTCTTCGAAACGTCGAACCAGAACCATCTGGTGGTAGATGTTAACTAACGTCTCGCGATCAAGTTCGGCCAACCGGCTTTTTTGTCCTGCTTTCAGCTCCCCGGTGGTCTGCGGTGACGTCGAATCTGTCTCACCGTCGGTCTTCTCAGGAGACTCCTGATCCATCACGCCAGTCGCGCTTCGCTCTTCAACTCCCACGCGCGACGGCTGTGGCGTACGCTTTCTCAACTCGGAGTTTGATTTTGCCACTGGGTGCTTTCGACTATTTAACCGCCATTAGAGGCGGCTCAGAATGAAGATTGAATTTTGTCTTGTCTTAAAAAGCAGTCGGATTATACGCGAGTATCCTAAAAACGCGCAAAACCAACCTTACTTTGGAGGCAGCGTCCTGTCACCGCACTCAAAAAAAAGCGCACGCCGTGGGCAAGGTGCGCATTTCTAAAAGAAAACGAAATCTATCTGAAAGCGTCGAGCGTGGTTATCGGAGTATTAGCGAGCGTAATCACCGTCTTCCGTGCGTGTTTATTGGTTTGCATCCGGCGCGCTGCAGCGGTCAGTAACTCTTCGGTGGTGTCCCCGTCATCGGGAAAGCAGGCAACCCCGATGCTGATGCCTAAGCGAACCCGACCGCCTGCGCGTACTGAGAACTCCTGTTCCTCGACAGCATTGCGGATTCGCTCGCTGATGGAACCGGCCATGTGAGTGGAAGCCATGGGCATGATCGCCACAAACTCATCTCCAGCATAGCGGGCCAGAATATCCATCTGCCGCAGTTCTTTCTTAATTACTGCGGACACACTGGCGAGGATTCGATCGCCCATCGGGTGTCCATACTGGTCATTGATGTCTTTAAAGTCATCGATGTCCATACTAACCACCGCCAACGATTCATTAGTCATACGCTGGCATTCGGCGATTCTTTGCTCGAGCATCATGTAAAAGCCGCGTGCGTTTAGCAGATCGGTCAGCGGATCATTGAGCGCGCTCTCCTTGGTTCTTTCAAACGTGAGAGCGTTTATCAGCGCGCTCGACGCATGTTGGCAAACCGACTCCAGCAGCCGCACGTGTTCCGTTGTGTATGAGGCCCTGCTCTTGGAATAAAGTGTGATCGCGCCGAATGCTCCGTCTTCACGTAGTAACGGCGACACCAGCACCCCGCGGTAACTGCCGGCGACTTCTTCCGGAACTCCCACCAGATCCAACTCAGGCGATGCATTACACATCGAGCGAGCGTTGGCGATGACCCAGCCGGTGATGCCGTCGCCGACATTGAGGCGGCGGTTACTCAACACACTGGCATCCTCTCCCGCTACGTGAGCAGCGACGGCCTTTCCAGATTTTTCGTCGACCACAAAGATGATGCAGGTGTCGAACGGAACAATGGCGCGCAGTTTGTTGGAGACGAGGGTTACCGTGTCCTGAAGATTCAATGAAGAACCGATGGTTTGTGCGATTTCGTGGAGGGCAAACACTTCTCGCTGCGCTTCTGAGATCGACCTGAACCCCGCATCCCCGTCGTCCACTGCCCCGAGGACATTTGACGCAAGCCCGGCGTCGGGCTTTGTTTTAGTGAGATAGTCGTGGACCATGTTTTCTGACTCGACCTGCTCGTGAATATCTTCCGCGGCGATTAGTCGGTCAAACTCTTCGACGTGCTTAATAAACAAATCCACCACACGAGGATCAAATGCTTTAGTCGCCATGCTTCGCAGCAGCGCCAGCGAATCCTCCCGTTTCATGCCTTTTCGGTAAGGACGATCACACCGCGTTGCATCGTAAAAATCCACGACCGATATGATTCTCGCCACCAGCGGAATTCCTTCGGCCCTCAGCCCTTTCGGATAACCCGTGCCATCCCATTTTTCATGGTGGTAACGGACGATATCTTCCACCGGATAAGGAAAATTAACGCGGCGGAGAATGTCGCCCCCTACAGTGGGATGAATCTTCATTTTGGCAAATTCAGCTTCGGTTAGCTTGCCTGGTTTGTTGAGGATGTATTCAGGTACTGCGAGTTTGCCAATGTCATGAAGTAGAGCTCCTGCAAACAGAGCTTGCACTTCCTTTTCACCGAGCTGAAAGAGCTTGCCCATTTCTGATGCGTAAATCTGAGTTCGACGAACATGCCCATGAGTGGTCTGGTCCTTCGCGTCAATCGCGATTGCCAGAGACTCAATTGTGTTCATATGAATCTTCGCCATCTCCTCGATGTGTGTGCGCTGATCTGCTTCGGCTCTTCTTACTTCCTCAAGACGTTTTTCGTTAAAGCGATACAGGAGGTGGACCATACCGGTGATCAGCAGTCCGAGAAGAATGAAGGGAATCCCCGCACCATGCAGTGCCGAATAAAAAAGAACCGCCGAAGCCGCGCCTGCAACGTGGGTTGTTAAAGTCCAAACAATGCTTTCCTGCGAGGGAAGCAGACGAGGTTTGCCATCGCCGAGGTTCACAAGATAAACCGTCGCCAGAGTGCTGAGCGAGTATTGCAACACCGCAAGCACGCAAAGCGGAACAAGAAGTTCATTAACAGGAAGATTCTGACCTGCGCTTAGTGAAGAATCATCGGCGAAGATGGTGACAAGATAGCTGTAACACGAGGCCGAAACGAAGGTGGAAATGATAGCTATGCCCGTGCTCGAAATCGATTCCTTCCGGTTTGACATTCCATAGGTAGAGACGAAGGCGACCAGGGCCGCAAGCAGCGTGGCAGGTCCGGCTGTAGTCGCTGGTGGGACGGCATAGAGAATCACCGCGAGGAAGACAAGCGCATCCGCCACAGACTTCCTACACTGACTAACGCCAACGGTGGTGGTAATAGAAACTGTGAACCGGCTTGCCGCGAGCGTTAGAACCAGAAGCACCAGCCAGGACAGTAAGCCGGCACTGGTCAAGATCGGAAGACTGACGGTGGATAGCACCGCGTAGAGGAGAAGCATCGCTCCGACTATCGATATGCACACCAAAAAAGCGAGACTCGTCCAGTTCCTTGTATCTATCATATTTGAGGGTCCTGACCCGTAGCGGGAACAATGCTTGCCGTCCCCATTGACTTCGTACGAATTGAGTTGTGGAACTTAGCGGAAAGCGTTGGCTGGGATATCGTCGGGAGCGCCAGTCGT
>DATLBQ010000245.1:0-6456 GCA_035526805.1 Pyrinomonadaceae bacterium
GACTGTGGACGATCTCACCATCCGTTTACATGGTGACTCCGCGCTCGTCGTTGGTCGCACCACCATTCGTTATCAGTTCATCGAAAATCAAACCCTGTCTTCGCCGACCCAGCCCCAACGTCCGGTTATAGTCGATCAGGAACGGTTCATTAGAACGTACGCAAAGGTAAACGGACGGTGGCAGCTTGTCTCCTGGCAGACTACTTCCATAGCGAAGCAGTAGCGGTCCGACCATTCAAAGCACACCTGAGAACCTCGCGGCACATCGCTGCGACGTGTACGAACCACGGCAAGTTTGTGAGGGGAGAAAGTAGACTCAAGCATCCGGCGCTACCGCGCTCGGTTCTGCTAGCGCCTCCGCTAAAGCCCAAGTGACTCCTAACCATTCCCCTTACGGCTTTCCCGGAAAACGCTTTTCGGCTATGTTTGCGCGCATGATCAGAAACATATTAACGCTGCTGCTTGCCTTCCCCGTGCTTCTCATGTTCTCGGTTGCTTTATCTGCGGCGCCGAACACCATGCGTCTCGACTACTACCACACCGGCAACTCGAAGCAGGAAGTTTTCAGCGTTGATCGGATTCAGATCGAACCGCTTCCCTGGCCCGGCGACATGAACAAAACGATCGACGATACGAATCTCGGCAAATACTTTTTTGAGGTAAGCGATCCGAAGACTAAGCGTGTTCTCTACTCTCGAGGTTTCGCTTCTATCTTTGGAGAGTGGGAAACGACCGACGAAGCGACCAAGGTCATGAGAACTTTCAGCGAATCGTTCCGCTTCCCGGAGCCCGACGCGCCGGTCGAGATCGTCCTGAAAAAGAGAAATGCCGACAACTCCTGGCGCGACATCTGGTCAACGGCAGTCGATCCGAAAGACATCTTTATCGATCGCTCAAAAGTTGCAGCGCCGGCTCCCTTGATCCCAATTCAGAACATGGGCGATCCGGCAAGCAAGGTCGATTTCGTGATCCTTGGTGATGGCTACACCGCTGCGGAATTGAAGAAGTTCGAAGCCGACGCGCATAGGCTCACGGAAGTGCTCTTCGCGACTTCGCCATTCAAAGAACATCGTCGCCAGTTCAACGTTTGGGGTTTGTGCCCACCCGCCGCCGAAAGTGGGATCTCGCGCCCGTCAACCGGTGTCTATCGCGATTCTCCGCTGGGTGCGACCTACGATGCTTTTGGTTCCGAACGTTATGTGCTGGCTTTTGATAATCGCGCCGTCCGCAGAGTCGCACAATTTGCTCCTTATGAATTCATCGAGATACTTGCGAATAATCGTACCTATGGCGGCGGCGGCATCTTCAACCTCTACAGCACCGTGGCCGCAGACAATGCCTTTGCAAACTACGTCTTCGTTCATGAATTTGGCCATCACTTCGCCGGTCTCGCCGACGAGTACTACACCTCTGCGGTCGCCTACGCCGCGGCCACCAAACGTGTCGAGCCGTGGGAACCAAATACAACAGCACTACTCGATCCCGCGAAGCTGAAATGGAATGATCTGGTTACACCCAACACTCCGATTCCTACCCCCTGGAACAAGGAAGATTTTGAAAACTTTTCCCGCGATATTCAAAAGCGTCGAACACAGCTGCGGAAAGATAAACGGCCCGAAAGCGAGATGGAGGAACTTTTTCGGGAAGAACTGAAGCGCGAAGAGGTCATGTTTGCCGCCGAAAAGTATGTCGGTCATGTCGGCGCTTTCGAAGGCGCGATCTATGAGTCGCGAGGATATTACCGGCCGGAGGTCGACTGCATTATGTTTACGCGCACCAACCACTTCTGCGCCGTTTGCCGTCGCGCAATAGAGCGCATAATTAGCTTTTACTCGCGCGGCTAACCTCGCGGAGCGCTCTCAGCTTCCCTCAAATGAAAGCGACAGTTGGACGATCACAAATCAGTTTTATCCAACGTATTTGCCTTAGTCTCTTCAGGCCGGTAGACAATTCTTTCCTCATTTTCTTCCGCATTGTTTTCGGCGCGGTAATGTTTTGGGAGGCTTACCGTTATCTCACCAGTAACTGGATCAGCCGCTACTACATCGAACCCACCGTCTACTTCACGTACTACGGATTCAGCTGGGTCAAACCGTGGCCGGATCAGGGCATGTACGTACACTTCGTCGTTCTTGCCACACTTGCCTTAGGCATTTTCGCAGGCTTTCTTTACCGCATTGCCGCAACTTTTTTCTTCCTCGCGTTTACCTACGTCTTCCTGCTGGATCAAACTCGCTATCTGAATCACTTTTATCTCATCAGCCTGATTAGTTTCATATTGATTTTCCTGCCTGCGGAGCGAGCGCTTTCAGTCGATGTTCTATTGCGCCCGAAGATACGTTCAGACACGGCACCGGCCTGGACGCTCTGGTTGCTGCGTGCGCAAGTTGGTATCGCATACTTCTTTGGTGGGATTGCGAAACTAAACAGCGATTGGTTTCATGGCGAGCCAATGCGCACCTGGTTAAGACCTTTGACAAAACTTCCTCTGTTCGGTCCCCTCTTCGCAAAAGAATGGGTGGTTTATCATTTCGTGATTGGCGGGTTATTGCTTGATCTTTTGGTCGTGCCTCTGATGCTATGGCGTCGCACGCGGCCGTATGCGTTTATTGCGGCCATCATATTCAACCTGCTCAACGCGCTGCTCTTCCAAATCGGCATCTTCCCCTGGTTCATGTTGGGAGCCACGCTCATCTTTTTTCCACCCGATTCCATGCGCCGCGTCGTCCGCTGGCTGATACACGCGTTTGCTTCATCAGACTCTCCGTCCGTGTCAGCTTCGGCCGAGACCAGGTCAGCCCCTGGATCGACTGTAAGCTCCGCTTCCCCTTCCACAGTAGCGAAGTGTGACCGGTTATCAGCATGGCAAAAGGCCGTGGCAGTGCTATTAACAACCTACCTCGCGCTCCAGTTTGTCTTCCCGCTTCGACATTACGCCTATCCGGGCAATGTAAGTTGGACGGAGGAAGGGCACAATTTCTCCTGGCACATGAAGCTGCGGACTAAGACAGCTGAAGCGCTTTTTACCGTCACGCATCCAACCAGCGGTCGGACCTGGACTATCGATCCGAAGGAGCATTTGGGAGCCCACCAAGTGATGAAGATGGCGACTCACCCGGACATGATCCTGCAATTCAGCCATTATCTGGCCAAGCAGAAGCGTCGCGAAGGATACGAGAATGTCGAAGTGCGGGCGCGTGTTATGGCTTCGCTGAATGGGCGCAGGCCGCAGTTGCTGATCGACCCCACGGCGGATCTGGCGAAAGAACGGCTCAGTCTGCTGCCCGCGCGCTGGATACTGCCGCTGACCGAGCCACTGCCCGCCAGAGGTTCATCGCAAATAGCTGAAGACCCCGACAATTGAGTAAAACCCGGCGTCTTTCCGACAGAGAGGCCTACCGGAAGTCAATAAACGTGAGTAGTATGATGCTGTGGTAAAGAGCATCCGAGAAGTGGCGAATTCGAATTAACTTTACTTTAACGCGGACTCGGTAGGTGAGTTGGCCGAACCCGTAATATATGAGCTTCGACCAACCTTCCGTTGTCGCCTTGAGAGTCAAGTGCGTCTCTTCCGCTCGAGGAAGTGATCAGCATCGCGAATGCCCCTAATTACCAGGCCAATGCCCGCCATCTTCTTTGGACACGGCAATCCCATGAATGCTGTGTCGAAGAATACTTACACTGATGGCTGGGCCTCTATCGGCGTTGCTATTGAGCGACCAAAAGCCATCCTCTGCATCTCAGCTCACTGGTATTTGCCCGGCACCGCGGTAACAGCGATGAATGCGCCGCGTACGATTCACGACTTCGGTGGCTTCCCTCGAGAGCTCTACGAAGTCCAATATCCTGCGCCCGGCAGCCCTGAGCTTGCGAATCGAGTGCGAAATTTGTTAGCGCCGCTTCCGGTCCAACTGGATGAAGGCTGGGGTCTCGATCACGGAACCTGGTCCGTGCTTTATCACGTGTTTCCCGAGGCTGATATTCCGGTCGTGCAATTGAGTATCGATGAAACTCGAGAACCGCAGTTTCACTACGAACTGGGAAAACTACTTACACCGCTTCGCGATGAAGGTGTCTTGATCATGGGAAGCGGGAACCTGGTTCATAACCTGCACACATACGCGTGGGGCAAACATGAGGTAGAACCCTTCGATTGGGCCGTGCGCTTCGAGACGCAAGCGCGAAGATTATTAGAACACGGCGATGATGGTCCGCTCGTGAACTACGAATCTCTTGGGCGTGATGCGCTGCTTTGTGCGCCAACACCAGATCACTACCTTCCGCTCGTTTATGTACTTGGCCTGCGGCTTGAGGGCGAAAGCGTGAGCTTTCCCGTTGAAGGATTCGACGGAGGCTCGATCTCTATGCTGACAGTCAAAATGGGATGAAAATGTCCTGCGGATTAACGAGCTGAGTGTTACAATCCGCCGCGCCAATGGACTGGAAACGCTTGCCTACGCTCGATACAAGTCGGCTCACGCTGCGGTCCATCCGCGCCCAGGACGTCGACGACTTCTACGCTGTATATTCCGATCCTGAAGTGATGCGTTATTGGAGTACGCCGCCGCTGCCAAATCGCGAGGCGGCCAGCAAACTGATCAGCGAAATACACGATGGGTTTGGGCGCCAGGAGTTAATCAAGTGGGGCATCGCGCTACGCACAAATGATCGGCTGATCGGCAGCGTCACCATCTTCCACCCGGACTTCACACATCGCCGGGCCGAGATTGGATACGCGCTTGGGCGCGCTCATTGGCGACAGGGATACATGCAAGAGGCACTCGCGGCGGTACTGAATTATGCCTTTAATGTTCTAAATTTCCATCGTATCGAAGCTGACGTAGACCCGCGAAATGCGGCATCCGTCCGTGCCCTTGAACGCTTTGGATTTCAGCGCGAGGGATATCTTCGCGAACGTTGGCAAGTCAATGGTGAGATTCAGGACGCTTTGTTCTACGGCTTGCTTAAACCCGACTGGCAAAAAACGACAAGCTTAACCTCCAAGCCTTGAATTGCCGCAGCGGTCGTTAGGCTTTGCACGAAAAGTGCTCAGCATCAGAACCGAGAGCGGTAGCGACCGGCCAAGTAACTCTCGTTTGTGAATTGCTTTTTGGCTCACTCGTAGTCTTTCATTTGTTTCTGTGGCCGGTCGCTACGGCTCCCGGCTCTGATTTTGTGTGACCACACAACTCAAATTTTCCACAGCCGCGGACTAGGTACTTTTGTGCGATGGCCTTGCCGCATGGCGAAGCGCAATCAGACACCGTTGTACGATTTCGACTCTTAAAATCCTCAGCTACAACCACGTTGCAAATGTCTGATTAACTCAACGCTCGTGTTTTCACCTTAAGTTGGGCAGATCAAATGACCAATCTCAACGTCGGAACAATCATTGCCTTAGCAGAAACGCTGTGGTTTGGAAATTATACGGTTCATCAGGAAGGGAGAACGACATGGGATTGTTTGACAAAATGTTTGGGGGCGGCGCTTCCGACTCCGAACAGCAACAGGGTGCGCAGCAACGCTTTCAGGAGCTAAAGCAGAAGTATCAATCTGTACTGAACATAGCTGATCAGCAGCACGTACAGTTTCAGAACCTTCACATACAGGACAATAAACTTTTCATACGCGGCGTCGCGCCTTCGGAAGATGGCAAGAATAAGTTTTGGGATCAGGTGAAGCTGGTAAATCCAAACGCAGACGACATCACGGCTGAGATCAGTGTAGATGCAAGCCGCGCAATGGGCGCTGCAGCCGGCGGCGCTGGTGGTTCGCAGGGCGAAACTTACGAGATCAAATCGGGCGACACGCTATCGAAGATCAGCAAACAGTTTTACGGAAACGCGAACGAGTACATGCGGATCTTCTATGCGAATCGCGACAAGCTCAGCGATCCGGATAAGATTCAAGCTGGACAAAAACTAGTCATCCCGCCAGACGACAAGTGATATTGGCGGAGTCAAGTTCCGCAGAATCGTCTGAGACAGCCTATGCCGGCCGCCTCGAAACGCGGCCGGCTTTGCTGTTTGATGATGGGATATTCCTGATGTGAGACTAATCTGTTGTTTCGGACTTTTTAGAGAGACACGCGACAAATGAGCGCTCCGGCAAACCAAGAATCTCCTCTGTATTAGTACTGTTAACCGCTTATCAGGTGTTGACTTGCCAGCTGGACGGGTCTATCGTCCTGTAAACCTCGGTCCAGCAAATCGTCCCACTGGAGTATGTTATGAAGAAACACTTCCGTAACCTTACGTTCTTACCGCTGCTGCTTATGATGATTTTGGGTACTGCCTTGACTTCAGCGTCTAGCCCGGCTGTGGCAAAAGGTGATTTAGATCCTGCGTGTCAAAGTTCATGTTTCACGGAGCTGCAGGTCTGCGTTTTCGCGTCCACGAAAAACAGTGAAGAGAACCACTGCTTCGCGTTGTATCGCCATTGCATCGCACACTGCAA
>DATLBQ010000246.1:0-12975 GCA_035526805.1 Pyrinomonadaceae bacterium
TCGTGAAGATCTACCACCAAAGGAACTGAGCGAAGGTGGCAAGTCGGCGTTGAGGCGCGGATCTCACAACCACCATTCTCAACCGCCTGTAAAGGTTTTGAGGCGCGCAGATACTATTAGAAGGTGGGCCTATGGTCAAGATCAAAAGTGGGTGAATTAGACTCAGAATCGCTCTCTTTTTAACTAAAACTGCCCCCGGATCGCGGTGGTGAACCAGCCGTAAAACGGCTGGCCTATCAGCCCTGCGGGATGGCGCGTAAACGCGCCAACTTCTATTGGTCATTCCTCGAGCAACCTATCGAAGATACTTTTTGTGCAAAGCTAATCATAATAGACCCTCATCCACATAACCAGGCCAAGCTCTCTGAAAACAGGAGGCCCCATGTCAACAGAATTCAATCCGACCCGTAACTCCGAGGACGACTTCCGTAAGCATGAAGATCTCATCAAGCGGATCAAAGGCCGAAGAAGCAACCATGACCGCCGCGCATCAGTTGGAGGTTCCAAGATCGATTCCTAGAATTTTGCTCACGTGAATTCAAGGCTGATAGAGTCTCAAACTCATTCAAGGATTATTAGAGGAGTAATGGCTAACCATCCTCGGGCCACCCAAAACCCTTTAGCGTATTCGAATGCGGTGTCGCCAAAAACGACCCTTCGCAAGAGATCATCGGGCAGGTCGTAACAGCTCAACGCGCAGGTTGCTTCAAAATCTCCGCCAGGGCCTGCAATCGGGTTGAGTCTGCTGCACTCTTCTTCATGGTAGCGCTCTTTTCCAACGAGGGTGCGCGGCTCTTAAGTTTTGCGAGCTCGCTTCCATTCATGTTTGAGCTTTCGGCGCTTTGAAGCGCCTGCCGCAGGGCGGCAATACGATCGGCAGGCAGAGCCACTCAATTCTTTCCTGGTTCTGCACATTGAGTGCAGCCACCCGCACCCTTCCGCGGCGTCGATTTCATTCTGAGTCAGGAACTTCGTGGGGGTCAGCTTAAAGATGTCCAGGCCCCTGGCGATCTCCGACGCGTAAATGTGGCCGTTGTACCAGTAGGCGGACCAGTGGCCGCCGAGTATGAGCATGTTCGGATTAATCGGCCCGCGATCGAAATAGGCGATTTCAACCGGATTGAGGTTTTAAAATGGTTTTGTGATGCTGGAACTTAGGCTTAGCAAATCGATGGCCTGAACGGAACCAGCACCGGCGCTTTGCTAGTGTTCCGACGAGCGAGCTATTCGTATATTATGCGGGAGATGTCTTCTCCCGATGACCTGTCCCAGCGTCACCCCCCAGAAGATCTGTCACCCGGCAGCGAACGTGATTTTTATCGCGAGCTGGGTGTGCGAACTTTTATCAACGCGGCTGGTACCTACACTCTCTTAAGCGCTTCGCTGATGCTTCCAGAAGTTGTCGCAGCAATGAGCTATGCGGCAAAGCACTTCGTGGATATCGAGGAGTTGCAAACAGCTGCGGGCGAACGCATTGCAGCACTAATCGGATGCGAAGCGGCAATGGTGACCTCAGGCGCTGCGGCAGCGCTTACCATTGGCACGGCAGCCTGCCTCACCGACGAGAATCCCGTTTACGTTCGTTAGATACCTGACCTGACCGGTCTCAAGAGTGAAGTGGTCATTCAAAAGGCGCATCGCTTTCTCTCTGATCATGCAATTCGGAATTGCGGAATTAAGTTCGTAGAGATTGAAACGGTCGCGGAGTTGGAGAATGCCATCAGCGGTAACACTGCAATGATGCTGTTCTTCAACGACAACGAGCCAAAGGGCAAAATCAATGCTCAAGAATTCGTTGCCCTGGGTAAAAAGTATGACATCCCCACCTTCAACGATGCTGCGGCTGATGTGCCACCCACAGAAAATCTCGAAATACCTGAGGATGGGCTTTGATCTCGTGACCTTCTCCGGAGGCAAGGGGATGCGTGGGCCGCAAAATGCCGGACTGCTACTCGGCCGTAAAGATTTGATCAGGGCCGCCAGGTTGAATTCCGCTCCTAATGGTGACGCGATTGGGCGCGGCTATAAAGTCAGCAAAGAGACGATCCTCGGGATGGTGGTCGCACTGGAGATGTACCTTAAACGCGACTCAGAAGCTGAAGCAAAGGAATGGGAGCGGCGGATAAAATTGCTGACTGAGAGTCTGGCAGACGTCGAAGCGCTCAGAGTGGAAATCTTCACTCCGGCAATTGCCAATCATGTTCCGCATCTGAGGGTCACTTGGAATCAAGATAGTCTCAAAGTTTCAGCCGACTATATCCGTCAGCAGTTGCGCGCTGGAACAGTTTCGATCGAAGCCGTTCCTACTTATTCATATGAGCCTTCTCCGGAAGGAGAGGAGATAAGGTTCGGCGTTTGGATGATGCAGCCGAACGAAGCGGAGATTGTGGCCCTGCGACTGCGTGAAGTATTTCTACAAGCGGTGCATCTCTCTTCCCACGCGAAAACAAATGGCTAACGACAACAGTTCTCTGGTTCGAGGACTAACGGCGAGCGACACGACGCTGCTGGTAATCGGTACAGTGATTGGCACCGGAGTGTTCCTGAAAAGCGCCGTGATGGCCCAGGAAGTCGGAAGCCCGGGACTGGTGTTGGCTGCCTGGGTGGCGGCAGGTTTTCTCTCGCTGGCCGGGGCGCTGAGTTATGCAGAGCTGGGCGCGTTATTGCCGCAGGCCGGCGGTGAATATGTCTACTTGCGTCAAGCTTACGGGGATGCACCGGCATTCCTTTATGGCTGGACGCGATTCAGCGTAGCGTCAACCGGCGCCATCGCCGTTCTCGGAGTTGGTTTTGCTACTTTTTTGTCCGCGGTCGCACCGCTGACAACCGTATGGCTCCAGCACAATTACACTCTGCTGGGCCAGGAAATCCACTGGCAATTCGGCACCAAACAGATCCTGGCCGTTGGTGCCATCCTGTTTTTCTCGGCCATAAACTGCATTGGAATTGTCTTTGGCGGCCGTGTGCAATCTGTATTGACGCTCCTGAAGGTGCTGGGGATTGCGGTTATTGTGATCGGAGTCTTTTCTCTGTCAGGCACAGCAACCTGGGCGAACCTGAGGTCGAGTACAGGCGGAGCAAAGGTCGCCGGCGTTTCAGCCTTCGGGGCAGCGATGGTCGCCGCGTTGTGGGCTTACGATGGCTGGAACGCGATGCCGATGGTTGGCGGGGGAGGTTCGCAACCCGGGCCGCAATATCCCCCGGGCTTTGATTGGCGGCATGCTCGCGGTGATGGCGATTTACTGTCTGGCGAATCTCGCCTACTTTTATGCGCTCCCGTTTGCGCAAGTCGTCACATCCAGTTCAACCGGTCATCCCCATGCTTTGCCGGTAGCAACTAAAGCCGCGCAAACATTCCTTGGCGACTGGGGCGGAAAGCTCATCTCGATCGCTTTTATTCTTTCAGCGCTCGGAGCGCTCAATGGATTGATCCTATCGAGTGCGCGGGTGCCATTTGCCATGGCCCGCGACGGCCTCTTCTTCTCCCGCTTCTCGGAAGTGAATGCCGGCTCACACGTGCCGGTCTGGTCCATCATCATTCAGGCAGTCTGGGCGAGTGTGTTGGCCGTTTCCGGCTCCTATGATCAGTTGACCGATTACGTTATTTTCGCCTCATGGATTTTTTACGGAATGACAACGTCGGCGGTTTTTGTGCTGCGGCGAAAAATGCCTGACGCACCTCGACCATACAAAACGCTGGGCTACCCAGTGATCCCGGTGGTCTTTGTACTAGTGGCCTTTTGGCTAACAATCAATACTCTGGTGGCACGGCCGGTTGAGTCAGCAACGGGGCTGATACTGATCGCACTTGGGCTGCCAGTTTTTGCTTATTATCGTTTTCGCAGGCAGCGGAGCGTGAAGTCGAGTTGATCGAGAGCAATAAGCCACAGATAAACGCGGATTCACACGGATCAGTGAGAAGACCAAAAACTGAAATGGAATAAGCTCCAATCCGTTTTGCGTTTAGATCTGTGTCTATCCGCGTTCATCTGTGGCTCATTTTTCATATGTTCGTAGAGAGCGCGATGACAGCTAAAAGTCTACTCAAGATGCGTCTGGTCGCGATGCTGAGCGTCAGTTTGATCCTTGCCTTCTCAGGCACGATGGTCCTCTCAACCGCAAACGCGCCAGCGGATTTCTATGATGTCGTTGTCCTGAATGGTCGAGTCATGGATCCGGAGTCAAACCTGGATGCGGTGCGCAACCTTGGTATCCGCAACGGTAAGATTCATACGATCACAAGTAAGTCGCTCAAGGGACGCACGGTCATTGATGCAAAAGGTCTCGTGGTCGCACCAGGCTTCATCGATCTTCACGTCCACGATATGAACGATGAGCATCACCGGGCCCAGGTAATGGATGGAGTAACCACAGCTTTGGAGCTGGAAATCGGCACCGAAGATATTGATCAGTGGTATGCAGAGCGCCAAGGAAAGACATTAATCAACTACGGAGCGAGTATTGGTCATGTCCCGGTTCGCATGGCCGTGATGAAAGATCCGGGCACTTTTGTACCCAGCGGTGACGCCGCTCGCCGTCCGGCCACGGAGGCTGAGATTGCCGAAATCAAGCGACTGATCGAACTGGGATTGAAACGCGGGGCACTCGCAGTTGGCTTCGGCATCAACTACACAGCTGCAGCGTCACACAGAGAAATCATTGAGATGTTTCGTGTAGCCTCCAGGTTTAAGGCGTCGTGTCATGTGCACATGCGATATCCCGGTATAAAAGAGCCGATGAATTGTGTCACAGCTTTTGAGGAGGTTCTCGCCGCAGCCGCGCTAACCGGTGCTCCATTGCACGTTGTTCACATAACCAGCATGGCCTTCGACGACACTCCGCTGATTTTGGAAATGATCCGCGAAGCGCGCTCACACGGGATAGATGTCACTACGGAGTGCTATCCCTACACAGCCGGAATGACCAGACTTGACTCAGCGATTTTCGACGGCGATTGGCAGGGACAGTTAGGTATCGACTACAAAGACCTGCAATGGGTGGCCACCGGAGAACGGCTTACGGCGGAAAGCTTTGTGCGCTATCGGAAAGAAGGTGGCATGGTCGCGTTGCATTCAATGAAACCTGAAATCATCAGAAGTGCGATTGCCGATCCCTTAACCATGATTGCCAGCGACGGCATTCTGAAGGATGGGAAAGGACATCCGCGAGCTGCCGGTACCTACTCGCGAATTCTCGGCTATTACGTCCGCGAGACTAAAACCCTGACGCTGATGGATGCCTTGCGCAAAATGACGTTGATGCCTGCCGAGCGTCTGGAACGCCGCGTTCCGATAATGAAAACCAAAGGCCGTCTTCGTCCCGGCGCAGATGCCGATCTCACTATCTTCGATGCCGAACGAGTAATTGATAAGGCGACCTATACTGAACCCGGAGAATATTCGGAAGGGATAAAGTTTGTTTTGGTAAATGGCGTGTCAGTAGTTGAGGATGGACAGCTACAAGTTGGCGTCAAACCGGGGCAAGCTGTGCGCGCGCCGATACAGTAATCCTAATCGTCAAGCGCGGCGCATCAAGCACCGTTAGTTTCCCTTCACCAAGAACGACTCTTCATAAAGATCAACGAGCAGGTTGCTTCAGGATTTCCGCCAGGGCCTGCAGTCGGGTTGAGTCTGCTGCACTCTTCATCGTGGCAGCACTCTTTTCCAACGATGGTGCGAGGCTTTTGAGTTTTGCGAGCTCCTCTTGCTTCATGTGTGAACTCTCGGCGCTTTGGAGCGCCTGCCGCAGGGCGGCAACACGATCAGCAGGCAGTGCTTGCGATCGCTCCAACTGATCCACGTACGCCTTCGCCACGACCAGCGTTCGAGGCCACTCGATTCTTTGCTGGTTCTGCACATTGAGTTCCGCCACCCGCACCGTTTCCGCGGCTTCGATCTCGTTCTGAGTCAGAAGCTTCGTGGGCGTCAGCTTAAAGACGTCCAGGCCGCGGGCGATCTCCGAAGCGTAGATGTGGCCGTTGTACCAGTAGGCGGACCAGTGTCCGCCGAGCACGAGCATCTTCGGATCAATCGGTCCTCGATCGAAGTAGGCGATTTCAACCGGATGCGCCGCGTCGGTGAAGTCCATGACGGAGATGCCGCCCTGGTACCAGCCCTGCACTTCAATGTCGCGGCCGGGAATCGGAATGAGCGAGCCGTTGTGTGCCACACAGTTTTCGCTGTCGCCCTGGGCGGCCGGCAACTTGTAGTAGCTTGCAAACTTCAGCTTGTTGTCCTTCAAAGTAAAAATCGAATCAGCGCCCCATTTATTTGGATCGTTCGGTCGGCAGCGCGCGCCCAATCCGCCGCCCCACTCATCGGTGAACACAACTTTTTTGCCGTCGTTCGAAAACGAGGCCGAGTGCCAATACGCATAGTTTGGATCGTTAACCGCGTCCAGACGCTTCGGATGCACCGGATCTTTGATGTCCAGCAGGATTCCATTGCCGGAGCAAGCGCCGGCAGCCAACCCGATGGCTGAGTACACGGTGAGGTCGTGGCACTGATTGGAGGCCGATGGCTTCTCAGGTCCCTCTTTGCCATGAGTGCCGCCGTTAGTTAGGGCGTTGAGCGCGCCGGTCCTTGGATCCATAAACACTCGCGGACTGGATACGACCTTCGCCTCTTGCGGCGCCGCCAGGGGCACCTTGATTACATCAATGCGAAACAGCGCGGTATTCGGATCCTTCTCAGGTTCTTCCCCAGAGCAGCCGGGCAACTCTTCGCTCTGGCGGACGAAAGAGGTTCCGGAGACGTAAATGTATACGTTGTCCTTATCATTCGGATCGACCACCAGCGTGTGCGTGTGTGAGCCGCGACAAGTTTGCACAGCGGCCACTTGCTTCGGATTCTTCACGTCAGTGATATCGAAAATCCTAACACCTCGGAAACGATCCTTTTGCGGTGCCGGGGGCGGTTTTTTCACTTCTCCGGCGGCGGCCTTTTTCTCTTCTCCGGCGGGCGGCTTCTGTTCTCCGGCGGGCAGCTGGGGCTCCGGCGGAAACCCTTCGGTACCGCAATCGAGGCGACCGTTGGGCATCTCGACTGACATGAAGAGAAGGTTTTTGTAAACTGACGGATCACCCTGGCCACCCGGACAGACCATCGAAGTCAACAAGGTAGTTTTCGCCGGATTCGAGATGTCATAAATACTGAGGCCATAGAAGTTTCCCTGAAACAGGTGATTGCCCTGAAACGCAAGATCCGAGTTCGCAAAAGCTAGTTGAGCAAAAACCAACCTTTCCGGCTTCGTTGTTTTCGGCGAGTCACCGACGCGAAGTTGACCGAGAATCTTCTGCACCTTCGGGTCATCTGGATTGTCGGTTCCGAGTTGAAAGGCGTCAGGCTTTTTGAAGAGCATGACGTGCTTGAGGCCCATCGATGTTTCAGCTGCGTCGTACACTCCGGGTGCGAGCCTGGCGCGCGGGTCATTGGCATCGGAGCCAGTCATTCCAGCCGGTAGCGGAGCCGCCGGTTCAGGAGCAAACGGATTCCCGTCGCCTTTTTCGTCCGTCGGTTTTGTTTCTGCCGGCTTCGCGGACTCATGAGATGGAGATGGAGACGGCGATGGCGTTTGGGCCTGGATTCTTGTTGCAAAACACAAGCAGAACAAAAGGGAAGCTACGAACAAAGTGAAAGCCAGGTTGTGAACGCGATTCATCGTTTCTCCTATAGAGTTTGGCTGGGAGCGCAGGCATCTTGCCTGCTGGTGCGTGGCCACGAACGTTGAGGCAGACAGGATGTCTGCGCTCCCAGCTTTTCCTCCAGCATTGTTTGCATGATCCTGATCTCAGCGCGTTGGCCACTGTCGACATCGGTGGCGAAATTGAACAGTTCAGCGTCCTGCCCCGCGCCTGCACTGTCGAACAAGTCCTTCACCATAACCAACGCGCCCGCGTGGTGCTGAATCATTCCAGTCAAAAACAGACGATCGAACTCCTGGCCCTTCGCTTTTTTGAGAGCTTCCATCTGTTTTGCCGTAAGCATGCCGGGCATAAGCATGGAATGGGTAGCATGGCCCGAATGACTCGCATCGTTCGACATATCCATGTCGTGCATTTCCGGCATCACGGGCGAAATCGGTTCTCGCGTCGGTTCTCCTCGCGCCTCCAGCCACCGTTTCATAAACTTTATTTCGTCCGACTGCGAGCTGCTTATGCGCGCCCCCAACGACCGCAGATTCTTGTTAGGAGTATGGGATTCGATGAGCGCGGTCATCTCAACTGCTTGCGCATGATGCATGATCATGCCCTGCATGAACTGCACATCTGCCGGTGAACGTGGCGGCAGTGTGGCCCTCGTCGATGATGGCAGCGTCCGGGTTGGCTGGCCCGGCGCACCAGGCTGCACCACAACTGGCGGCGCCGGGTCAGCCTGCTGTGCACAGACCGGCAGCGAGAACAAGCTTACGAGGATACTGCCGGCCATTAGCCCGCTTCGCCACGCTGAGACTTTCATAACTTACGGGAGCTTATGCTTACTCTTAGCATTAAAAGTTTTGATCGACTTTGAATGGTCAAGCATTGATGGGGCTCACCTTATCACAAAGCCGCTCCAGGGGTCATTGCCGGTGCTCGGGAGCAAGTTTACCGCTGGATTCGCCGCGGGAAAGGGCAGCCGTTTCTGAAAGTCACTTGCCGTTCCGGCCCGGCGGTTTAGCTGCCTCTCGGATTATTCCGTTAATATTTCCTCCGCAGCCCCAGAAAACTATTGACACATCGCATGAAAGTGTATTAAACACTTCGTTTGTTAAGGCAACAAACTGTCAGACAAGCACTTTTGAAGTAGTGATCCCCAGGCCTTCAAAAGGAAGATCCTTAAACTCGAACTAACAAGACGGCAACCGGTCGCTGGCATTTCCAGCGACTCTTGACCTCCCTAGCGGAGCTTGCGCTCTTGGCCCAACAAGAGCTCTAAGCGCATCTCGGCTTTTTTCGTCGGCATATGAGGAACGATTCCATGAGAAACCTATTAGGCACAACACACGACTTCAAGTCAGCCCTGATAAACAAACTCCCGTTGTTTTTGCTTGGCCTACTACTCATAACCGGGCTTTCATACAGGACGGTTGCTCAGGCTGTATATGGAGGCATCAGTGGCACAGTGACCGATGAGAAGGCAGCTACAATAGTTGGCGCGACGGTCCATATCACTGATCTAACTAAGAATGTAACCAAAACAGTTGCCACCAACGAATCCGGCAATTACGAGGTTAGGTCGCTCATTCCTGGAAAGTACCAGGTCAAAGTTGAGCAGCAGGGTTATAAGTCTTCAGTCCAGGAGGTTGAGGTAAGAGCCGACGTGACCGCTACGACGGACGTCGTTTTAGAGGTTGGTGCTGTCAGCGAGATTGTAACGGTATCTTCTGAAACCCTGGATCTCACCTTAAAGACTGATCGCGCAGACGTGTCGACCAGCTTCACAGCTAAGCAACTTACTGAGCTTCCCATCTTCAATCGCAACTTTACTGAGGTCTTGCTGGCTTCACCGGGAACGCAAAAGCTTGCGTGGCAACACGCCGCCAGTGAGAACCCGCAAGGCTCCACCCAAACGATGGTTAACGGTCAACACTTCAGCGGGACGTCTTATCAACTCGATGGTACTGATAATCGCGATCCGATTCTAGGGATTATCGTGATCAACCCAACGCTGGAGGGTATCAGCGAGGCCAAAGTAACCACTCAGAACTTTGACGCTGAGTTTGGCATGGCTACGGCAGGCGTGGTAACGGCGCAAACTCGCTCTGGCTCAAACGATCCTCACGGCTCTGCGTTCATATTTCGACGCAACGATATCTTGCAAGCTCGGGATCCTTTTTCGCAAAGCGTGCCCGATCCTTTAATTCCAGGCAATAGGGACAATGGGCAACCCAGACTCATTCCGGAGAGCCTCTGGAGTCAATTTGGTGGCTCATTCGGGTGGAAAATACTCAGGGATAAAAGCTTCATTTTTGGTGACTACCAGGGTACGCGCAGCAAGGAAGGTGCTTCCGTAAGAACAACTGTCCCCATCCTGGCTGCACGGGCGCCTAACGCTGCGGGGTTTTTCGACCTCAGCGCATATCCACGACAGATCTACAATCCGCAAACTGGTGATCCAAACGGTGCAAATCGCACCCCGTTCGCTGGCAACCTAATTCCAGCAGCTCTGGTACCGTTGCAGGCAAGAGCTCTAATAAATCTTTTTCCAGTGCCCAATGGGCCTGGAATTAACGACAACTTCAGCACTTCGGGTACGGACAACTTCGATGCCGATCAGTTCAATATCCGTGGCGATCACTACTGGAGCAAGGACCTACATCTGTTTGCACGATATAGCTTCGCTAAGTATAAGAGAGCGAAACCAGGTGCCTTTGGCGAAAGTCTTGGAGGCCCGGCCTTGAGCGGAGCGCGGTTTGCCGGCACTTCTAAGGTTAAGAACCAGTCATGGGCTGCGGGTTTCGACCAGGTAATTAGCCCCACAGTGATCTGGGACTTCCGCTTCGGTTATTTCAAATACAAAGTTGATGTATTGCCGGGTGGTTTCGGTACCACACCTGCGACAGACATCGGCATACCGGGCCTCAACCTTGATGATTTCACCTCCGGCATGCCGTGGTTTGATATACAAGGCGTAGGTGGTTTCGACCTGGGCTTTGCGCTCGGGCTCGACAACGGATGCAATTGCCCACTCGCTCAAGAGGAAACCCAATTTCAGTTTGCTAACAATTTGACGCTGCTCCGCGGCGACCATACTTTCAGGTTTGGAGCCGATCTGCGCTGGGCCAAGAATCTGCGAGTGCCATCCGACGCGCATCGAGCTGGTCAGGTGCACTTCAATGAACCGCGGACTGGTGTTCGTGAAACGCCGACCGCTCCAAATTTTGTCGGCGGCTTGGGAATTGCCACGCTCCTACTCGGGGACGTAACCAACTTTGAACGGTACGTGAGTACAAGGACTGATGCGCGGGAACATCAACGCCGCTGGTTCTTTTACGGACAGGACACATGGAAAGCAACTCCAAGACTAACCCTCAACGGTGGCCTTAGGTGGGAGCTGATCTTTCCTGAAACAGTGGATGAGCCCGGGGAAGGAAGTTTGCTCAGTCTTGAGACCGGGGAACTTCTTGTCGGCAATGTCGGAGACGTGGACAGTGCGTTCAATGTAAAGCCCACCTATGGGGCCATTGCTCCGCGGTTGGGCATAGCCTACCAGTGGTCCGATAAGACTGTAATTCGGGCAGGCTATGGTCGAAGCTTTGACGTCGGGGTGTTTGGCTCAATCTTTGGGCATGCGGTGACCCAGAACCTTCCAGTACTGGCCTTTCAGAACAACGACGGTAATGATTGGGAGCGGGTGTTTACACTTGCATCAGGGCCTTCAGCTCCGGTCTTTCCTACGGTCCCTGCAAACGGTCGGCTACCACTGCCACTAGGCATCGAAGGTCGGGCGCGGCCTTCCAAGATGAGGTTGCCGACACTCGATGCCTGGAACGTGACCCTGCAACACCAATTCGGGCGCAATACCTCATTTGAGGTAGGTTACGTAGGGAATAAAGGAACTCACGTTTTTGCTGGCGACGGTCCGGCCTACAACGCGAACGCTCCCGTCAACAATCCCAACATTCTTGACGAAGGACCTCGCAGGCCTTTCTTTAGTCGCTTCGGATGGACTCAGAACATCACGTATTACGGCAACGACGCAGACAACCACTACAACTCGTTGCAGACAAAGTTTGAGACCCGCTTCGCTGGGCTCATCCTTCTGACGCATTACACACTGTCGGCTGCCAGAAACTACAGTGACAACTACTTCATCCATGACCGGTCGATTGGCTATGGCCCAACCAGCTTTGACCGCAAGCACCACCTCTCGCTATCTCAGGTCTGGGAGTTGCCTTTCGGCCACGGCAAGAAGTACATGGGAAGTGCCTCCAGAGCAGCCAATCTCCTGGTCGGTGGTTGGCAAATTAGCTCTAACACTGTTATTTCCAGTGGTCTGGCTTTCACAGCTAACGTCTCAGGCACGAATTGCTCAGTTAACGCTGGACCCTGCCGACCTGATTTAGTGGGAGAAGCTATTCCCGATAACCAGGATCGCAACCAGTGGTTCATACCAGCCCAGGTTAATTCCGCTGGTGCCATAATAGGCGGACCCTGGGCCAAAGCGGCAGCCGGGCAGTTTGGAAACGTTGGTTCCAATACACTGCGTGGGCCAGGGTTCTGGCAAAGTAACCTTGCTGT
The DNA here is from genome assembly GCA_035526805.1 of Pyrinomonadaceae bacterium. Classification (GTDB taxonomy): domain Bacteria; phylum Acidobacteriota; class Blastocatellia; order Pyrinomonadales; family Pyrinomonadaceae; genus PSRF01. The sequence goes on from DATLBQ010000246.1 coordinate 12,221, forward strand.
GTTCAAGAAATTCAGGGTTACCGAAAGCTCGATTGTGGAGTTCCGCGCCGAGGGCTACAACATATTCAATCACGTCAACCTGGGTCAGCCCAGGGACTGCGTTGATTGTAATCCGGCCGAAGCCGGCCGAATATTCAATCTGGCTTCCGGTGCCCAAATGCGGAATTTCCAGTTCGGCCTGAGATTCGTCTTTTAAGCGCCTGGAGCTGAAAAGCTGCGGCTTACAAACATGGCTGGTCTGAGACTTGATCGAGTTTCAGGCCAGCCATTCATAATTTCACACGCGAGAATTCGCCCCTGGTCCGCTTGTTTTTTTCAACAACCTTGAGTGGCGGCCTTAAGCTACGGCCCAGCCATCCCAACCTGACCCCTGAAACAGGTACTATTGTCGAGAGTCTTATTTCGCGAACTGTTAAGCGTCGATCTGATCTCGGCTGTAAATACGCTCGTCCCGCAGAGAAGAATGCTGAAACAATATTTCGCCATCGGAATACTAGTAGGTGTTATCGCCCTGTACCTATTAGGCGCGGCCAGGACCCGCGGGGTCACTGCTCAAAATCAAGTCCCTTACGTTGGTAACAGCGCTTGCGAAACATGTCATTCGTCTATTTATGAGAGCTACTCCCGGCATCCTATGGCCCTGACCAGTGGAGTAGTAAGTCAGACAATTAGCGAAAGTTCATTTAGCCACGCCCCCTCATCAATCATCTACCGAATCTATCGGAAGGGTACAAAGACTTTCTTTAGTTACGAGC
>DATLBQ010000247.1:0-14351 GCA_035526805.1 Pyrinomonadaceae bacterium
TACCAACCTCTTAGGTTAGGAAGGCGGGCTTGCCCCGCTCTTTTTGTCTTCAATTGCCGCGCGCAGGGTCTCAATAGCCAGCGCTGCGGCATGTTGCCTTCTCGATGGGAGCCCACCGAGCGCATCAACCAGATCTTTCCGACCTAACAGCCTTGCTTCATCAACGCTCTTGCCAACGACCAACTCCGTCAAGACAGATCCACAAACAAGTGTCGGCGGGCAGCCGTAGGCGAGAAACCTTGCCGCTTCAATAAGGCCTTCACTGATGCGCAACGAAAGACGCATCCGATCACCACAGACTGGATTCGTTTCTTCGGCAGTGGCATTCGCGTCAGGAAGTTCACCAGTGTTGCGCGGGTTGGCGATGTGATCTTTGAAAGCAGACGAATAAGGCATGAAACCAAACAGCGGGGGCAAGCCCACCTTCCTGACCTGAAAAATTAATAACGCGGTTCGATTCTTTCTGCTGAAGGCGGCTCAACCCTGGATCAATCAGGAAACTTTGATCAACTCATGGTCGGGAAGGTGGGCTTGCCCCGGCCGTCTTTCCTTAGCTGAAAGCGGCGAAAGGCGGCGCAATCTTTCAACGACCTCAACGAGAACGTGGATCACGTAGTCAACATCCTCCTCAGTATTGTCCTTGCCGAAGCTGAAACGGATCGCGCCGCGGGCGAGTTCATCATCACGACCCAGCGCGCGAATAACTGGCGAGGGCTCAAGCGTGCCGGAAGAACAAGCCGAACCAGTGGAAACTGCTACTCCCTGAAGATCGAGACTAATCAGTAGTCCTTCACCTTGGATAAATCTGAACGAGATGTTTGAAAGGTGTGGCAACCGTCGCCCAGGTCGACCGTTAAAAACGATCTCTTCAATACACTCGGTTACTCCCGCCTCAAATCGATCGCGTAACAAGGCGTCGTGTTGTGACCTCTGTTCCATCTCGTCACGAGCAAGTTTTGCAGCGGCGCCCAAACCAACAATGGCGGGCACGTTTTCTGTTCCTGCGCGGCGCTCGCGTTCCTGATGCCCGCCGAGGATTTGCGGGTTCAGGCGGACACCGCGCCTAACAAACAAAGCGCCCGCTCCTTTCGGCGCGTAAAGTTTGTGTGCCGAAAGGGCCAGGAGATCGCAACCCAGCGCCTCGACGTCTACAGGAATGCGTCCGGCAGCTTGTACGGCATCCGTATGGAGCCAAAGGTGACGACCGCGGGCACGCTCCTCGCGAACCAGCGCGCCAATTTCGTCAATGGGCTGAATTGTGCCAATCTCATTGTTCGCAAGCATCACCGATATCAGCACGGTCTCCGGGTTTAAGGCCGCGCGTAGATCTTCAACTCGTATGATTCCGTCTCCATAGACCGGCAATCGCGTAATTTGCCAGCCGCGCTTTTCAAGATCTTCTAAAATTCCACGCACCGAGGAGTGTTCAATGGCGGACGTGATCACATGTCCCTTTCCGGCTGAGCTTTTGTTTGAGGCCCTCGCTAAAGTCGCATCGGCGAGGCCGCGAATCGCAAGGTTATTGGCTTCGGTCCCTCCCGAGACGAACACAATCTCATTGGCTCGCGCTCCTATTAATGAGGCCACCTCACGTCGTGCGCGATCGACCGCGGCCCGCGCTTCCTGCCCGAACGAGTGAACGCTCGAAGCATTCCCAAACCTTTCCGTAAGATACGGGAGCATGGCCTCAATCACTCGCCGGTCGACGGGCGTCGTGGCGCTGTGATCCAAATAAACTTTCCGGGTTTCTACCATCTCATGCAGTCGCACACGCCAACCAGTGACGAAAAAAGAGCATCTGACGTCCAGTCGTGCTCGGCAGCCATCAATCATCGAGCGATTTGAGTCTAGGACGCAGAGTAAAGGCGGTCAAGCATACTATCGGTAAAGGACGCAGTTTAGAGTTCAAGCTTTAGCTTGCGTTGTTGACTGACACGCAGGCCGCAGCCTAAAAGCTGAACTCTGAACTCCTGGCCTTAAGGTGCGTGAATAAGCTTTCAGCTAAGAATCAACACTTTGCGATACAATAGGCTCAAGGGCAGGAACCCCGGCTCTCCCAAGACAAGGCGGCGGCTCTGGCGCCGTAACTCTCTGGAAGGAACAGCAATGAAATATTTTAGAATTTCCCTCGTACTGTTGATTGCGCTGACGCTAAGCGGCTCGGCGATATTTACCGTGCGCGTTTCGTATGCCTCGCAGGGCCAGTCGACCGCTCTCGAGCGCGGCTATCGCACAGGCTATTCCGATGGGTACAGCACGGGCTCTCGCGATGTGGCCGATAAGGGTGGCCGCGATTACCGAAATAGCGGCGACTATCAACGCGCCGATCGCAACTACAACGAAGCGTGGGGCACGATCGAAGATTATCGCGACGGTTACCAGCAAGGTTTTGAAGCGGGTTATAACGCTGGCTATGATCGCCGGCCTTTTGAGTCGTCTATACCAACGGGACTTTCGCGGCGTGGTGGCGTCACTTCACAGAACAACGAGCCCGCTGAACCTGCGCAAAGTACAACTCAGACTACGCCGCCGAATAATTCCACTGATGCGGGCCAGCCGGCTGTTGGACCGCCAAGTGGTCCACTATCGAGTCCGCGCGACGCACTTTTTTTAGTTGAACTGGAATCGGGTCTTTCGACCGATGCCAGCCAGCGCGGCGATCGCTTCCAGGCTCGTGTGATTGAGCCACGAGAATTTTCCGGAGCCATCATTGATGGCCGAGTGACACGCGTGAAGCGTTCAGGAAAAGTGAAGGGCACTGCGGAACTCCAACTCGCTTTTGAAGCGATACACCTGCCCGACGGCCGCACCACCGGTTTTAACGCGGACGTGGTCGAAATAATTGATAACGGAAACAGAGACGATGCGGGCACTGTAGATTCTGAAGGCGGGGTGCGAGGCCGAAGCTCTACCAAAGATGATATTTCCAAGGTCGGTGCCAGCACGGGGATAGGAGCAATCATCGGCGCAGTCATCGGCGGCGGTAAAGGCGCGGCAATTGGCGCCGCCATTGGTGGCGCGGCGGGTACGAGCAGCGTCCTGAGCAAGCGTGGAGAGGATGTTCGACTTGCTCGCGGACAGCAACTGAGGATTCGCACTACAACGGACACGCGTATCCAATAAGATCCCTGAGAAGGGTTTATCAGTTCCTACAGATCGCTTTTAATCGGCGGTGCAGTTTGGCGTTGTCGTGGCCTTTCCACAAAGAGGATATAAACAAAGGGGGTGGCCGTATCAGAACCGGAAGCGGTAGCGACCGGCCAGCAGTTCAACTTTCGAAATTGAAGAAATTATTCGATGTTGCTGCGTTGTTGTGGCTATAGTTGCCTCTGTGGCCGGTCGCTACGGCTCCCGGTTCTGATACAGGGAGGGCCGTTTTATAAAAGGCCCGTTGTGTTTCCTTCTGTGTACTTCGTGGTAGGTGAAGCCGAATAAATGATTCCACGAAACTACACCCAAATCTAAGACAATCACACGAAGGCATACGAAGATATATCGAATCTTCGTCTTTGTGTCCCCGCATGTCGCTTATTACTCTCCTGACTGACTTCGGCAACGCGGATTACTTCGTTGCTGCGATGAAGGGCGTAATTCTTACTGCCAATCCGGCCGCACGCATTGTTGACATAACACACGACATACCACCGCAGGATATCGAGGCGGCCGCGTTCACATTGCTTGCCGCCTATTCATCCTTTCCTTCCGAAACAATTCACGTGGCGGTCGTCGATCCGGGAGTGGGATCGGCACGCCGGCCAATAGTAATGAAATTGGCTGAACAGTTTTTTGTCGGTCCGGACAACGGAATTTTCAGTTACGTCCGTGAGGACCATGAAAACCGGGGCCTGACTGCTGAACTCTTTTATCTCACCAACGAAAAATATTTTCGGCAACCCGTTAGTGCAACGTTTCACGGTCGCGATGTCTTTGCGCCTGTTGCCGCCGCGCTTTCCCGGGGCGTCAAACTAACTGAACTGGCAACTAAAACTACAGATTTCGTTCGCCTGGCGCCGCTGCTGCCGACAACTGCGGAAGACGGGAAGCTCATCGCACGCATAATACACGTTGACCGTTTCGGAAACTGCGTTACCAACCTCACGCAGAATGATTTGACTGCGGAGATGATTGCCGCCGGCGCGACACTACGCGTGAATGGAAAATCGGTGAAGTCGTTTCGCAATCATTTTGCCGAAGCAGTGGCTGGCAAACAGAAACTGTTTGCGATATGGGGCAGTGCGGGATTCCTGGAAATCGTCGCGACAAATGAGTCAGCCGTGAAACTCCTGAAAGCGAAACGCGGTGATGTGGTGATTGTTACCTACACTCGTACTTCATCCCGCTAGAAGTGCCCCAACTTGTCACGCTTTGTTCCGTTTGTTATCTTCGGTCCACCACAAAAAACTCATGACTACCAAAGTAAACGCTTCAGCCGGCAGTTCAGCAGGACTCAGGGGAGTTGCCGCAGCGACTTCATCGATCTCCGACGTCAATGGTGAAAAGGGCGAACTGATTTACCAGGGCTACAACATTCATGATCTGGCGAATGAAGCAACGTTTGAGGAAGTCGTGTTTCTACTTTGGAACAAACGACTTCCTAATCGAGCTGAGCTTTTAGAGTTGGAGCAATCGCTGAGAGCTGCACACTCAATACCTGCGGAGCTGATCGCGTTGATGAAGCAGTTTCCGCGTGAAGCCGATCCGATCGATGTATTAAGGACCGCTGTTTCGGCCCTGGAGTTTTACGATTCTAATTCTCGAGACATCTCTCGCGAGACCAGCCTCAAGACCGCCATCAGACTTACCGCGCAATTTCCAACCATTGTTGCGGCTGGTGAGCGCATTCGCCGCGGACTGGAACCAATATCACCCGATGCCAGACTCAACATCGCCGCCAACTTTCTTTACATGTTGAAAGGCGAACAGCCTGCTGAGCGGGACGCGCGCATTTTCGACGTTTGCTTGATTCTCCACGCCGATCATGAACTCAATGCGTCAACTTTCACGGCACGCGTTGTGGCCGGCACCCTCGCTGCCATGTACGCGGCTGTAACCGCGGCGATCGGCGCCCTCTCGGGGCCGCTTCACGGCGGCGCGAACACTAACGTAATGAAGACGCTGCTTGAAATTGGCGTGGTAGAGAATGTCGAGTCGTACGTGAAAAAAGCTTTGGCAGCGAAGCGAAAGATGATGGGCTTCGGCCATGCTGTTTACAAGACTGAAGACCCACGCGCTACGCATCTGAGGCAGTTTTCAAAAGAGATTGGCGAAGCTGCAGGCGACTCGAAGTGGTATGAGATGTCGCGCAAGGTTGAAGAAGTGATGATGAGCGAGAAGGGACTCTATCCAAACGTGGATTTCTTTTCCGCCTCGACTTACTACATGATGGGAATCCCGCTTGATTTGTACACGCCGATCTTCGCCGTCAGCCGCATCAGTGGCTGGACCGGCCACATCCTCGAGCAATACGCCGACAACAAGCTCATCCGTCCTCGCGCGGAATATGTTGGCCCACGAGATCTTCCCTGGGTGCCGATGAACGAACGCTAAACTTGTCAGCCAATTAAACAAACAAAGAGCGGGGGCAAGCCCGCCTTCCTTACCTGAGAGATTAATACCGTTGTTCGATAGCTTCACCTGAAAGCCATTCGATCAATAACTATCGGAAAAACTGCATTCAGCTCAGGCTTGGGAAGGTGGGCTTGCCCCCGCTCTTTCTTACTGTGCTTTCGCAGCAGTCGCTTCTTTCGAACTCGTCTCTGACATGTAATAACCACGTCGCGAGCTTACTTCGATTTTGCGCAGTTTACCTTTCGCGTCCGCCGCCTTCACACGCACTTCGAGATTATGAAGATGGCCGTCGTCTTTCTCGTCTTCCGCTAAGGTGAAGCCGAGGCTGTAACGCGCGGTCAGGTTGCCGATGATCTTGCTTAGCCCGGCCGCATAGTCTTTTGTGCGTTTGACCTTGACCGCTTCGCCCCCCGATTGCTCTGCCAAACGCTTCGCACTTCCATAAACACTGAGGCCCATCATTCCTGCCAGCGGTTTTCCAATCGGCATAAGCAACTTGAACAGCGTTCGTAATTCCGTCGTTAACGAGTTGAATATGACATTTGAACGCAACACTAATTGCTCGGTAGCGTCGCGGTCTTCGAAGAACATCGGAGTAATGCCATCGGATACCCAAACGATCGCCGTCTGTGAGTTTGGCCGTTCGCTTTGTGCTTTGCGCGTTGTTTCTTTAACAGCCGCCGCCATGTCATAGATGTCGCCGAGTTCCATAGTGACGTCACCCTTTTTGTTTACGCGCTTTACGTCAATCGAACCGTCAGCCCTCGTGGTACGGGTCACTACTGCTCCGTTTTTACCCTTAACAACTTCTACCTGGACGTCCTCGTCGGACTGTGGTGTGCCCGGACCGGGACCTGATGAGTCTTTTGGAGTCTCCTTCTGCGAGGAATCAGCTCCCAGGGTCAAACTGCTGGTGTGGTCCGCATCGCTCTTGTTGCCAACCTTCCGGGCCCTGGCATCGGCGACGGCAGGTTCAACGTCCACGAATTGCGGAGCTCGCCCCAGGGCGGCAACTAGTTGGGCGTGATCGCGTGTGAAGCCGGTGAGCCAAACGCGTTTTTCATCTTCGCCGTTCATGTCGATCGCCAGAATTGCGACCTCGTCCTGCGGCGAAAGCTTCGCGAGCTCGTCGGCCATGGCCTTGAGAATTTCGGGGCGCTTCAGAAAGCGTCCAGCGCCGTCGTCACGCAGGTCCAGGATCAACACCAGCGCGAGTGGTTTGCGCGCTTGACCTTCGCGAGTGAAGTAAGAGACGGGCCGGAGAAGCCCGTCGGCGTATATCTCGAAGTGTTCCGGTTTCAGATCGGCAATGGGAACTCCCGTTCGCTTATCTTTTATCAGCGCATCCATAAACACGACGCGCGTGTTGATGCGGATCGTGTCAGCCACTTCCTGCGCGCCGATAGAGCGTGAGCCAATCACGATGACGGCAATTACCGCCGCCAGGATTACCAGCAGGCGAATCGTTGTTCTATCGATTTCAAACTTGACGTTAATCTCCGAATTCATGTCCCTGCTCCCGCCTTATCGATTTCGTGTGCCTTCGCTACTTTCGTGTGAGTTCGTGGTTATGTTTGCTCAGGGTCGACGAAACAACGGAACCACTAAATCACACGAAAAGAACGAAGGTAGATTTTGATAACGACTCGTTCGGTTCAACATTGAAAGTCGCTTACTTTCTATAGTTCTTGACGATCACTGAGTCAGACAGGCAGGAATGCCTGTCCTACTGTTCATCAGTCGTGGCGTCGACAGTAATTGTGTTGCCCATCTCATCAGGATTTTGCATGAGCTTGGCTAACGTGCTCGGTGAAAGGTTCACCTGGACCACGCATGCTTCTCGCGCTTCAAGCGTTATGACCAGCACGTTGAACTTCTCTCCCGCATTGCGCAGATAGATATAAGTCTGTTCCTGGGCCTTGGGCGACGCGACTTGAATCAAGGGACTCCAATCCCCGTCGAGCGCCGCATTCATCGCAGATTTGAAGCGCGCATAATCGCCTTTGGATCTAAAGTCCTGATCCTCGAAGTAAGCAACCTTCACGCTGCCGGCTTCAGCTAGTTGCCGTCTGCGGCCACCGGAGATGCGTGCGACGGTGGTGGTTGTTTTGATTCCGGCGCGCGCCAAAAACGGAATGCCCTGATGTTTGACATGATAGAACTGCTCGATCAGCTTAACGACGTCGTTGAAATCATCACCTTTCGCCTGCGAGACCGGTACCACGAGTACGAGCGCGATGAATATGAGACCGGCAGCGATAGTTTTTTTCATGTCTACCCCAATCTAGCCAGCATAGGGACAGGCAGGAATGCCCTGTCCGACCGCTTTCAGTTCTTGCGCTTCCTCTTCGGGTATTCAATGCCGAGTACCGGGACGCCAAAGTTTCCTTCGAGGTCAGACAGCTTCTCAAGGTCTACCGGTCCGACAATGTTGACGATGGTGATCTCTTTCGGGTCGGTAGCCAGCACTGCGAGTCCACTGACCTGGCCAGCGCTATGCATCAGGTAAACTTCAACGCTGCCCTCTTTCCTGCTGTTGATGTTGACGATCCTGTCCCAGGCAGTGTTTCGTAGTTGCGACCGGATGCTCTCCAAATCCGCAGCGGAATACTGGCCTTCGGTTTCAAACTCGAAGCTTCTTACGTAGATCCCTTTTAAGCCGTTGACCAGGTCTTTCACCTTGGCTTCGCCAGGGTCTTTGCTCGAGAGAAACTTCGCCGTAATTTGCATCAGGCTCTCGTCAATATTTACATCGACGGTCTCGCTTGCTTTGGCGGCCAGGGCGTCGAGCTGACTCGTTTGAATTCTCGCGTTTTGCGCATTCGCGGTTGTCGCGGCTACGGTGACAAAAACAACCAGCAATGCAAATTTGAGTGATCTCTTAGTTAGTAATTTCATAGTGCTCCATTCATCCTAACTTGTGTTGATTGTGAACCGCCTCTTTCTGATTCAGCTCTTGTGCCTTCTTTTGAGCGAAGTTCAATTTGGCGCTAACCATGCGGAACGCCAACATCAGTTGATTTTTTGCAGCTTCAGCTTCCTGTCGTCTCGCAGCAGTGAGTTGCTCACCTCTGACTCGATCGTTCCGGCCTCGTTTTGTATTTGCAGCTAACTGCGATTGGTTTTCGTGACGAGGTCGTCCAAGAATTCTTTGTGGGCCGGGATCGTCAGAAGGCGGTACCGTAGCAGTTTGGCCCGGGATTGGGGTCGACTCATTTACCGGATTTGGTTTCGCAGTGGACGGGTTTGCCTTCTTAACCAACTGCGCCGGCTGATTTCGTTGCAGTCGTTGTAGTCCGAGCCACAGTCCAAGCCCCAGCAACAACATCGCTATCGTCGCAGCAATTGCTAGGCGCGGCGCAAAACCACGAAAAAAGTTTCGCTCGTGACCGGCCCGAAGACCTGCGGGAATATCCAGAGGTCGGGGCTGATAACGCAAGCTGCCGAGAATCTCCTCGAGTTCCTGGACCTCGGGATCCGGCTCGCCCGTTTTGTCCCATGAGTAATCGCCCCGAATGGTCATCATAAGTCCTCCTTAAAGCCGAGCTTGGTGCGCAAAAGTTTCATGCCTCGATGCAGGTTGACGCGCACGGAAGCGGCGGTAAGACCGGTGCGCACGGCGATTTCAGGGCCCGTCATTCCTTCCACCAGGCGCAAGACCAGCGTCTCGCGGTAGGCGTCAGGAAGCGTTCGAATGATCGCCAGAATCTCTTCCGCTTTGGATGTGCTCACATCACTACTTTTTAAATCTTCACTAAGCTCGACGGTGTCGCGTGAGCGGCGGTGAAAATCCATGGCCCGGTTGCGAGCAATCATCGCGATCCATGGACCGAAAGCGTTTGCGTCTCGCAGCGTGTGCAGCTTCCTCAGCGCATGGAGGAATATCTCCTGCACTGTGTCTTCAACTTCGCTGCGCGGCATGCGCGCTAACAGAATTCCGTGGACAAGCGGCGCGTACAGTTCATACAAACGCCCAAACGTATCAGTGTCACCGGCGAGCACCGTGCGCACCAGTATGGATTCCGGTGATTCGATGGATTCAGGGCGCTGCGCGGCACGGTTAGCGCCGTGACGTGCGACCTCAAGGTGCCCGCGATCTGTCGAAGCCTTTCCCTGGCCGGTCATCATAAGCACGTCCGCTGTAGCTTCGAGTTCATACATTGCGCGGTCTCATCGGAGTTTGGCCAACTGGAATCTGTTTGATTCGCTTGACACCGATAAGACGGGAGAGATGGGAAGAGTGTTAACAAAGGGACAAGGGAAGAGGGGAATAGGGTAAAAGGGTAAGGGGGGAAGGGGATTTTCCATATCACATTTATCAGTTCTCATTTGCCATCCGAGCAGCGGCATCGTTTAGAGAGCGGACTTGTCCGCCTCGGGCGATGGGGCACAGTTGACCTATCTAAACTGCGTTCCCAAAGGTCTTAAATGGCCAATGAGAAATGAGAAGTGTGATATGGAAAATCTATTTTGCCCTTCCCCTTTTTCCCCTCTTGCCTCGACCGGGTTCTCTTGCGAGGTTAGTATCTTCATCTCGGTGGTCGTTGAAATCAGAGTGGTTCGGAGGATAAATATGGTCGCAATTATAAGCGTGATCGTGCAGGCGAGGCCGCCTTCTATGCCGTAGCTTCCGCCCGTTAACCAGGCCGGACCCTGGTCTGTGCCGCGCATTAGCGGATGGGGCGCCAGATCGGTTATGCCGCTGACTGGAAGACCAAACAACGCTCCGAGCGCCCAATTCCATGCCCAATGAACGCCGAGCGGAAACCACAAGGTCCGCGTGCGCAGATAAGCGACAGCTAACCAAACACCCGCGAGCGCAGTGTTAATGAAAGTAAAGCCCGCCGCCACATTGGGGTTCCGCAGATGAATCGCCGCAAAGGGAACTGAGGTCAGGAAAACTCCGAGCCACGCGAGGTTCGCTCGTGTCAGAGTCTGCAATGAATAACCTCTGAACAGAGCTTCTTCCGCAAGCGCGGCAATAATGAAAAGGGCTGCCGAGAAAATCAGGGTCTGCAAAACCTGGACGGTAGCTGCGCGACCGGAAATCGTGAAGGTCAATCCGCCTCCTGCCGTGGCGATCGCTGTTGCCAGCGCCAAGGAGAAAACTCCGATAAGCGATCCGACAATAAGATCGCGCAGCCAGCCCGCGTGGAACCACAAACCGAGTGCTCGCCATGGCAAACCTTCGAGCCACCGCGTGCAAATAAATCCTGCCGCCAGGGCTGTAATCAGCAGTATCAGCCGGAAGATAACATTTTGAGCGTAGTCACCGCCGATTCGTTGCGGCACAGCATTCAGCGCTACCGCGTATGCAAGGCGCGCCAGGGAGCTTAAGAGAAAGAGAATGCAAAGATAGACCAGCAGGAAGACGAGCAGTCGCCAACCGCTGCGAAGCCGGCCGGCAGAGTTGATGAAGATTGTTTTTAGGTCCATCAGGCAACGGTCATTCGAGAAGTGTGCGCGGGCATTCTAGACGATGGCTGGCCATAATGCGTAGGCCATCAGGTCAGTACCACCGCGCGGTAGCGGGTGGGTAATAGATCCGGAGGTTGTCATCGAGATCCAGCACTCATACCGTGGGTTACTTGACTGCAAAGCAGACCCACCCGCTACTGTGAGGTGGTACTGACCTCGTGCCACTGCAAGAGCTAGTACAGACAGTCAGGAATGCCTATCCGACTATGCTAAACTTGGCCCCACTGCTTCATGAATAATGACCGCGAAAAGTCCTCCGAACCAACACCCCAAGCGAACGCAGGCAGACTGACTCGTCGTCGTCGACTAGTGTTATGGGGCCTGGGCATCACTGTACTCTTATTGCTTTCGATCATCGTCTCCCAACAACTATGGTTGTGGACCGTGCTTCCACCTGACACTGCTTCCGACACGCTGTTGCTCTATGCGTTGTCTACCCTCAACTTCGTAGCCTTCGTAATTTTCTCGTTCATATTTGTACGTAATCTACTTAAGCTGCGGCGGGAGAGGCGCGACCTGCAGTTGGGCTCCAAAATAAAAACGCGCCTGTTGTTCTACTTTATCGCCATCAGTTTTCTGCCAATTATCGCGATGGCAGTGTTTTCGTATCTGTTCCTCAATCGCTCACTGGAAAAATGGTTTGGTGGTTTCTCGGCCAGAGTTGTGAACGAAGCTCAGGAACTGCAACGTGAAGCCGTCGACGCGCAAACCCGAAACCTGCGCGAAACGGCATCGCTGCTGGCAGTCGTTTTAAGAACACAGCCCGATTCGGAAAAGCAGGCGACGCTGGAACGAGTAATCAACAGCGGACAACTCCTGGCGGTGGAAGTTGATGATTCAAGTGGACGAGTTGTCGCGCAGAGTAGAGGATCACTCTCTATCGACGAGTTTGAGGGATTGATGGCAAAGGCTCGTTTGCTGGATACAGGCGACGACAGTTTGGCTGACGGCAAGGGCCTCGACGCGATGGCGGTTCCGATTTCAGATAGCGAGAGGTTGATTGTTGTGCCGCTGCGCCGGGCGGTCACGGATCTGGGCGACACAATAAGTGGAAGCCAAAGCGAGTATCGGAAACTGGTGGCGCGACAACATCGAGTGCGCTCGCTGGCCTTGTCAACGCTGGGGCTGATGACGCTCATGCTGCTGTTCGTTTCGAGTTGGGTAGCGATCTATTTGGCGCGCGGAATTGCCACGCCGATTAAAGCTCTGGCCGAAGCCTCGAAAGAAATAGCGCGCGGTAACCTGTCGCATCGGGTGACCACGGTCGCTGAAGATGAGCTTGCTTTACTGGCCCACTCGTTCAACCAAATGACCGCCCAGCTTGCGGACAATCGCAGCCGCATTGAAGCCGGCTCCGAAGCGCTTCGCGAGAAGAACCTGACATTGGAAGAGCGACGGGATTACATCGAAACGATACTGCAGTCGCTCTCGACTGGAGTGGTTTCGCTCGATGAGGAAGATTGTGTAACCACCATCAACGCCGCGGCCGGCCGCATGCTGCGTCTAGACTCAGTTCCAACAGCAGCACGAAAACTAGAATCGCTGATAGGCACTGAAGACTGGGTCGTAATCGACCGCCTGCTTCGTCGCGCGCGACGCACCGGACAGGCTACAGAGCAAGCGCAGTTGGCGGGGACGACGAATATCGGAGCCGAAAATGCGGCGCTGCCAGTCGCCCTGACGGCGACAGCGTTGCGAGCTTCGTCTGCGCAGAAACGCGGCGTAGTACTTGTTTTGGAGGACCTGTCGGAATTGCTTGCTGCGCAGAGGGTCGCGGCGTGGAGCGAAGTCGCTCGCCGCATGGCCCACGAAATCAAGAATCCGCTGACTCCAATCCAGCTTTCTGCCGAGCGTATAGCCAAGAGTTACGGGCGGGCTGCCGCAAATGGCGATAACGATGCTTCAAACCTACAGAACAGATTTAACGCGGAGCCCGTCAAGGCGATCGACGTAAACGCTGTGATTGACGAATGCACGGAGACGATTGCCCGCGAAGTCGCGGGCTTGAAAGCCATGGTCGACGAGTTTTCGCGATTTGCGCGGTTGCCATTGGCGCGGCTGGAGGTCGCCGACTTAAACGAAGTTGTTCATCACGCGATAGCTCTGTACGACGATCGGCTTGACGATGTAAAGATTGAAGCCAAACTCGACTCAAACCTGCCGTCAGCAATGTTGGATACTGAGCAACTACGCCGCGTGTTTGTGAACCTGATCGATAATGCGAGCAATGCTCTGGTTAACGTTAACGGTGAAAAAGAGATAACCATAGCCACCAGCTTCGATTCCAGCCGCAGCCTTTTGATAGCCGAAGTAACCGATACCGGACAGGGAATTCGAGCAGCCGATTTCAAGCGATTGTTTCAGCCTTATTTCTCGACAGGCGGGAGCGGCACCGGCCTGGGCCTGGCGATTGTGCAGCGCATTATCCTGGAGCATGGGGGAAGAATTCGCGCGGAAGCTAATTACCCGCGAGGCGCGAAATTCGTAATCGAGTTGCCAACGGCGACGGACGACCGACGACGGACGACCGTTGACGATAGACCGCTGACGGACGAACGCAGACAGAATAGCTAGGCAGACGGCGGACCTGACGACATATGATCGAACCCGCGGTCAACAGTCGGCGGTCGTCGCTCTGCGACAAATTATGGACTCAATACTCATAGTCGATGACGAGCCAGGCATCCGCGAAACCTTGAGCGCCGTCATGAAAGATGAGGGTTTCAGCGTTGCTGCTGTTGCCACAGGTGAAGAATGTCTCGAAGCCGTCGAACGCCGCGCTTACGGCTGTATTCTTCTGGATGTTTGGCTGCCGGGTATCGACGGCCTCGAGACTTTGCGGCAATTGCGAGCCGCTGGATCAGATTCTGCGGTTGTCATCATCTCCGGCCACGGCAACGTGGAAACTGCGGTGCGTGCCACCAAGCTCGGCGCCTTCGACTTCATCGAAAAACCACTGTCCATCGAAAAGACTCTTTTGACCGTTCGCAACGCGCTGCGGCAACAGCGACTTGAACTTATTAACGCCGAGATGTCGGCGGAGCTCACGAAAGAATATGCGATGGTGGGTGAATCTGTGGCCATGCGCGCCCTGCGCAAACAGATCACCATCGTTGCCCCCACCGACGGTCGCGTTCTGATCTACGGCGAATCGGGAACCGGCAAGGAGTTGGTGGCCCACGCAATTCATGCCAAGTCGCGGCGCGCCGGCGCGCTCTTCGTTGAAGTTAACTCCGCCGCCATACCGGAAGAGTTGATCGAATCGGACTTGTTTGGTCATGTGAAAGGCGCGTTCACCGGCGCGA
>DATLBQ010000248.1:0-20163 GCA_035526805.1 Pyrinomonadaceae bacterium
AAACAGCCAGCGTGCAAATGGCAACTAGCGCCATGCAGACAGTGACGTAGTAGGTACTGGAAGCGCGCGCGTGTTTTGGCATGGCAGTTCGGAACGGGGAGTCAGTGCGAAACATTGTAGCACTACGACCGCGTAATCCAAGGCGCACTCTAACGCAACGGTGTGATCTGATTCCTGTTGCTTCGCGGGGGTTTTTGTGTTGGTTGATTCATCATCCGCCTCTTTTTAACAGGACGCGATCTACGAAAGTACCCGAAAGGTAACCGAGATTCAGGAAGCGTCTTGATTTAATTTCGTGTTTTTTCGACCAGACAAAACTGAACCACGAAATTACACGAAACCCTCGAAAACAAGGCAGTAAATGTTTCGTGTGTGTTAGTGGGTAATGGCTTGCCGCGCGTCTTCTCGAATTAAGACACTACTGGAATTTACTAAACAGATCACGACTAAGAAAGCCCATCCTTGAAAGTAAAATAGTTCTTGATAGACTGGCGATTGTTTCGAATTGTCCGGCGGGCGGGATCAAGAGGCAAGTCTTCAATGCCAACACTAATTATTACAGACGTACGTGAACAGGCGCGCAATGTACGCTCATTCGATCTGATGCCTGAGAATGCCGGCGCAAAGCACGGCATCAGGTTTGTTCCGGGACAGGTCGCCGTCTTGACAGTAGATGGCGAAGCGCCCGCATATTTTGCGTTTGCCAGCGCGCCCGAGGACGCCGAACTGGAAGTACTGGTGAAACAAAGAGATGGTGTCAGCAATTCGATCTTCGGGATGAAGCCTGGCGAGCGAATCGAGCTAATGGAGGTAACGGGCCACGGCTTCGCGCTTGATGAACAGAAGGGCAAGGACCTGGTGTTTGTCGCCATGGGCACCGGCGTTGCGCCCTTGCGCTCAGCATTGCGCCATGTCCTGCAGCGAGAGAAAGATTTTGGAGAGTTGGTGGTTCTCTACGGCGCGCGCACGCCCGAGGACTTTTGTTATCAGGACGAAACCGATCGCTGGAAAGATGCGGGGGTGGAGTTGCGGCAGGTTGTTTCCAGACCCGATGGTCACGACTGGTCGGGTCCGACCGGCTACGTGCAGTCACTGCTCGATAACGTGCTGCCGGATCTGAAATCGCCGATTGCCCTCATTTGTGGCTCGGTGGAAATGATCGAGCAAACGCGCGAGCGACTGAGCAAGATGGGGTTCAGGCCGGATGAGATACTGACGAACTACTGATCTGTCCTGGCGCCAAATTGCAGCCAGGAAGATCAGTCACACGAAGTCAGAACCGGGAGCCGTAGCGACCGGGTCTTTTCCAGAGGTTCACCTTTGCCTCGAAAGTCATGGACCTCAGGTTCGGCTTTGCCGCTTGATGTGCGGCGGTGGCTATGCCCCGCCGTGGACATGCCTTTGCACTTTTGGGCTATGCCCTTGGTGCGGCCGTTGGCCCAATAATCCGAAGATCCAAGCCCGAAGCAGGGGCGTGGCCCGCGTATGAGCTTACGGCTGCCGGCGGGGCATAGCCACCACCGCACATCGGGTGGCAAAGCCGAACCTGACGTGCCCTTGATTTTGAGACAAAGCTCCAATCATCATTAATAATTGCTCAAAACAACGACTGACAAGTCGTACCGGCAATTCTGAGTTCTTCCAAATCGTTCTTGTCATACTCTATGATTTGGCCTTAACCATCGTTTAGTTTTCCACGAGGAGAATAGAAATGGCTGTTAACCGTCATCTGCGTTCATCCGCGGCTTAGTAATTCCGCGATTTGGCGCGCTATCGACTATGAGGCTATCATTCCCGGAAAGCACATTAATCAGGAGGCTCCAAAACATGCGACGCACTTACTTTTTCGCGCTTGCTCTTCTTGCTCTCACGTTTGTTCCTGCGGCGAACTTCTCGCAAAGTGGCCAGACCGGTAGTCAGCCGAGTGGGCAGATGGAATCTACCCGCGGAGTTGTTGGCGGCGGAGTGTCGGTTCCTGGCTGGACCGGAAAGATCGACGCAAAAGAGGAGGCCGCCGGGATGACACTAAACAGCGCGAAGCTGGTTAAAGAGGGCGATGCCCTGCACGTCACCACCGGTCCGGCAGTGACCTACTGGAATCCCGCGAACAAAGCGACCGGAGACTACACCATAAAGGCGACGTTCAAGGAACCGAAGTACATGAACCTCAACAGCCACCCACATCCTTACGGGGTCGTAATTGCGGGTAATGATCTGGGAACGGACCAGCAGAGTTACTTGTACTGTGCGGCTTATGGCACCGGCAACTTCATCGTACGCGGTTTCGGACCAGCTCCATTTCAAATGAACGGACCGAAGGGCGCCGCGGATCCCGCGGTGAATAAGGCAGCCGGCGTCGGCGAACCGGTAACGCAGGAGATCGCGATTTCCGTGAAGGGCGACAAGGTTGAGTGCGCCATCAATAACAAAGTCGTCGCGAGCTACGACAAGTCTGCGCTGGTAACTCCAGGAAAGCTGAAGTCAACTGACGGCGTGTACGGCATCCGCTTCGCGCATAACACAGAGGGCATCGTGACCGGCCTTAAAGTCACAAAGCCATAGCGGTCTTTCCTCCTCTATTCCGTTTACGGGTAGGTCGGGCGATAAACGCGTGTTGCAGACGATGCTCAGGCAGCAATCAGCGAAGGCCGACGCCGAAATGAGGGCCGCAGTGTAGACGAAGTCAGAACCGGGAGCCCTAGCGACCGGGTCTACGTGTCATATAAACAATTGTCTAATTGAAGAAGAGTGGGTTTGATCCGACCCGGTGGCTACGGCCTCCCGGTTCTGACTTAGCGTGGTGCACACCGTTTTATTCTCGGCAGACAGGCCAACAAAGCGATGGGGTTGCCTGGTACGTCGGGCTATTTCGTGTCCTTTGTACCGGACAAAACCGAACCACGAAAATACACGAATACCTCGGGAAAAATAGGCAGTAAATTTTTCGTTTGTGTTAGTGGTAATGGTTGGCCTGGCGTCTTCGCAAATTAAGACCCTACTTATTTTGGAGCATTCACTTTGCAACTTTTGGTTCTGCTTCTGCTGCTCGTTGCTCCCTATTTGATACTCACTCTGGCGGGGCGGTGGATTAACGGCCTCAAGATCGCGCCGGCGGCGCGCGCGAGGGTGGGGCTCACACTTTTCTTCCTTTTCACAGCTCTGGGACACTTCATCAGGACCGAAGGAATGGTGGAGATGGTGCCGCCTTCTATCCCTTACCGCGTGGAATTGATCTACCTCACCGGGGTGCTGGAGTTGCTCGGGGCTGTAGGCGTTTGGGTACCCCGTCTGATGACATTGACGGGCGTCTGTCTGATCCTGATGCTGATAGGGATTCTACCTGCGAACATCTATTCGGCAGTGCATCGGGTTGATTTCGGCGGTCACGGGGCCGGCCCCGCGTATTTACTCGTAAGAGTGCCGTTTCAGTTGTTTGCGATCTGCTGGACGTATTTCGCGACGGAACAGAAATGGCTTCAGCGGCTACTGAGAAACAACACTTAAGGAAAACTTGCTTGGTCAGGTTAAGAAATCTGATTGACAGCGGCTTTGCACAAAAGGCTTCCGCTGTGTCAGAACCGGAAGCGGTAGCGACCGGCCAGAGAAGCAACTGTACGAGAGGACGCATTAAACATTGCCGTAATTTTCAATTTGCGAGTTGAACATCTGGCCGGTCGCTACGGCTCCCGGTTCTGACTTCGCGTAAACATCGTTTCGACGACCATGGCAGGAGACTTTTTGCGCAAAGCCATTGACACCGAATCTCATCAGGTTTTAAGCTTCGCGATAGGTTTGGGATCTTCTCGCGACCATGATGATCCCGCCTACTAAACCTCAAATTCCGGGAACCGTTAAGTTGCACTTACTCGGATTCGGTTTGTCCATCTAGCTGTAACACGAACAAAGAAAGGGTACCAATGACTATCCCCCACAACCGAGCATCTTTGCGTAAAATTTTAAGTAACTTCCTGTGGACCGCATTACTGAGCGCGATCCTCTTCTCTTCAACTCATCAAGTTCAGGCCTCAGGAACACTTATCTCAGCTCCCTCGCGCGTTGACATGGTTTACGACTCCGCGCGCGACATCGTGTACATCACTGACGCTGGTTCTGTGCTCCGATATCATCTCGGCACGAACACCTTCATGACGCCTTTCGTGCCAGGCGGCAACCTGGGTGGAATCGATATCTCTCCCGATGGAAACACCCTTGTCGTCGCTGATAGACGACGCCTGGACCCTAACGTGTGGGTGTATGTCATAAACTTGCAGACGGAACAGATTCAGCAGATCTTGTTCCCTCGCGCGTTCGGCGAGGGCGGAACCTACACTGTGGCGTACGCTAACGACGGTACAGTTCTTATTACCTCGACGTTCGAAGGATCGGGATGGGTGCCTTTGCGCAAACTCAACCCGATTACCGGCGTTTGGAGTCAACTAACAACTGTCAGGCACAATTCGATGGTTACATCGAGTGGCAATCTTGGCATCATCGGCTTCGTTGAGGCTGACCAATCCGATGGGCCATTCGGCAGGTACCGAGTTTCAGACGGAAATCTGCTGCGAAAATCCGGCTACACAGATGGAACCAGTTGGTTCAATTACGAAATGGGTGTCAATCGGGATGGGACTCAATACGCCATACCCACGTACAACGGCACCTACATCTGTGACGCAAACCTCGTCAAGTTTCACCTCGTGGGCCAATATGCGGGGCCGCAGCCGATCGGGGTCGTGTATCACCCGGTTGAGGGCACGGTCTACTTCGCCTGGTCGGGGAGCACAGAAGTCCGGGCCTTCGATACCAGTTCCTTTGCGCAAACGGCTGCCTACGACTTCGAACATACTTTCACCAACACCGGCAACTTTGCATTTACCCAGGGCCGTTTGAAAACGTCGCGTGATGGCTCGTTATTATTCGCCACAGTTGCGGGTGGAGTTCGTTACCTGCGTCTCTACGAGTCATTGGTCGCTAACTCGCAGTCTGTGAACGCGAATGAAGACAGCCCGACGCCCATCACTTTGTCGGGCAGCGTCGGAAATGGCGGTACGGTCTCTTATGTCATTACCTCCAATCCTGCACACGGAACTCTGAGCGGCGTGGCGCCGAACCTGACGTATACGCCGGCCGCGAACTACAGCGGTTCGGACAGCTTCAGCTTCAAGGCCGTCTACGGAGCAGGTTCGTCGGCGGCTACCGTCTCGATAATTGTTTACCCTCTCAATGATGCGCCTAATGCGCAGCCCGACGCGGCTACGACCTCCAGGAACGCTGCGGTTAACGTCGCAGTGCTGGCCAATGACACGGACGCGGACGGAGATGTGCTCACGGTATCGTCCGTGACTCAGGCAGCAAACGGAACCGTCAGCATTACGGGCGGCGGCACGGGCGTGAACTACAAACCAAAGTCCGGCTTTACCGGCACGGATACCTTCAGCTACACAGTTAGTGACGGTCACGGAGGTACGGCCACGGCAACCGTCACTGTCACGGTAGTGAAAAAGTGAAATGAGTTCCGTAAGGTTGAGTGTTAAGTAAAGGGAAAGGGCGGTCACGGCCGCCCTTCTTTGTTTTTGGCAGCGGTGATCGCTCTCTTTGGAGTGCGCTGATCTGTCAGCGCTTGGTTGGACGCGACCTGTCGCGTCCAACCGTTGGCCCTTCTTCTCCTTCCAAGCTTCTGCCCAGTCCTCCCCGCCCTCGCCACCATTTCTTGATATCATCCGTTTAAAACTGCATTCTGAACAAAAAATTGACTACTGGCCGCGCACGGCGCGCCATACTCTAAATGACCACGCAGATTGTTATTGTCCTCGGCTTGTTGTTTGTCGCCCTCGTCCTCTTCGCCATCGAGCGAATCCCTATCGAAATTGTTTCGATCGTTCTGGTGATGGCCCTGGTGATCACCAACACGCTCACGGTGACCGAGGCCTTTGCAGGTTTTGGCAATGACATAGTTATCACCATAGCCGGCCTCTTTATCCTGACCGGGGGGTTAGCGAAGACGGGCGTTGTCGATGTGCTCGGGAGACGTTTGCATCGTGTTGCCGGTGACAGTGAGTTCAGCATTACAGCCTTGATCATGGTCGCGGCTGCTCTGGCCGCTGCCGTCATGAAAAATACAACGACGACGGCCATGTTTTTGCCGGTAGTGTTGGGAATCGGCGCACGAAGAAACATAAGCCCTTCAAAACTGCTCATTCCTCTCGCGTTCGGCGCCATCCTCGGCGGCACCTGCACACTTATAGGCACATCCACCAACCTCGCGGTAAGCGGCGCATTGCCGCGCTATGGCATGCAGCCGTTTTCAATGTTTGAGCTGACTAAAGTTGGCGTGCCAATTGTCGGCGTCGGTCTGCTCTACATGTTGTTGGTGGGTCTTCGCCTTCTGCCCAGGCGTGAATCGGCGAAGTCTCTGACCGAGCAATATCACGTGCGACAGTACATGACGGAAGTAATCGTGTTGGACGACTCACCGCTAATTGGCAAGACCCTCGCCGAAGCCCGAATCAGCGACGAAATGGACCTGACTGTGCTGGGGATTCTGCGCGGGGCCAAAGAATACAGGGTCGCGCCCCACTCTCACGAACAAATCAAAGCTGACGATCTGCTGCTGGTCCAGGGACGTGTTGAGGATATTCTCAGGGTAAAAAGCGAAGCCGGGATTGAAATCAAGGCCGATTTTACTTTGAGCGATGCGCACCTCGAAGGAACTGGTGTGGAACTCTTCGAGGCCATGGTGCCAAAAGGTTCGGATTTCATTGGCCGTAGTTTGAAGCGACTGCAGTTTCGCAGACGATACGATCTGGTGGTACTGGCAATCAATCGACACGGAGTGAATCTCTTGTCGAAACTGAGCACGGTAAAGATCAGGTTCGGTGACGTGTTGTTGATACAGGGAAACCGCCAGCACGTTGAAAACATTGCCGCTGACAATCAAATACTGCTGCTCGAGGAAATTTCTGAACGTCAGGCGCGACCGGCCAAAAGGCGCTGGGCCTTGCTGGCCTTTGGAGTGTTTCTGTTTTTCTCCGTGACCCATTTGGTTCCGTTGCCGATAGCGGTGCTATTTGGAGTATTGATGCTTCTCGGTAGCCGCTCACTGCGGACCGTGGAGATTTACGAAATGATCGAATGGCGGTTGATTATTCTGATCGCCTGCATGATCAGTTTTGGTTTGGCCATGGAAAAGAGCGGAGCGGATCAATACCTCGCAGATCTGATTATCCGAGGCACGGGCCATTACGGTCCCACCGCGGTGTTGGCGGGATTCTTCGTCATGACCGTTGCCCTGACACAACCGATGTCAAACCAGGCTGCAGCTCTGGTCATGCTGCCGATTGCGGCGAAATCAGCGCTTGCTCTGGGATTGAACCCAAGGACATTTGCAGTAGCGGTAACCTACGCTGCCTCCTGTTCCTTTCTGACTCCGCTCGAACCTGCCTGCGTTCTGGTCTACACACCTGGACGTTACCGATTCTTTGATTTTGTGAAAGTCGGCTCGATCCTGACGATCGTTGTGTTTGCGATTGTCATATGGTTAGTCCCCATCTTCTGGCCCCTGCAGCCGTAAGCCGGCTTGTTTGCAATTGAAGACAGGTTACCAGTCCCTCAGTCGACTTCGTTTTCGCTCCTATCGGGCGAAGAGCGAAATCCGAAACTTAACAGGTATAGTCATCCCTAAAATTTGGCTCTTATTAATGTACGAAGTCCAAAGGTAGGGTGATGCTTTGAATAAGGCGCGTGCTTTAGTCCTCAAAGCTAGAGATTCCAATGCCACGCCCGCAGAGAAGCGCGAAGCTTTTTGCGAACTTGTCAGGATGTTCCAGGACATGGCTTACGCTGCCGGTTATGCCGTGTTGGGAGACTTTTGCCTCGCGCAAGACGCCGCCCAGGAGGCTTTCATTTCAGCGTGGCAAAAGCTCAGTCAGCTTCGCCAACCCGAGGCGTTTCCAGGATGGTTTAGACGCATAGTGCTGAGCGAGTGTCATCGCCTGACCCGCGGACAACGTCTACGCACCACGTCGCTTGACGAGGGCCTGGACGTTAAGGCTTCAAATATTGATCCCCAGTCGGCAATCGAAAAGGAAGAGCTGACAAAGGCAGCGTTTGCGGCGATCAAACAGTTGTCATTGAACGAACGAATGGTTGTCATCCTTTTCTATATCAACGAGCATTCTCAAAGCGAGATTAGCGCCTTCTTAAACGTTCCGCTGACGACTGTTGCCAAACGTCTCTACTCTGCGAGAGTGCGGCTGAGAGCCTTGATGATGGAGGCCTTCAAGAACGATCTCACCGCACATCGGCCTTCACGTGACGGGAGCTTTACTGAAAAAGTGAAGGCCGGCATCTACGATGAATATCTTGGGCATTACAGGTTTGAGCTGCGTCCCGAGTTAGTGGTCACTATTAAACGTGACGGTGAGCGTCTGATCAGTGAGGCAGCGGGGCAAAGAAACGAATTGTTTGCCCAGGCCGGAGCCGAAAGCCAACTGCTTACCAAAGAATTTGACGGCCGTGGCAAGTTTCTAAGAAACGAACAAGGACAGATCTCTCACCTCATCTACTATGAATTCGGAAATGAAATGGGTGTGGCGAAAAGGATTTGTTGACCGGTCCGCCTAAGTTAATGGGTCATGTCAGGTTCGGCTTTGCCGCCGGATGGGAGGCGGTGGCTATGCCCCGCCGTAGAGGAGCCCTTTACATTTTTGGGGCTATGCCCTTGGTGCGGCCTTTGGCCCAATAAATCGAGGGGCCCGCCTGCACCAGGGGCCTAGCCCGGGAATAATCCGGCTGTTGTCGGCGGGGCATAGCCACCGCCTCCCATCCGGCGGCAAAGCCGAAGCAGCGCCAACAGATGACTTTCGGAAAGGGATAAACAGTGACGAAGGTAAGAATCGTTAAAGAGGTGGTCCTTTGGATAATCACGTTGTTCCTTGCGCTGGTCTGCCTCCGTTCCGGTTTGCAGAAGGTGACGGGCAACATCTTTTGGGTGCGTGATTTTCATCGCTGGGGGTATCCCGACTGGTTTCGCGTCGTGGTTGGAATTGCCGAACTTACTTCACTGGCGCTGCTGCTGGTACCAGGGCTGGCGCGCTACGGCGCGAGCTTGTTTGCAGTGGTAATGCTCGGAGCGATATTCACACATTACACGCATCACGAGACTGGCCGCTTGCCTTTTAACCTACTGCTGCTCACGCTCTCACTCATCGTCGTCTTTGCGCGCGGAAGATTTGCACAAAAAAGTACTCAACATCAGAACCGGGAGCGGTAGCAACCGGCCAAAGACTCTCGTTTAGTGGTACTGCGTTTTGAAAATCGCGAATTCAAGCTGGAAGTGGGGTGCCCTCATAGCTATAAACATCTCGCTCCTCTGGAGCGAAAACAAGCCCCCGGTTCTGGAAAACTAGCTGCCTCACTCACTGCGAACTGACCCCCCCTGCTCGGGCCAAGCCGTTTCTCTTATCCATTCACGATTTACCATTTACGATTTACTTCTGCCCGTACGCAGTCAAGCTTGACTGTAAACCGCGGATCAACTAAAAGCTGCTTGATTTCTCTCGTACATACTTCCAGCCAAGCACCAAGACCCAGGCAGTGAGTTTGACGAACTGAAGGATTCAGTCGAAGGCTCTTCAAACCCGGATCACAAGCGGCTTTGCACAAGCGGAATCGCCCAGATGTTTAACTTCAATTCTTCTATCCCCTAACCCGGGCCGGTCCGACGGCCCACAGGAGAAAACAGATGCGCAAACTAATTCTTGTCTCCCTATCGATACTAATGCTTTGTTGTGCAGCCCGCGACCTACAAGCCCAACAGCCAACACCGACTCCCGGCCCCCTTACCTTCTATTACGACTACACCGTTTTCCCGGGCAAGGAAGACGATCTGACAATTCTAATCAACACTGTCGGCGCGCCAGTCCGCGACAAGCTATTGGCGGAAGGGGTCATATTGGCCTGGGGCGTAGAGACCCCGATCCTGCGCTATCCTGGCGGTACGACACATCTAATCTGGTTTAGCGTGGCGAACTATGAGGGCGTGGAAAAAGTTCTAAACGGCATGGAAGCGCGGCTCGCGAAGCTGGCCGCCGATGAAGCCCAGGCGGCGCGCGGTAGACAGCGGCCGGCGATGACCACGGCCGAACGCAGTCGCGCGGTGTTTGATATGAGCAAGACGCGCGATTGGCTGATACGTGATCTCGTCGCCGGCTATGGGCCGCCCCCAAAGGCCGGAGTACTTCCGTTCACCCGCTATAACTTTGTCAAAGTGAAACCGGGGAAAGGCCCTGACTACCGGCGGACCTGGGAAAAGTACAACAAACCCGTCTTCGACAAGCTTGTCGCCGATGGTGTGGTGTTGGCTTATGGTCTGGCTGCGGAAGAAGTGAAGACTGACGGTGATTGGACTCACTTCGTCTGGATTGCAACTGCAAACTTGGCAGCCGCTGACAAGATTGGGCCGGCTTTCGCTGCCGATCGAGCGCGGCGTTCAGAAAAGGACCGCAACGAAATAACTCAGGACTTCCTTGAGGCGACCGAACCGGATAAGGCCAGGTCCATTGTCACGCGTTCCCGCATCTTCAAACTGGCCGCACCGAAATGAATGGAGCAAAGCAGTTGTGTAATAGAGCGGGTTGCCGCGCCACGCGAGCTACCCGGGGAAGTAATTTATTAATTTTGCAACTCAATTGAGGAGGAGGAGATATGAAACGAAGAGTGATACTACTTGCGTTGGCGGCTTTGTTTGCCAGCGCGACCGTTTGCTTAGCCCAGGATCCGAATATGGGCACCTGGAAGCTGAATGAGGCAAAGTCGAAATACGCTCCGGGCGCCACGAAGAACCACACCGTGATCTATGAGGCCGTGGGCGACAGCGTGAAGGTTATTGTGGATGGTGTCGATGCTGCCGGCACAGCGATCCATCACGAGTGGACCGGCAAATTCGACAATAAATTCTACCCCGTCACCGGCGACTCGACTTCAGATATGCGGTCGTACCGGAAGATCAACAAGCATACGTTGGCGTTAACCGGCAAGAAAGATGGCAAGGTAACTGTAACCGGTCGAGTAGCTGTTACGGCCAACGGCCGAACCCGCACCGTGACCACAACCGTGACTAACTCTGAGGGCAAGAAGGTCACCAACCGGGCGGTATACGACAAACAGTAGCGGGAACAACAGTGGGATTCGCTTTCGGTCCAGCGGAGCGAGATGTTTGCTACTGAGCACACGCAAAGATCTTCGCTCCGTAGCGATCGTGTCAAAGCCCGCGGAGCGGTCATCCGCTCCGCGGACTTAGAACCAATCGCTCTGGGCGTGTTCAATCCGCTCCGTGAACTCATCCTCGCTGATCCACAGGCATTAACAATTCCGATTTGATCTCGTGCTATGCTGCGCCTGCGCCACTTATGGGAATTTCTGCGTTAACAGGAGTAATTATGAGAATGAATTTTATTCGAGTGATGTTAACGTTGGCGGCCGTCGCGCCTATGATGGTTGCCTCCGCTACGACGAGTTCAGAGCTGACCTTTGCCGTCGGGCTGAATCCGAGCGCGACGAACGAGCTTGCCGGCACGTCCTGGAAACTAGTTAGATTTCAAGGAGGCGACGATACCACGTCGGTGCCGGATGACCGTTCGAAGTACACCATCACGTTCGGCAGGAACGGTCGGGTAACAGCGCGAGTCGATTGCAACCGTGGCAGCAGCACCTGGAGATCGAGCCGCGCGAACGAACTGCAATTTGGATCGTGGTCGATGACACGTGCTAAGTGTCCTCCTGGTTCACTTCACGACCGGATCGTCACAGAGGGCGCGAATGTGCGCTCCTACTCCATCAAGGACGGGCATCTATTTTTATCGGGGATGTCAGCTGGTGGTTTCTACGAGTTGGAGCCGCTTACTCCAAGGCGTCGCCCTTAAAAAGAGAGCCGAAGTGAGTAATTGCCAATTCGCAAGACTAGGCCGAAAGCGTTCGCTAATCTCAGCCCAGGGTTGAGCTTTGGCAACTCTGGGAACACACACATGATTTAAGGAAGACGCAAATCTGAAGGAGTTGCGAAGACGCAACCCTGGGCTGGTATTAGCCAACGCTTTCAGCGTAAGACATCATCACCTTGATTCATTCCGAAGCGTGGATCTTCCTTCACTAACCGGTTAATCTCTCACCCCATTTCACACATACCTACTCACCAAAATTTTGGATTGTTTACAAAGTTTTGTTCTGACAAACTCCCAGAACTTTTCCGCGAGTTTTTAAGTATTAGACCAGCAGTCTCCTCCAACACCTGGCATAGCTTCATTCCGAAGTATTGGAATGGCTACCGGATTTCTGGACGAAAGGACCACCACAAACCCCTGGAACCTGGTCCACAAGACCAATAAGCCCGTGGAGTCTCTAAGTTGTTGCGTTCGCATTGACAGGCACGCGCTTAGCTCATAAAGTGCCCTCACAACCAAGCGTCCAGCACCGTCTCCCTCTATCCGAAAACCGTTTCAAACTCCCTGAAAGGAGAACAAACAATGAAACGTAGATCAATATTGAAATCGATTGTCCTCGTTTTTATCCTCGCTGCGTTTTCTATGTCCCTCGTGAGCGCCGGTACGGTACCGGGCGGTCTTACGTTTAGCAATACGCCGCTGGTGCGGCCGGAGGGAGACAGTGAGCCTGCTATTTCGATTGCGGCCGATGGAACGATGGCAATAACTGGTCTTCAGTGGCTTTTCGATCCCAACTTCTTTGGCACGCACCTTTGGAGCGGATCGTTCGGCTCAACTCCAACCTTCCGGGGATTAATCGACGCGTCTCTGCAAAAACGAGGGAAACAGGTGTTCGGCAGCGGCGATGCCGATGTCGACCTGGGATCGAGTGGTAAGCTGCACGCCACCAGCCTGATCTTTTTGATCAATCCAACGTTCATTAACGCCCAGTTGGGTGTGTCCGCGATCACCTGTACAGACGCTACTGCCAGCAACTGTACATCGCAAATCATAGATACTGCCGGTGCTGACCGCCAATGGATAACCTCGGAAGGAACGCACGTCTACATCGCTTATCACGATTCCGCGAGCAGCAGCCTGATTAAGGTGCAGCGGTCAGACGACGACGGCTACACCTGGCGACGCGTTGGAAATCCTATAGTGGGACAGGGAAGAACGACTGGTAACGCAACCTTCAACAATACAGCGGGGCCAATCGTGGCGGATCCGGTCACGCATAACGTCTATGCCATTTACACCGCCGGCGAGCCCGGCATACAGAAGGGTACCAGCGCCGACTTCAACAACGTCTTTGTCTCGCGGAGTACCGACGGTGGTAAGAGGTGGACCGCAAATCTCGTCTATCATGCGCCCTTGTTTACATCGCTGAGTAATGTCTTCCCTGCGCTGGCAGTAGATCCGGTGAACGGCAAGCTATATGCAACCTGGTCAGATCCGCAGGCAACGTTCTTTTCAACGTCGAGCGACGCAGGCGCGCACTGGTCACCGGCGGTGACAGTCAATATTGCGCCTGCGACCACCGCGATTTTTCCCTGGGTTGCGGCTTACAATGGCACAGTTGATGTTGTTTACTATGGGACAACCGCAGCCAGCAATGATGAGACTGCCGTGTGGAACGTCTACTTAGCCCAGACAATCAACGATGGGGCGAGCTTTGCACAGAGTTTGGTTAGCAACACACCGAATCATGTTGGTGTGATTTGCACAAACGGCATTGGGTGCGCGGCGGGCACGCGTAATCTACTCGATCTCTTTGAGGTGGGGATCAATCCGCAAAATGGGAAGGCAGCAGTGATCTACACAGATGACATGATTACGACAACGAGCTCGGGCGATCCGCTGCCGCAGGTCGTGCTAGCCCAACAGAACTGATCATTCATGCGACCGAAAAGCTAGTCACGGCAGTATGCTGAAAGCGTTCGCTAAGAGAAAGGCGCAACCCCGAAAGGGTTGCGCCCGCGGTTGTGTGATCGTGGTGGTTGCAACCCCTTCAGGGTTGATTCCATAAAAATACGATGCGTGTTCCCAGGGTTGCCAGGGCGCAACCCTTGGGCTTGAGTTAGCCAACGCTTTCAGCGTAATTAGGTTCAGCTGACCTCTGACCTCTGATCTCCGACTCTGGTTTAATCTCCTAGGCATTGGCCGGGCTGAAGAACCCGCGAATGCTCTGATAAACCTTGCGGAAGAATCGTATTACTCGAGGCAGGAGCCAGAAGGAAAAGATCAAGCCCACGGCTATTATCAAGAAAACAACTACAGGCAGGAAGACTGCCGCGGCCACCGTAACGACCGCCAGAAGATCTTCGCTCAGGCTAACGACAATATTTGAAACGGGCTCGGGGCTCGTATTGATGAGCGCCCTCGTGGCAGCCTTGGTTCCATGCGAACTCAGCGCCAGCCCGCCGCCCAGCAATAACGCAATCACCTGCACGCTTCTGTCGAAATCGCCGAAAGCGGTCGCTGCCAAAACCGCTCCGGCAGGAATGCGAATGAAGGTATGAATTATGTCCCAGACGCTGTCGACCAGTTGGATCTTGTCGGCGATGAATTCGATAACGAAGAGGAACAGCGCCACACCAATTACCCACCAGTTCGTCACGACGTCAAGTTCGCCGGGTAGTTTCAGATGCGCGAACCGGCTGAGCAGGCCCAGCGTGGCCACGGTCGCGTATAGGTTAATGCCCGATACCCACGAGGCGCCCATGCTGACAGCGAGTGTCGAAATGAAGTCCATCGCGCCGGATTATACGATAACGATGGCGGCGATGTTCGCCTGCTCAGTGCTCACCACTCACAGCCTTCTGCCCTCTGACCTCTGATTTCTGTCGCGGCGCGGGTCTTCTGGTGGCTCAGAAGATAAAAGCTATCGGCCGTTTCGCGGGCTCTGCAAGTTTTTTGTGTTGACATCCTGGGGTTCCGTTTCACTTCACCCCAGGGCGGGGTCCCCATCCGAGCAGCTCGGCTGGGGTGCGCGCGACTTAATGCGTTCACCCGCTCCGCGGGTTTTGGAAGTCGGACAATTGACTAAGGGATGGCGCCGGATCTAGGCTCCTCTCGTTTCTCTCCTGCGGGAATCAAAGGGTTTGGACCAATCCGCGTGGTGTTGGGGTGCTTCGACGCAAACACCGCAATAAGGTTGAACTGCTTACTTCCGGCGTTGATGAACGTGTGCGGCACGCCAGCCGGCACCCTTGCCACGTAAGGCGCTTGAACAGTAAACGTCTTGTCGCCGATCCGGTATTGAGCATTGCCCTCCAGCAGAACATGCGCTTCTTCGGTGTCATGCACATGTAGTCCTGGGCCACCACCCGGGTGGGTTTCGCTGATAATGAAGGAGAGCGACTCAAATCCGTATTGGTCCCCGATCAGGCGGTGGGTGAACTCGCCCGGCACGCGATAGTAATAGTCCAGTTGATTAAAATTGAAAAAGAAAGCGGTTGGGTCGTGAGGCTTATCAGGCGCTCGCGTAAATTCCTTTTCAGGCAGTTTTTCTTTCGTCGTCAATTTCTCTTGCGCCTGAGGTGGAACTCCGTTCAGCTTTTGAGAAATAGCAGCACCGCTGAAAATTACGATGGTTGAAATAGTAATCGCTACAAGTAAGATCAGAAACCTTCGAGTCGTTACTCTAATGCTACGATTGTTTTTCATTCGTGCAGAGTAGCTCAATTACCGAACACGACCTACTGCTGCGGCGCGGACGAAAGATCGACTGGCCGGCTAGCTCGCCAACTTCATTGCCGTGCATCCGCTGCCAGATGCGCGTGGGAATTTACGAAGCCCGCGAAGCGGCCGACAGCATAAAGCCTGGGGTGGAGCGCAGCGGAACCCCAGGAAGTCAACACAAAAAACTTGCAGAGCCCGCAAAGCGGCCGATAGAGGTCGCGACACGAAAACATCATTCGTTAACGAATCGACTGTCGGCCGCTCCGCGGGCTTTGATTGTCTTCAAATGCGGTTCCTGGGGTTTCGCGGCGCTCCACCCCAGGCTCTATGCTGTCGGCCGCTTCGCGGGCTCGCTTATTTGTCCCGTAATCGTGGGGCTTACGGCCCACGCCTTATGCGGACGTCCTCATCGCTACTCGCGGCGCTTTCGTGCGTCTTACTCATTGACGGCGGCTTTCACCCTCGTTCCGTAATCCAGCGATGCATAAAACTTACCCCGTCCCTGCGGCGTCAGGTCCAGCACATTCCAAATCGGATTCAACTCATCGATGCCGCGCTCTTTGACGTCGTCGGCCAACCAGGGATGGCCACTGTAAAAGTGGCGCAAGGTGCCATCACTGTCTCGCGTGAAAACCGAAATCGTCGAGTCTTGACGTCCTTCACTATCTTCGCTGCCGAGATCGTACTTAAAGGTGCTGTCGCCCGCGCTCAGCAGACGTAGTTTGTCCCAACCTCTGTTTCGCGCGTGCGCGCGTAGCGTAGGCAGATCAGCAGCCGCGACAATCCCGAGGTTAACGTTTTGCGCAAGGTGATGAGCAATTCCATTGAAGCTATCGATCCAGGCGGTACACATCGGGCACGCGACGGTCTGCTTCTTGCCGAACATGAAGTGGTAAATCACGAGCGCACGATCCGGCGCAGTGAACAGGTCGCTCAGCCGTACGTTTTTTGTCAGCCTGTCGCCATCGTCGAGAGAGGTTGGGCCTTCAATAAACTCATAATCCTGAATCGTCGCACCCTTTGGCAGTTCCCGCCGCAGCGCCGCGACTCTTTCACGCGTGTTTAGTAATTCAATTTCTGCCAGCCGCAGCTCCTCGCGCTTTGCAAGATATTCCGGCGACTCATTCGGCAGATTAGTCTGACGATACGTTCCATCAATCATTTCATGAACCATTAGTCACACCTCCGTTGAAGAACAGAGTTCTGAGTCCTGAGTTCTGACTTCTGACCTCCGATCTCTGGCCTCTGACCTCTGCTTTTGGGAAACGAAAGAAATATAGCACGAAGTCAACATCTGGAGCGGTAGAGCAGATCTTACGGTCAGGTATTTCTTCACCCCCTCCCATTGGGAGACGGCAGGAAAGTGGGCTCTCCTAATGATAAGTTGGATGAAAACAGCCAACGAGCCGGCGAAGCTGGGCGTACAGAGTGATAGCCCCGGGTGAGGCGCGGTCTAGCTTCTATCCGAGCATCGAAGCTTGCTTGGATTAAACGACTCAGCGAGCCAGCGGAGCTGGCGTCAGAGTGATAGCCCCGGGTGAGGCGCAGCCGAGCCTGGGGTAACGGCCCACCTAATGACCGAGCCCACGAAGTGGGCGACAGATGTTTAGGACCCGCCAGACTCGTTCCCCTTTCACATCTGTCGCCCACTTCGGGGCTCGTCAGCGTATTGCTCTCGATCCCCAGGCTCGGCTGCGCCTCACCCGGGGCTATCACTCTCTGCGCCAGCTTCGCAGGCTTGAACATTGATGACTGGTCCCACGCTCTGTATAGTGTTGCCCTATCCCAAGAGAGGAGGAACCGTAGATGGCTCACTACCTGCTCATCGAGTCCCGCGATCCGTTTGAATCCAACGATGTCGGCTACTACTACGACTTGGCCAAAGGGCTGGTCGAAGGCGGCAACCAGGTGACCCTGTTCCTTGCTCAAAACGGAGTACTCTCGGCGCGCCCGTCGGCGCAGTCGGCTGTGCTCGGCGCGCTGGCGCGGAGCGGGGTGACGGTGCTCGCTGATGACTTCTCGTTGCAGGAGCGCGGCATCGCCAAGCTGGCCGAGGGCGTCGCTGCGGCTTCCATCGACGTGGTGGTGGACCACCTCGCGGCCGGCTACAAGACCCTCTGGCACTAGGAGACGAAGCATGTCCAAAAAGACCTTGACCATCGCGCTCATGGATCCTCCCTACGAGTCGGAGAACTTGACCACGGCGTTTCGCATCCTCGACGTCGCCGCCCGACGCGGGTACAACATCAACGTCTTCGCCTACGAGGGGGCCTCGGGCCTGGCGTTCGTGCGCCAGTCGCCGCACCCGAACCCCGTCCACGGCAAGGACGTGGCCGAGGAGAACCACCCCACCACGAAGGACCAGGTCGCGGCCCTGCTGGCCGAAGCCGAGAAGAACGGCGGCAAGGTGGACTGGGTAAACTGTGGCATGTGCGTCGACGAGCGCGGCGTCAACGAGTTCGTGCCGGGCACGCGGCGCGGCTCGCCGGCCGACTTCCACACATTCATCGAGGCATCGGATAACGTTCTCGTCATCCCAACCAAGTGAGGTGAAGCCATGGCCAGGAAGACATTGAACATCGTGGAGTCGGCCTATCGGGCCGTGATGGAAGAGCAGGATGACACCATCCTCTGGCTGCTGGCTGCGATGCAGGGCGCGGGTGCGGAACATACCGTAGTGCTGCGCGGCAACGCAGTAAACTACGCGGTCGCCGGTCAGGGCGTCCCGGGCCTCACGGTCGGCGAATGGAAGCAGACCCAGGCTCCGAAGATGGATCGCGACGTCCTGGACTTGATTGAGAAGCGGAAGATACCCGTGTATGTCGTCACTGAGGATCTGTCCGACCGCGGGATCGAGCGCGGCGAACTGGTGCCGGGCGTACAGCTGCTGTCACGGACGGCGCTGCCCAGGCTCTTCGCCGAGTACGCGCTGGTCGCCCACTGGTAGCCTGGGGATGCGACGGAGCAGCGCGGTGTCTCGTCGAAAAAATTTTCAAAGCCCGCGGAGCGGCCGACAGCATAAAGCCTTCTATGAAGCCGGGTCGTGTCAAGAGCTGAGTTCGGGTTGATTGGTTCACCCTTCTATTCGAGTTTCCACGAGCTGCCTGAGCCAGGCTTTTGGTCGTGGTCTCATTCAACGGTGCGACGAGGCTCATTCTGGGGCACTAACTCTTTAGGTTTAGGCTTTATACAAGCTGCTCGTCATCTCAATCGTTTCCGAACCTTCCCTTTACCCACTCGAGCCTAACCAGGATTCAAAGGAAGCTGGTTTTTGGTTCCCCCTTGGTCCTCACTTCCGCGATTACTTCCTTAGCTGCCGCATCCATCAAGCAACCAGCGTCTCAGGGATACGCCAACTAGTGCTATCACGCAGCATCGCCCAACAACGCACTAATAGTCTTCTGCCGACCGCCACGATGGCAATCTTCTTACGTGATTTTTTGCCGCCACTGATACGTTGATACGTTTGCCGCACCCAGGGGTTATAACGCATGCCTGCCCAAGCCACTTCCACCAACAATGAGCGCACCAGCCGACTGCCATGCCGCGTGATCCTTCCAGACCGCTCACTTTCGCCGGAATCAAACTGCTTCGGCACCATGCCAATGTAGGCGCTCACTTCGCCGGCTTTGTGAAAGCGCTCCGGTCGATCCAATAGAGCCACGATCGCTTCTGATAATCGGGGACCTACTCCGGGTATCGTGCGCAATAAGGCTATCCGGGGATCGGCGGCGGCAATTGCATCCAACTTTTCCTCCGCGATGGCGATTTCCTCTTGCACTTCGCGCAGCTGCCGCAGCTCTATTTGCAACTGCCCGCGCCACAGTTCATTCAAGCCTACTTCCGCCAGCGGTTTCGCCATTGCTTCTAAGTGCGCCACCCCAAGTTGCGTCCAGCACTTGGCCCCACGTGGCAACAGTTGTCCTTCAGTAACCAACAGATCCCGAATATGGTTCTTAACCTTACCGCGCCGCTTCACCAGTTGTTGCCGAAACGCAATCAACGCCCGCCATTGCCGCACCTCGATTGTCGGAATGTGTACTTCCCGCAACTGATTCACGGCGGAAAGCTGCGCTGCTTTCAAGGCATCGCAGCGGTCGTTCTTTTTCTTCACCTTGCGCCAACGCCACGCGTCATCGCTGGTATTTGCTACCTGGACTTCAACTCCCATCTCGCGCAACAAATCACAAACCCAGCCCGCGATATTGCAAACCTCGATGACTACTCGATCTGGTTTCACCTCTCTCACCAGCTGCGCCAAGGCTGCCGGTGTGGTGCTACTACCTCTAAACCGATGCTGGCCACTCTCGCCTTCGTAATCACATCCGACCGTCTTGTATTTTCCTAAATCCAATGCCAATATCTTCATCACCGGGTACTCCCTTCTAAGTCAGATTTTGAGTCAACCTGCAAAGGCCAAACTCGTATACAAACGTTGGACATTGTCCAACTTTCAAATCGACTTTGGGAGACCCGGCTTCATAGTTTCTGGGGTGAAGCG
>DATLBQ010000249.1:0-4414 GCA_035526805.1 Pyrinomonadaceae bacterium
CGAGTGAACTCGTAAGAATCTTGTGGCCAATGGTCGCATACTGATTGCGGCTCTTCTCGATCTCGTCGAATACCGGCAGCGGCGCAATGCTGGGCAAACGGTTGGCGTTGGCGTTGTCGAAGTTATAGCGCACGAAAGTGGAATGACGGTCGCTGAAATGGTGGTCGGCTCGAATGGTGAAGAATTCGTCGTTGACCGGCGTCTTGAACGCAAACAGATATTCGGCCGCTCCGCCGCCGAGATTCCGGCCGTTAGCACGCGGGTAGAGCGAGACGTAGGGAACAACCTTTGGCGCAACCCCAACATTTCCAGACGGCAGGATGCCCTGGCGCGCGTTATCGTCCGGAACCGTTGCCACATTGGTGGTGTTCAGCCGATCCCGAAGAGTCTCAAAGTTGCCGAATAGGAAGGTCTTATCTTTCTTGAGCGGTCCTCCAACGCTGAATCCAAACTGGTTGCGTTTGAATTCCGGCTTGCCAAAGCGGTCAAAAAAGTTGCGCGCGTCGAGGTTGTCGTTGCGCATGAACTCGAACACGGAGCCGTGCACTTCGTTGGTGCCGGACTTGCTCACCGCATTTACTATGCCTCCAACTGTCCGGCCGTATTCCGCGCTGAAGTTGTGCGTGATGACCTCGAATTCTGCGACGGCATCCACGCCAAGCAGAACGCCGGCAACGCTGCCTGGAGAGTTGTTGTAAATGTCATTCACATTCGTGCCGTCAAGCAGGAACGTGTTTTGGTTGAATCGCGAGCCGTACACCGAGAACTTGAGGTTCCTGCCACCGAAGAATCCTGCGCGATTGGAGGTGAATGAAACTACGCCTTCCTGCAGCACGGCTAACTGCGCGAAGTTACGCCCATTGAGCGGCAACTGCTGGATGGCCTTGTCCTCCACTAGGCCAGCTAAGGACGATCGTGTTGGTTCGACTGTGCTAGCATCTGCCGCGACGGTTACTTGCTGATTCATTTCACCGACAGGCATCACAATATCCAGCGTCCGGTGATCGCCGACGGCCAGCTTAACTTCTTCCGTTATCACCTTTTGAAAGCCGGTCAGGTCGGCGCGGACCTGATAAGTTCCGGGACCCAATGCGACGACTTCGTAGCGACCGTATTGTCCCGTTACAGTAGATCTGGCAATACCAGTATTCACCTCGGTGACTGTAATGGCCGCGCCGGGGAGCACCCCCCCAGTTTGATCTTTCACCATGCCGGCGACGATTACATCATTGACTTGCGCAAACATGAATCGACCACTTGCAACCAATGCGATCACAAGCAGACCAACAATCAAGCGGAGGGTCCGCATAGCTGTACCTTGATCCTTTCCTGAAAGGTATCCCTTTCAGCAGTATTAAAGTGCGAAAACAATGCTGCGTCAGGAACGCGACGCATCAGAAAAGTAGCTTTGGGATTTTGGGGACGGCAGACTGACGCCTGAACCTACGCTCAGGTAAAGCCGCGATTAGACTTGAATAAGGGGTTCATGAACTTATTATCCGCTGTACAGCGTCTGTTAGCAAGGGAGAATTCAGAGGGTAGCCAATTCGTCGAGCCTAGTCCAACTTGGACGTAGAAACCACCTGACGGTGTTCACGCGTTGTGCACGGGCCGTGAACGCATCTTGAACGGTTTTTCTAGCTGCATTCAATCAAAGTCGGCATCCTTAAATCGCCAGGAACAGCAAGGTATTTAAACGAGAACTCACTTTTCAACGGCTGATTCGTGAAACCTGCCTCTCCACAGGAACGCGCATCTACGAAGTCTTGGGGCCTAGGCTAAATCACGTCAATCGCGATTAGGGCACGATTTTATCAAGCAAAGGCATTGTCGGGGTGATATTGACGTTCCGAAGACCAAAAATAGCAAGAGATTCTGACCTTGGGAACACTGGTTAGTGGGTACCAGGAATTGTTCGACAAAAAAAGGCATTACGCGAGCGGAGCAATGGATATTCTCTCAGGATGAAGATCCGAGCAAACCGATGTGGGACTCAGGAGTAAGGAAGGCTGTCAAGACTGCAGCGCGCGAAGTGGGATGCGACTTCCCTTGGTTTCGGATTGCACTCCTTCCGACGCGCCAACATCACCTGCCGGCAGGAAGTGGGAGCCAGCGCCATCGAGGTCAGCAAGATTGCGGGCCACAGCAGCGTCAGCATGACAACGATTACAACCATCTTCAACTGCGGCGACAGGAAGAGCTGACGGGCCCTTTTCAGGAGCGACTTGCTACAGTTCCACCACTGCGAGAGCAAGTCGGCCGTTGAAGCACAGGGATCTTTACTTCCGGCTGCATTTTATCCACGCATGCTGTGCGAACAGATCGCTCCCGCTTTTACCGCAACGTCCGCAAATTTCGCTTGTCAAAGCACGAAGGCGTTACAATCAAAAGAGACTGTATCCCAGCGGCCGTCGGATGGTCTAAGTGTAGCGGCAAAAGCAGCTTTCGGACGGAAGAGCCCTTCAATAACACCTTGCCACCTGCCATCAACACGCCAGACGAACCAAGCTCGCGATGGAAGTATGCGCTACGTTCGCTGAAGCACAGGAATTACAAGCTATTCTTTGGAGGACAGAGCCTATCGCTGATGGGAACCTGGATGACGCAGGTTGCTACAAGTTGGCTCATCTTTCGGATAACCGGATCGGCATGGTTATTGGGACTGGTAGGTTTCTCCGGGCAAATTCCGGCGCTGCTATTAACGCCCTTCGCGGGTGTATGGGTTGACCGTTGGAATTTGCATCGAACCCTGCAAGTGACACAGTTCCTCTCGATGATGGAGTCCTTTGCGCTGGCAGCACTGGCTCTGACCGGGCGCATCAATATTTGGCACATCATCGCACTGACGGCATTTCAGGGAGCGGTAAATGCGTTCGACATGCCGGCTCGCCAAGCGTTCCTTACCGACATGGTTGAAGATCCTGCCGACCTTTCCAATGCCATCGCACTCAATTCATCGATGGTAAACGGTGCGCGCCTCGTTGGACCCTCGGTGGCGGGGATGATCATCGCGTTCGCCGGGGAAGGTTATTGTTTCCTCATCGATGGCTTCACCTACATTGCAGTGATCGGCTCGCTTCTACTAATGCATATCGGGTCTCCTGCTGCGCGGCGAGCGCGACAAAGCGTTGTGGCTGAATTGAAAGAAGGCTGGAATTACGTCACCGCGTCGGCCCCCATCCGCTCTATTCTCCTTTTACTGGCTGCGATAGGGTTGTTTGGAATTCCCTATTCAGTGCTGCTCCCTGTATTTGCGAGCACTATCCTGCACGGTGGCCCGCATACCTTTGGATTCTTGACGGGTGCAACAGGAGTAGGCGCTTTAGTGAGCGCAATCACGCTGGCGATGCGCAAGAGCATTGTAGGGTTGGGCCGCGTTATCGCCGTTTGTGCGCTTACTTTCGGCGGCGGTTTGATCGCATTCGGCAGTTCGCACTGGCTATGGCTGTCATTGCTTCTGATGCTAGTGACAGGTTTTTCAATGATGCAAATCTTTTCGGCTTGCAACACGATTCTGCAAACGATTGTGCAGAAGGACAAGCGGGGGCGGGTCATGGCATTTTACACAATGTCATTCATCGGGGTTGCGCCCTTCGGCAGTCTCATTGCTGGCTCGCTAGCAGACCAGGTCGGTGCTCCACTGACCGTGGCTTTGGGCGGAACTCTCTGCCTTGCGGTTGGCGCCTGGTTTGCTTCGAAGCGCGAAGAACTTGTCGAAGTA
Source organism: Pyrinomonadaceae bacterium (assembly GCA_035526805.1). Lineage (GTDB taxonomy): Bacteria > Acidobacteriota > Blastocatellia > Pyrinomonadales > Pyrinomonadaceae > PSRF01. Next base: position 3,722 of record DATLBQ010000249.1, read on the forward strand.
GTCCGGCCGATCTATGTCGAGCTGGGGATCCTTCCTGAGATCGCCGCCGGCATACAGGCCGCCGACGCGTTGAATACGCCGCCGGAATGAATGAAGTTCCGATTCTCCACGACCGTTTTCCTGATCTCGCCATCTATGGGATGCAAATAAGTAGTGCCGCTTCGAAGGAGCGAACGGGTGGGCGAGTACCTAATTCGTGTGCGGTTCCGGGCGGATCGTCATCGCTTCACCGCTGGGTGGATCACCAGAGAATGAAGAAATAGCTGGACCCACCGAGTGAATGCTGAAGACTTTGAACGATACCAAGCAGCACAGGATGTTCCGGCGGAATTCCATTACTCGCGCAGTTAGACTCCAGCGCCAATCCGGAGCAATGAGGAAAAATTGATGGTCGAGGGTCGCTCTAGAACGAGTTCTTCGACATTGATGGCACACTCGTACGTTCATGAGAAGGATGTCCCTTGAGCATTAAGCGGTGCCGCGAACCGGGGTTCGCGACAGCATGTGGAAACTGCTCCCATTGGCCAGCACATGAAGCCGCACGTCGAATAGACACAGAGTCCTGTCGTAGCCCTCCTCGCCCACGTTCGTGTAGCTGATAGCGCTGCCGTCGGCTACGTAAACCGCGCCTGATCCAAAGACCTGGAAGCTTCCCTCCTTAACCACGATACCTGTATCCTCGTCGAGGCGTAC
>DATLBQ010000250.1:0-6642 GCA_035526805.1 Pyrinomonadaceae bacterium
GTCGCTACAGCTTCTGGTCTGATACGGCTGGTCCTCTCGTTTATTTCCTCATTGTGCAAAGCCTGCGTCGCGGGTCCGTGAAAAGAGGGCTTTTGCACAACGGAATTGGGTACGGTTTGGATTGTCAGAAACGCAGGGACAGGCAGCTCAACCCGCCGTCCATTTTTTGAAATTCACTCATTTCGAGTGCGAGGGTTTTGTAGCCCAGGTCTTGCAACTTGCGGTCGAACCGAGGGAAACCCGCAGCTACGAGCACAAAATCGTTAACCCGCACGCAATTGGCCGCATACGCTTCGTCGTTTTTTAAAAGGACACGATCGTAATCCTCAAGGACAGCTTGGGCCCATAGTGTCTCAATGACGACCAGACGGTTATCTCCCAGGTAGGCCAGGCCGCTTTTCAAATGCAAAATCGTTTTCAAATCGCGAATATCGACAATGCTGGAGGTGTAACCAAACGCCTTCAGCAAGTCAGCCAACTGCGACGCGCCGGCCTCATTTGTACGTTCTGAGATCCCTATGAAAAAGTGGTCCTCCGTTTCGCAGATGTCCCCGCCGTCGACTGTGCCGGGCCGCGAAATGGCGCATGTTTCCAACCCTAATTGGGTAAGAATTTCTTCGATACTTTGTTCCTCGCCCCTACGACTTGGCGCACCGGGCCGGGTTAGGATCGACCGCCAGATATTTTTCTCCGAGCGCGAATCACTTCCGCCGTCATAAGTGATAATCATTACGGCTGTGTCTTCGACAAAAGTTGAATCGGGAAATCGCTCGTCAGCTTCGAGGCGCGTTAGGGTTAAACCAGAGGTTTCCAGCGCCTCGCAGTATGCAGCGTGTTGCCGAAGCGCGCGCTGATAATCCGGTAGGCCCAGCGTCGCCCTGGTGAGGCCGGCGACAAAGCATGCGCCGGGAGGACGGACTATGGCGCGGCTTAGCTTTTTCTCGCTAGCTACCTGCATGTGATGTTGTCCCGTTCCGACCTCGCAAAAACAAACGCCGTGAGTTGTTTGCGGCTTCGCCGCCTTCCTGTGCGGAAAGGCTCTTCCTTCCGCAGGCCTTCACGAATTTAGAGACCCCCCTCCGAAGTTAATCAGGGGCGAAGCCTCAACCAATAAAGCACTGCGAAAAGGCGGGAACGCGCCATAGGCGCAGCGTTGTCACCACTTCTTACTTTCGTGGATCTTGCGCGCCTTAACGTCAGTCATCACAATTGTGACCACCAACGCGACGCCGGCGATGGCGGCGAGCAGAAAGAAGATCATTGCGAAGCCCGGATAACCCAAAATCTTAAAATTCGTCTCCACCCGCATCAACATAGCCGCGCCAACGATCAGAGATGCAAGCACCAGACCCATCGCGATGCGGTTGGCAACTTTCTGCAGTCCCTCGAGCACAACCTTCTCGTCGATGGCGTTAATATCAACCTTGAATTCGTTATTGCCGATCGTGTCGAGAATCTTGTTAACGCGGCCCGGCAGTTTTTCGGCAAACTCTTTTAGCTCAACCACACCTCCGATTAAATTTCCGGGAGCCATACTCTGTAACAGATTGCGTTGCAGTATTTCCATCGCGCGCTGGCGAATGATGGCGCTGGGTTCAAAGCTCGGATCGAGCACGTACACGACGCGGTCCAAATTCAGTAGCGCCTTCGCGACCATCGTGAATTCGCCGGGGAGACGAAACCAGCAGTCTGCCGAAATCTTGGTTATATCCAGCACCACCTGGCCCGCATTAAGTCCGCTTAGGCTTGTGCCGGCATGTTCTGAAACAAGCGCGGCAATACGCTTCGTAAAGTCAGCTCTGTCAAACCGCTCCTTTGGCTCACCCATGCGAATGGTGACCTCGGCAGCATCTTCGCCGCGCCCTTCGCTGATCGACAACAACAGCCGCAGCACGTTATCGCGAAAACCGGGAAGCAAGCGCGCAACCATGCCGAGATCCAACAAGGCAATGCGGTCGTCGTCTGTCATAAAGACGTTGCCAGGATGGGGATCTGCATGGAAGAAGCCGTCGAGCAACATTTGCTTCAGGTAAGCACGAAATAACTCGCGAGCGAGACCGGGCCCGTCGATCTCCATCAGACGCAAGGGACTCAACTCCGTAATCTTTTTTCCCGGTATATATTCCATCGTGAGCACGCGGGAGGTGCAGAAATCATCGATCGGCTCCGGGACGATCAGCCGGTCAAACTCTCTGAGGTTTTCGCTAAAGGTGATGAGATTGTTGAGCTCGAGCTTGAAGTCCAGTTCGCGCAACAGGCTGGAGCGCAATCCCTCCAGCATATGTCCAAATTCATACCGCTTACCCAGTTCAGTATGAGAATCGAGAAACTGCGCCATCTCGCCGAGGCTTTCAAGGTCCTCAACTATTTGATCGCGAATGTCAGGACGTTGCACCTTAACAACCACGGCGCGGCCATCGCGCATGCGCGCACGATGTACCTGGGCCAACGAAGCAGCGGCAAGCGGTTCGCGATCAAATTCGGCAAATGCTTTAGAGATGCGCACGCCGAGTTCGCCTGAAACAATGCGATCAACTTCCTCATATGAAAATGGCTCAATTTGATCCTGCAGACGCGAGAGAGCTTCCAGGTAAGGCCCCGGCAGAAGGTCGGCACGCGTCGAAAGCAGCTGCCCCAACTTGATGAAGGTTGGACCAAGTCTCTCAAGATCATCCGCCAACTCTTCAGCCTGTGGCGCACTCTCGAGGGCTGACTGGTCGAGATCGACATGGTCCGCGAGCCCCGCCTGCTTTACTAAATCCGAGCGGCCATACTTGACGAGTAAAAGTGCGACGTCTTTGTATCGTTTGAGGCGTTCGGGTTTGAGCGAGACCATCCGATTTTCCTCTATTCGGGCGTCAATTCGAATGGGGGCTTTGGGGACGATTGATTGTACTAGACCTTGCTCGATCCGGAAGAATATGGCCGGTCCTGTATGAAAAGACTGCTATGTCTGGGACTTACCTCAGGGTGCAGCACGCCGCGTTCCAAGGGGGCCGTCTCCCGCATTAGAACTTACCTGGGACCACTGAAATTACAACTATTTGGTCGAGGTCTTGGGAGCGGAGTTGGCGGCGGCGAGACGTCTATCTATCAAAGCTCGCAGGGCTTCAATACTCATCTCGGTAAGGGCCATGCCATTTACGAAGATCGCCGGTGTGCTGTCCACGCCATAAATGTTGCCGTCGTCCATATCGTGCTTGACCTCGGCGGCGTATTTGCCTCCATCAAGAGCGGTATCGAACTGCGCACGGTCCAGGCCCAACTCGCTCGCATATTTTTTAAGCGAACCAACATCCAGGGCCTTCTGTCGCTGGAAAAGTAGCGCAGTATATTCAAAAAATTTTCCCTGAGCATGGGCGGCATTAGCCGCTTCAGCGGCCTTGAACGCATTCACATGCATGTTCAAGGGAAAGTCACGGACCACCAGTTTTACTTTATTGCCGTAGACCTTTTGGACCTCATCCAGAATTGGCTGCATCGCCGCGCATGAAGGACACTGAAAATCTGTGAACTCGACGATCGTTACTGCCGCGTTGGCATCACCTCGAGACGGATCATCGTCAGCACTTATCACTTGAATTGGCACCACCGGTTCGGAAATCAACATTCGAATGTTGGCGCCGGCCCGCAGTCGTGCTGATAACTCCTGCTCCAATCGTCGCAATTCCTCCTCCTGCAGATAAGAAGCAATCTGATGACGGACGGTCGCGAGTTCACCCGAGATTCGCGTCTTATTCTCGGAATAGAACTTTGCCACCTCAGCTTCAGTTGGTGCGTGCGCCTTCTCCGATATTTCCTTGCGCACGATCTCTTCCGGAGGCACGTTGCGTCGGTTTGATTCTGCTAATAACAGTAAATCGTAGACGGTGCGATCCAGAGCTTCTTTGGTAAGCTTGTAACTGTTGAGCCTCAGCTTATAGATTATTGGCTTCAGCCTTTCCTCCATTATTCCCGCAGTTAGGGGCCGACCGCCGACGGTGACAATTGTCGAGGCCAATGGCAGGGTGCCAGTCGCGGAAGCAACATTTACCACCGGATATGACACGCGCAGACGCTTAAGAAATTCATCGGTTATCTTCGTCTGGCGCTCGTCCTTCAAATATGCAACTGCCAGCTGCCGTACCACAGCTGGGTCTGTTTCCGAGATCTGATTACGGTTGTCCTGGATTAACTTCTCAATTTCCGCGGCGCCCGGTTCGGGTATCTTCTTCGCGATTTCAAGCTCGTATAGTTGTTGTGGAGTGATTCGCCTTTTGGCCGCTTCACTTTCGAGCAGCAGCGTGTTGATTTGTAGTTCCAGGACCTGCCTGCGAGCCTCGGCGATCCGAGCGTCGAGGGTTTCAACTTCAGAGCGAACTTTCGGATCGATGTCCGCCATGGTGATGGTTTGCCCGTTTAATGTCGCGAGCGGAATGGGACCACGGGAGACCGAGGAGATCGCGGCCGCCACTGGTGTCGGCTGGGATTGCGGAGTGGGCTGAGGCTTGGAGGTTTCGGCCACTCCCGGTCGTCCTCTGCTTCTACGGCCGCTGCCCTGTGGCACGCCTTCAGCTGCAAAAATGAACAATACGAGAACCAGGGACAGGAGTTTTAACGTCATCAATTAATCGCCCGGAGATATTGCGGAATGTGATGGGAGCCTGGATTTAGACAGCAAACGAACGAGCGACGTTGCCCCGGTAGTCTTAGGAAGGCATGGCACACGCGTTACAAACGAAAATGATCGCTCAATGAAAACGGATAATGCTTCGCCTCCGTTTTTTTGCGGGTTTTCGAGACGGAAGCAAACTCTTTTGCCGTCCATTAAGGATGAAAGCAAGTCCCTGATGCGTGACTCCCAGTATTCGAGCTGCACGTGTGATGCTGCCGTCAGATGCCTCCAGGGCAGCCTTGATCAGTTCGCCCTCATACCGCAGCACCCGTGCTTCCAGCGTAGTTTCCAACGATGAAGTTGAAGGAGCGATTTCTTTGGAAGACGGTTCCGAAAGACTCGGTTCACTACCAATCGATTCAGAAGCCCGGTTAACCTCCTCCACGTTGCTTAGCGACTGGGTTGAGAGTAGAAGCCGGGCACATTTTGCAAGCCGATTTTGGATCTCCGGATTCTGCGAGTTGACCAGTTCCAGTTCTGCCATGCGATAGAAGGCAAGCAATTCAGTGAATGGAAGGTGTTTTGCCAATTCCTCAACCAGCGAAAGCGCGGCGACGCCACCACTCTCAGAACTGCCCGCGTTGTAGGCCGTGCGGATGGCTTTTTCAAACGCAGCACGAGCTTTGGAAAAGTTATCCAAACGAGCGAGAGCGGTACCGTGTGTGGTCAGTGCTTCCGCAAGCATGGATAATTGATCGCCTTGTTCCAGTGCCTTCACAGACCCTCGCGCGATTGCTTCTGCCCTGGAGAATTGACCTTCAGCGATAAAGGCCCGGGCGCGCGAATCGTCGAACTGAGCCACCAAACCTTCATCTTTCAAAGCTACCGCCATAGCGCGAGCGCGATTGAGATGGTCGTGAGCATCCTGAAATCTTCCCAAATGAACAAACAAGAAGCCCAGGTTGTTTTCAACTACGGCTTGAAAGCGTTTGTGGTTCGCCTGCTCAAGATGGAAGCTTGCTGCTGAAAACTCGATCAGGGCTTGATCTATGTAATCGTCGCGGTGCTCTGCAAAACCCAGATTCTTCAGCACCAGGCCATAAACATTATGAAACTTGCCCTTGAGCGAATCGTTACTGCTGGCTTCAAACAGCGGAGCAGCCTGGCGATGCAATCGCAACGCCTCCCGGCCTCGGTTAGAGATGCTTTCGACGATGGCTTTGTTCAGGAAAGCCCTAAGCCTCTGCTCACTGTCGAGATTGCCTAATCGGAGTAGTGCATCATCGAGAGTTATGCGCGCTTCATCAAAAGCGCCTTCGCGCCAGTAACAAATTGCCAGGTCGATGCGAGCCTCTGCCACTCGCTCAATCAATCCAAGTTTTTCAAACGTTGCCGCGCTCTCAGAGATCAAGTCTTTGGCGATCTCCTGGGCACCAGAAATCTGGCGCGCGCTGCCTATCCAGCCGGATAAGGCGCCAGACCGTAGAAAGACTTCCGCTCGCGCAATCTCGTCCAGACCCTTGACCTGCGGACGCTCGCCTATACGCTGCCAAAATTCGCTTATCGCTTCCCGCGCCTCTTCAAATTCGCCCGCCTCCTCACGCTCTTTTGCGCGTGCGCAAGCGGCCTGAGCACGGAGACTAAGGTCGATGGTTGCGTCGTTTTCTCGTGATGAAACTATGGAATCTAATTTCATGTGAGGTCACCCCTTTATTGCTATGCAAGAAATCTTGCATGTAGTTTGGTAGGCAGCTATCATGCGCCTCGTCGAAGACCCAGCAGTTGGACTTCCATCTTCGTGATCAACTGCCTTCCCAACCCTAAACTGAGTAGGAGAAAAAAACACGATGAAAACCTTGAAAGCACTCTGCATGACGGCCCTTCTTGCCTTGGCACTGGGTGTTCCAGCAAATGCCGGCGACGTCTACACGCCGGGTTCCCCTATACCGCCACCGCCGCCGCCACGATCGTCAAGTATGACTGCGGAGATGAGCGAGCCGACGGCAACGTCTACCGACTTGAGCGATACGAGCACCGAAGGCTGTGTG
>DATLBQ010000251.1:0-6995 GCA_035526805.1 Pyrinomonadaceae bacterium
ACAGCCACGCTTCGGCGCTGCGCCTCTGTTATTGCGCGTTGGAGATCCAAACTTTGCGTCGGGCCGCTGGAGTCAATTCCGTGTGAAACATCCAAACCATCAGAGATGAGCAGGATAGCGCGGCGGCCCGCGGGTTGCGAATCGAAACGTTTGGAAGCTTCGATAACCTCAACATAGGGATTGTAAGGAGCGGCGCTTGCCACCCCTAATGGGCCTCGCAGAGACATTGCCGCCTTCTCCAAATCATTGGTAAATTTCTGACGCACTTGCAAACTGCCGGTTCGTAAATATCCTATTGATACGCGCGACCCACGCGGCAGCCGCCGGATGAACTCAGCCAGTGCTCTGGTTTCAAGCCCGACGGAAGAAACGACGTCATCCTGGATTAACACCATCAAATTTATCGGCGCGCCTGTACCCATTGCTCGAATCGACAGAACCGTTTGCGGGTCGCCATCCTCACTGACGGTTAAGTACAACGTTCGCAATTCGAGTTCACTCGGGATTATCTGTCCCTTAATGCGAATCGTCAGTGGAATAATTACGGGTCTGGCCGGAATACCCGAGGAAGTAGAGTTACCCGTATCACTCCGTGACTGTGCGATGGCACTGGGCGTTCCAATTAGAGAAATCAACATCGCTAAGATGCAGGCAATTGGTTTATCTCTTGGGACTGACGTCATATCTGCTCCTATTTACCCTCGAATAATTGAAGGGCATTATACAAGCATCTGTAACGGACAGCTCATCGGCAGCTGCCCTTCACTATGGATACGATGAACAAGAAGCTGGTGAACCGAAAGGTTAACGGCTAAGATCACGCTTAACCCTCGACCAACCGATTCGACAGTAAAATTATGCTCGAGAAAAGAACAGGAAAATTAAAGGCGGGTGACGGGCGCATATCGCAGGTACTTAGCTGGGCTCCCTGGCTATCGCTGTTGGCTGTCACGCTTCCTGTTCCCATCATCTTCTTGATTTTGTTTATGGCGGCTGCCGCCACCGACACCGCTGCCATATATCTTTTACTATCCTTTGTTTCATTGGGATTGGGTTTAGTTGTCGGGCTGCTTCTTCTGATTATGCTTTTCTTATACCGCCGGCGTTGGCACAGCCGGCTACGAGATCGACTTGCCCTTGATGGTATAACAGCAGAGGAGGTGCCGTGGTTCGCTTCAGAGCTAACGTCGGAGGAGCGGAAGACGTGGGCAGAACTCAAGCAGAAGAATCCTCTTTTAGCAGACGCGTACTGCGAGACGCTGGCCGCACGGCTGACCGCAACCAGAATCATTAGCAGAGCGCGCGGAGAAACTCTGAGGATTGAGAGACAAATAAATCGCACACGCAACATCCGAGGCATCGATACCAATAACCTGCTCAATGACTTGTTATCCGATCGGCAGCGCTCCGAGAAGCTTCGCCAGGAAGCGACCGCCAGGTTGTCTGAAACCAAAGCTCGGTTGCAGACTATCGAGGCGGCGGCGAACCGCAAACTTAGTCAAAGTGAAACGGATTTGATGCTAGGACGTCTGGAGGCTTCGCAAGCACATTTCCCACTCGCGTTGGAGATTGCCAGTCTGGAAGAGGCGGCGCTGCGTGAAACGAAGCCGCAGCCGTCTCCTGAAAAAACAAACTGATTCACCCGGGCAGTCAACGCAAATAACCGGAATCTACCCTGGAAAGTTAAGACCCTCTTTTAGACAGTAAATCCCCGGGGCAAGTCGCAAAGCAAACCCTTCATCTACGAGTGCCCAGTTACCAATACCGGCGTCTGGATTCGAAAGTCCGGTGACCCGCGCGAGTTCACCCCGCATCGTCATCCCCGCTCCCACCAAGTAAGCCCGCGCAATTTCTTTCAGGGCGTACTCCCTGTTAATGGTGTTCGCCAATTCCTCGTGAAATCTGCCTTCCGCCAGCGACCAGATATAAGTGAACTTCGGTTCATAAACTATTTCTCCGGGAACGATTTTGAAGGTCTTTTGCAATTCATCGATGGCTTTAGTAAAAGTGCTTCGCACCCTAATTCCGCTTGCGCCGCGAAGGTCAGCCGTCGCCATCTCCCATTCTTTTCGCAAAACTCTTAGCACGTCCTGCGCGGGTTCTGACAACACCGTATTTTCTTGTTTTCGTTTCACACCAAACACGGCGTTGAAATGAGGAACCAATCTTCGTGTTATGAAGATCGAACGGTTTCCTCGCAGCTTTCCATAGTAAACCCGGCCGCGTCGTACCAGTCCGTCTTTGATGGTCCACGTCAAACTACTTTCGGGATCCTTCTGAACGTTGCGCGGCATATGAGCGTCTCGTCGTCCGCAAACGGCGATGTATAACGACGGTCCTGGTCGCCGTGCGTCTGTCATTGCGGCACAGAAGCCCACGGCGTCTATGAATCGCTCGGCTGCCAGCGCTTCCTCAACTCGCAGCTCGGGTTCGCGTCGCCAGAATCGGTCGCGATAGCTCTCGATCTCATCGGGAAGTTGGGTCAATAACATGATGGCCATCCTATCAAATTGAACTGGTCATTCCATCAGATTGACCTGTGAGACCGGTACCCCGGCAGGCAGCGAAACTCGTTAATCCCCAGCAAAATCAAGGCGAAATCGTTTTGGGCCCCCCTCAAACGTGATGGCACGGTCGTTGCCAAATGGGCTGCGCCCGGAAAGTGTTTTCAAACCGGTAACTATAAGAACTTCGGCGAATTGAAAGTAATTATGATGAAGAGAACAAAGACCCCCACCCTAACCAGCTTTATCCTCTCCCTTGCTCTGGTTCTGGCAATGCTCGGCAGTGGCCCCGTAATTAACGATGCCGCCGCCGCACCGGATCAGAATGTAATTAAGGCGAAGGTAGCGGACAACTTACTAACGCGTATGGGTACAAGCTCGAACGGCGTTGAAACGGTGAGCGTCATCCTGCAACTGGGAAACACCGTCAGTGGTCCACTAAACGCGTTGTTAAACAGGAATGGCATCCGCGTTAATAAAATATTCAAAAACTTCAACGCCTATTCTATTGAGCTGCCCGCAAGTGTTGTCAACGAACTCGCAAGTTTCGACGAAGTAAGGTTTGTCAGTCTTGATGAAGAGGTGAGTTCTCTTGGACACGTTACTTCCACAACCGGTGCTGATGACGTTCGTAGTCAGGTAAGTCCCAGTGGCGCCGCTTACACGCTTGATGGAACAGGAATAGGCATTGCGATTCTCGATTCCGGACTTTATGCAGAACACAAATCAGTCGGAGCGCGAGTTGTGCATAGCCAGGATTTCACCGGAGAGAATCGCATCGATGACCCATTTGGACATGGCACCTATGTAGCAACCGCTGCGGCCGGAAATGGCAGTCTCTTTAGCGGCAATTACACCGGCATCGCTCCCAACGCGAACATCATTAATCTTCGCGTGCTTAATTCGCAGGGTTTCGGTTCTACGTCGGCGGTTCTTTCAGCTCTCGACTGGATCTATTCCAACCGTGTCGCCTACAACATTCGCGTGGCCAACCTAAGCCTCGGGGCGCCGGCGATTTCGTCTTACAAAAACGATCCGCTCTGCCTCGCGGCGAGGAAACTCGTAGATGCGGGAATAGTTATTGTTGCCGCCGCCGGTAACGACGGCAAGGACGCGTTCGGCCGCAAGCAATATGGCGCGATTCACGCTCCTGGTAACGAACCTTCCGCCATCACGGTTGGAGCTACCAACTCATTCGGCACGAACGCTCGTAACGACGACGTAGTGACGTCCTATAGCTCACGTGGACCGACCAGAAGTTTCTGGACCGACAAGTTCGGCACTCGTCATTACGACAATCTGATCAAACCTGACCTCGTGGCGCCCGGCAATAAGTTGATCTTTGCTGAGGCTGCTAATAACTACCTGGTTTCCACCACTCCGAGTTTGGAAACTGGCTTGGCCCCAGGAAAAACTACTCAGAAAATGATGTACCTCAGTGGAACGTCGGTCTCCGCCCCGCTAGTGTCCGGCGCCGCCGCTTTGCTGCTTCAGGCCAATCCCAAGTTGACTCCGAATATGGTCAAAATGATCTTGAGTTATACCGCGCAACAACTGCCAAACATGAACATGCTTGAGCAAGGTGCCGGTCAGTTAAATATCGAAGGCGCAATCAAGCTTGCGAAGCTGGTGCGCACTGACCTCACAAACTCCACCGCTCTCGGAGCTGCAATGCTCACAGCTTCTGCTCCATCCGCGCAGTCCTTGATTGACGGGACTACTTTCACCTGGTCGCAAGGTGTTATCGCAGACCAGGGCTACGCTAAGGGTTCTTCTCTGATTACCAAGTACCAGCAAATTTACGATCTGGGCGTGCTCATCTCCGATGCAACCACTCTCAGCAATGGTGTATTGATTTCCGACCAGACAATGGTTTCCAGCGGCGTTCTGATTTCCGACTGCATTATGACAAGTAACGGCACGACGTTAGGTACCGGCGTGAATTTGCTGCCCTCGGGTGTACTGCTCGCCGACGGTGTTCTCCTCGCTGACGGAGTCTTGCTGGCGGATGGAGTTCTAATTAGTGACGGCGTCTTGATATCGGATGGCGTGCTAGTTGCCGACGGCTGGATACAAGGCGACGCGACGACGTTCATGCGATAGCTTCTAAACACTTACCATCTGCCGGACCCATGTCAATCATGCAACCTTCTTCCCTAACAAACCCAAATAGTGATTATTATCTTCCGCTCATCGGAGCCGGGGGAGTGGATGTGCTGCGAAATTCTGAGCAGGCTGAGGTGCTCACGTTTCTCGAACGCTGCTCGATTCATACGGCTTACCTGGCCGGAATGATTCGCGACAACGGCCTTGAAAGCCAGCTGAATCGCGGAACATTTTACGGTTATCGTGGCCACATGGGCGAACTCGAAGGAGTAGCTCTGATCGGCCACGCCACGCTGTTGGAAACATCCAGCGATCAAGCATTGCAGGCGTTCGCAAAAACGGCTCAGCGCTGCAATGCAGTCCACCTCATCATGTGTGAAGAGAATCGCATCGAGAAGTTCTGGTCCTGTTACGCAGTCGAAGGCCAGCCGATGCGACGTGCTTGTCGCGAATTACTTTTCGAACTCCGCTGGCCCGCTGAGGTTTCAAAAGTATCAAATCTGCGACGTGCAACGGCTGAGGACTTGCCGTTGCTTATGCCGGTCCATGCTGAAATGGCGCTCGAAGAGAGTGGCGTCGATCCCAGACTACAGGACAGCGCCGGTTTCCATGAACGTTATGCTCGCCGCATAGCACAAGGAAGAACCTGGGTATTGACCGAGGATGGCAAGCTGCAATTCAAAGCTGAAGTTGTCGCCGAAACGCCGGATACTACCTACATCGAAGGCGTGTGGGTGAATCCGGCTGCGCGCCGACAAGGTTATGGACGACGGTGTATGTCGCAGCTTGCCAGAATGCTTTTATGGCGAACCAAGTCTATTTGCCTTTTCGTCAACGATGAAAATGAGGATGCCCAAAGATTTTACAAGCAGGCGGGTTACCACTTGCGCACGGTCTACGACACGATTTTCCTGAAATAGACTCCCCGAATAAAAGGTCAATGTGCGGAAATGATCCTATCGACATCTAATTCAAACGAGAGCACAACGGAAGCCCTTACGGTCATGCCTGAGCTGGATACAGTTATAAGTCTACACCCCCAAGCCAACTCGAGTTGTTGCCTCGAAATCGATCGAGTGCTAACGGGAATAGAATCTTCGGATGTTCGGAAAGTCGTAGGCGTGGTATTCGGGAACCTGCTGCGATTGATCGAGTGCCTCACATTGGCTGAACGCTACCTGCGTCAGGCGGACGCTGCGGACGAAACTTTTGCATTGTTTGAGCTCATCCACGGCGAGACGCGGCTGCTCGTAGATTTCATTCGAGGGGATGGTATGAACTGCGCAGGAATGAGCAACGACTTAATCGACACTCTCGACGGAATCGCCTTCGCCGTCAATCACGATCTGCAGCGTGCATTTGAGTCACAAGAACAGGCAACGCGAACGACGAATGTTCAGGTGAGGGTGGGTAAGTTGTATCGCGCTCACGACGTGCTGACAAACTGCCTTCAGCAATCAACGATCACATTGGCGATGGTTTTTGATCCCGAGCTGCCTGGCTCGCGATTGTTTAATACTTCTGACATGAGATACCGCCAGTCGCTGAAACTTTGTAAAGACCTTTCAGAACTTTTAAAGTTCATCGAGCTTTGCGAGGCAGGCTGCAACGAGAGTACGCGGCTTCTTTTATCGACGAGTATTGACAGGTTTCGCGATGAGAGTTTGGAGTGCCTGATGTATTCGGATTGGCCGCAATTCGAGAGTTTTTGCGAAAGAATCAAACTGGTAGGCACAACGGCGCCTGACCTGGAATCTGTGCTTCATCAGTTTCATTGTTACGTTGAAACTCTGTTGGGCCAGGTAAGAATGCGAACCGTACTCGCCAACGTATATCCTCTGCACGGTGTTGGTAGCAGATCGCACGTTGCAACCGAGGCTACTTCAAGTCAGTTCCAGGCAACGGACCTTAATCACGAAAGTGATCTCTGGGGTGCGTTTGCCGTCGCTATGTAAGTACTTCTTCCCCGCCTAGTTCGATGTTACTTAATCTACATATTAGAAGCAGTAAGCTGGTGCAACCGTACATCTGGACAACGGTTGCCGCCGGTGGCTTGATCTATTTCCTGGCGGCGGCCCGTATTAACCCAAAAATTATCGATCTAAAGCTATGTGTTCTAGTCATCATTACCGGCCTTCTTAGTTCGCGAATCACAATCAAGATACCGCAGTTTGGTTCCTGGATTTCAGTCTCTGATACGTTTATCTTTCTAACCCTGCTGCTCTATGGGTGTGAGGCCGCAATTCTGATGGCGGCCACTGAGGCCTTCCTCTCATCTCTTCGCAGTACGTATTGCCGAAAGCCTTCGACGGTTCTCTTCAACTGGGCCTGTGCCGCATGGGGGGCTTGCGTCACCTCGTATACGTTGACCTACTACTTTGGCGA
>DATLBQ010000252.1:0-9418 GCA_035526805.1 Pyrinomonadaceae bacterium
CTGCCGTTGAGGCTGCGGGAATGCGCTACGTAAACATTCCAATCGTTGACAAAGCGTATCCAAGCACGGAACAGATAAATGAATTTTTGAGGGTAACTAGCGACCCGGCCACTGGCAAGTTTTACCTGCACTGCGCGGGCGGCCGACATCGTACCGGAATAATGGGCGCTGTATACCGGTTCAACCATGATCGTTGGAACTACGACCAGGCATACGCTGAGATGTTGCAGTACGACTTTTACACCAGCAACGGTCACGGAAAACAGAAAGACTTCGTTCAGGATTACTGGAGACAGATACAGGCACAACCTGCTGGAAGTGGGATCGCAGCGACGAGTGCCGCCACTATCAATCGTTAACGGAGCTAGAACGCTATAAGCAAAGGGCCGCTCAAATCGAGCGGCCTTTTTTGTTGTTGATTGAAGTTAATTCAACCTAGCTTGGAAGCGCGGAAAGTAGTCCAATGAAATAGTCTTGACTGCTAAAGGGTTTTTCCCCCGCAGCGCGCGGGACTGGCCCGTAAGAGCCGTCAGGTTGTAGCTTATGAGCCTTTACATTGTCGCGAAGATAAGCGGCCAACAATTCGTGAATGAGATAGCGCTTTAACGCTCGATCCGAAACCGGAGTTATTACTTCGATACGATGTTTTAAGTTGCGGGACATCCAATCCGCACTGCCAATATAAACTTCTTCCTCGCCACCGTTGGTGAAATAGAAGACTCGGCTATGCTCGAGGAATCTACCGATGATATTTCGCACCTTGATGTTCTCAGATAGACCTCCGACGCCGGGACGCAGCATGCAGATTCCGCGCACAATCAAATCAATTTTCACGCCTGCCTGCGAAGCCTCGTATAGTTTTTCGATGATTTGCTTATCAGCCAGCCGGTTAATTTTTGCCACAATGTGAGCCGGCTTTCCCTCCTGGCTGTGAACAATCTCTCGCTCGATGAGCGCAGTCATTTTTTCGCGAAGATTCACTGGCGCGACCAACAGCTTTCGATACTCGGTTTGTCGAGAGCAACCGGTCAAGTAATTAAAAAATTCGCTCGCGTCTGCGCCTATTTCTTCGTCGGCAGTAAACAGGCCCACGTCCGTATAGGTGCAGGAGGTAGTCGGATTATAGTTACCCGAAGCGAGGTGCATATATCTCTTTAGCGAATCGCCTTCGCGTCGGACGACAAGCGTTAGCTTCCCATGTGTCTTCAAACCGAGAATTCCGTAAACCACATGGACTCCCGCTTCATCCAGTTTGCGAGCCCATTCGATGTTGTGTTCCTCATCAAATCTCGCTTTCAGCTCAATGAGTGCGGTTACCTGCTTCCCCTTCTCCGCTGCGCGAATGAGTGCGGGAGGAATAGGTGACTCGGGACCGGTGCGGTAGAGGCAAATCTTTATGGCAACTACATCCGGGTCATCTACTGAGTCGTTGATGAACTTGGTAACGCTGTCGTACGAGTCAAACGGGTGATGCAGGAGGATGTCGCGTTCCTTCAATACATCAAAGACCGACCGCTGTTGATTCCATTCCGGTGCCGTCGCGCAAAAGGGCGCGTCCTTGAGATCGGGTCGGTTCAGGTCGTAGAGGGAAAAGAGGTCCGGCAAGTTTAACGGGCTCTCAGTTGAGTAAACGTCTTCCGCTTCGAGACCCAGCGACTCAGTAAGATAGGTAATCATTTCTGGTGGCATCCCGGCAGAAACCTCCAGCCGGACGGGCGTACCAAAGCGACGCTGACGCACTTCCTGTTGAATTACACCCAGGAGATCCCGCGCCTCGTCTTCGCGTATGTCGATATCTGCGTCGCAAGTTACACGAAACCGATGACAAGCGCCCGTAATCATTCCTGGGAAAAGAGAAGCGCAATTTGCTTCAATCAGTTCTTCCAGAAGAACGAATTTGGTCTCCAGTTTTCCCACCGGAACCAGGCGCGGCACTAAAGAAGGAACTTTTATGCGGACAAAGCGCGGCTCGTGCTTGTGTTTCGGATCAGCGAGTGAGTGACCAGCGGGAGTTTCCACCATCAAGCCAAGGTTCAAGCTAAGCGGCGAAATGTAAGGAAACGGGTGACTCTGGTCAACGGCTAAGGGGGTCAGAATCGGAAACACCTTTTCCATGAAATAGTCGTTCAAGGCCCCCTGCTCTTCCGGCTGCAATGAGTCGTATCTCACCAGTTGTATGCCGGCCGCTTCAAGTTCAGGAAAAATCTGTTCCTGTACACATTTCGTTTGCTGCTCCAGCATCGGCGCCAGGCGCTTTCTGATTTCCTCGAGTTGCTCGCTGGGAGTCATTCCATCCGGAGATAATTCGGTAACGTTTTCCTCTAACTCCTCTTTCAGTCCCGAGACACGGATCATGAAGAATTCATCCAGATTTGACGAAAAGATTGAGATGAACTTCAATCGCTCCAGCAATGGGTTGGTTTCGTCAAGGGCTTCTTCCAATACTTGTCTGTGAAACTCAAGCAGGCTCAACTCTCGGTTAAAGAACAGGCGAGTGGCACCCTCAGCTGTCGGAAGCAAGGCGGGCAGCCGGGCAGTTTCAGGACGTTTGCGCAAAGGGAATTCAGTTATTACTGCAGTAGACATTTGTTTTTGACCAGTTCCAGGGAGATGAAATTCTATGATTGCTATCGGGAGACCTGCGTGCCTAGAAGACTACCACGGCGTCTCAGCAATGTCTGTTCCAAACTGGCTTTTTGAGATATGAGGCGAAGTAAAGGTTTGCTTAACGGACGTAATCTCAAGCGAATGATCACATTTGAACCCGATACTGTACTAATTCAATCCTTCAGTTTAATTGATAATAGAGTCCGCGACTCCGTTTGTAGAGGCGGCGCAACCTCTATGGATCGACCGGCATCTGTAGTTTGGACGGCGACTATTCCGTGGAAAAGTTCACCGTTTTGCAGTCTATTCACGATGACGACTAGTTTGACACCCCGGAAAATCGTGTGATAATCTCCGGGTGATTTTTGGCTTCGTACAGAGGCATTTCGGACGTCCAATCCTCGAATGTCAAGAAGCCCAGGACCTCAAGTTTGGATACCGCGACGGACTCCTGGTAAGACCAGTTTGCTTTCGCACTACTAGCATTTAAAGGGGACGAACGATTGATGAAACCGACCTGCCCGACCTTGATAGCGCGCGTAACGCTAATGGGAACGCTCGCGCTGTCGACTGCTGCTGTTTATGGGCAGATCCCGGCTGGTGGTTCGTCTGCTCGCGACATTCAAACGGAGGTCGAGAAAGCAGCACCGCGAGTTGTTCAGATCATTAAGAAAGCCGAAGACTCCTTCAGAAAGGGCAAACTCAATCTGGAAGCCGGTAAACGCAGTGAGGCTCGAGACGATTTTGATCAGGCGGTAGACGAAATCCTCACATCCGGTATTGACGTTAGAGCTAGTCAGGAACTTCAGACGTATTACCTGGAACTGGTCGAACGGATTTACCGCGAAGAGGTGCCGCAAACTGCGCCATCGAGAACGGCTAATGTGATTGAGTTGGTAGCTCACAAGGGTGAAGGTACGGCGACGCCAACCGCGCCTCAGCAAATAGGATTTGTCGATCAGAAGTTTGAGCCATCGCCGCTTGATGAACTCAGTAAACTTGTCCTGACACCCCAGGAGCAAAACGTTTCTGCTGATGACGTGCTTGCGCTCGAACAAGCGAAGCAGAACGTGAATTTTGCCTTCACCATCAATCCGCTAATCCAACAGTACATTAACTATTATCAAGGTCGTGGTCGAAGCACGATGGAATCAGGTCTGCGCCGGTCGGGTCAGTTCATGAAGATGGCACGACAAATATTCAAGGAAGAGGGCGTGCCGATTGATATCACCTGGTTAGGGCAGGTGGAAAGTGCGTGGAAACCCAAGGCTGTATCATGGGCAGCCGCATCAGGCTTGTGGCAGTTTATCCCCAGCACCGGACGACAATTTGGACTTCGGCAGACCGCCTGGATTGACGAGCGCAACAGCTATGAGCAGGCAACGCGCGCATCCGCCAAATATCTGAAGAGCCTTGCCGCGCGGTATAACGGAAATTGGGAACTGGCGATGGCCGCCTATAATACGGGGGGCGGTAACATAGATCGTGGCATTAGCCGCGCCGGCACAGCGAATTTCTGGGCCATCTACCCTTACATTGCGCAGGAGACGCGCAATTATGTTCCTAACATCCTGGCGACAATACTGATTGCCAAGAACCCTGAAAAGTACGGTTTCAAGGGCATCCGGCCCGAATCTCCGATGGCTTATGACGTGGTGCAGGTTTCCACCGCCACCAATCTGCAGCTAGTCGCTGAAGCCACCGATAGCGGCGTCGATCATATTCGCAGTCTGAATCCGGAGCTTAGGCGAGACGTTACACCCAGGGGCGAAGCGTACAATGTTCGCGTTCCCGGCGGAAAAGGAAAGCAATTTTACGCTCTTCTCAAACGGATCCCGGCGGAACGTCGCGAGTCAGCGCGGATCATTTCCGTCGCGCCCGGCGAAGACCTGCAGAATGTCGCTAACCGAACCGGCGTAAGCGTTGCCCAGCTACAGGCGATGAACAGTGGCGTCGATTTGAAATCGGCGAATAAACTTGTGGTTCCGAACAGCAACGTTCGCTTGACGCTTTATCGACGTAAGCCCGGCGCGACAGATACCCCCGCCGCGGCAACCTTGACCAAGGTTCGCGCGCGTAAAGGTGATACCATAGCCAGAATAGCCGCTGCACGGAATCTTGATGCCAATGAAGTCGCCCGCTTGAATGGTGTCACGCCCGAAGTCGAATTACGTGCAGGCCAGGAAGTTAGACTTCCCGCGACAGCCGCCGCTGCTCCTTCGCGACGCAGGTAGCTCGTCTCTTGAAATCCCAACGCCTCTGACTCGTTGCCACCCACAACGAGCGGTTTTATTGAGCGCGCTTTCGATGCTGTCGTAAGCGCGCTCGATTCGTATTCACCCCATTCCGCTTCTGTCTTTTCCCTTCCGCTGACTCTCCGAAGGACGCACCTCCATGCTTTTTCGCACTCTCTCAGCGGCTGTGTATGGCATCAACGCCGATCTCGTGGATATTGAGGTCGACCTAACGCCCGTTCGCGGTGAGGCTGAGTCGCCCCAGTCAGTGACCATCGTCGGCTTGCCGGATGCGGCTGTGCGCGAGTCGCGTGAACGCATTCGCGCCGCCATCACCAACTGCGGGTTCTTCTTTCCGTTTCAACGAATCACGATAAACCTCGCGCCCGCCGATGTGCGGAAGGAAGGCGCCAGTTTCGATTTACCGATCGCCCTCGGCATCCTCGGCGCAAACGGCGATCTCGCCGAGGAGAATAGTCTGATTCAAATTCTGTGCGTCGGTGAACTGTCACTCGACGGCCGTGTGCGTCCAATCAAGGGCGCGTTGCCGATTGCGATCCTTGGACGGGAGGCTGGTATCAAACATGTGATCCTGCCGGATGAAAACGCCAAGGAAGCCGCGGTAGTCTCTGGCGTGAACGTCTATCCTGTTGCTGATTTGCGCAGTGCCGTCCAATTGGTGGCAGCATTGCGGTCCACGCCTCCCCCGCAACCATTAATGATCGATCCGGCTGAAATTCTTCAACGCGCGCCCATCTACAATGTCGACTTTCGCGAGGTCCGTGGACAACTCTCTGTAAAGCGCGCGCTCGAAGTTGCCAGCGCCGGTTCCCACAACATTCTTCTGATCGGTCCGCCAGGCTCCGGCAAAACAATGCTGGCAAAACGTCTGCCGACGATTCTGCCGCCACTGGAGTTTGAGGCGGCACTTGAGTTGACCAAGATTCATTCTGTCGCTGGTTTAACGGGTCGCGCTGGACTGGTCACCGAGCGGCCGTTTAGATCCCCGCACCATACAATCAGCGATGCCGGCTTGATCGGCGGTGGCGCGGTTCCGCGGCCGGGCGAGGTATCACTGGCGCATCACGGCGTTTTGTTTCTTGACGAGTTGCCCGAGTTTGATCGGAGTGTTTTGGAAGTCTTGAGACAACCGCTTGAAGACCAGAAGGTAACCATCAGTCGTGCCGCAATGTCTCTCACTTTTCCAGCTTCGTTCATGTTGGCCGCAGCAATGAATCCGTGTCCTTGCGGTTTTTGGAACGATCCCACGCGTGAGTGTCGTTGTACACCTTTGCAAATTCAACGCTATGTCGGCCGAATATCGGGACCCCTGTTGGACCGTATCGATATTCACATTGATGTACCGGCCGTCAAGTTTCGCGATCTGACGGGCGATGCGCCGCCGGAGACTGATGATTCGGCGACTATCCGCGAACGAGTAATTGCCGCACGTGAAAAACAGCGCGATCGGCTGGCGGAAGATAAGATTTTTTCCAACGCAGAGATGACGCCGCGCATGATTCGTCGCCATTGCCGTATAGACGTTGACAGCGAACAGATGCTCGAGCGAGCGATGACGCGGCTGGGCTTGTCAGCACGCGCGTATGACCGTATCCTGAAAGTCAGCCGCACAATCGCCGATTTGGAAGGTTCCGAAGAAATTCGCTCCGCGCACGTAGCCGAAGCGGTGGGCTATCGTTCACTCGATCGCACCTATTGGACGTGACGCGAGTTTTTACGAAATATTGCTGCGGCTTAGGAATTTCAATATCTTTTGGGTCCGATAAGGCAACGACGCGCTGAAAGCGCCGCATCACACTCGCGTTGAGGGCGACCGCATTTCCTCGTAGAAGATAGACAGTAAATGCTGAGGAAGCGAGCGCTGCTCCTTTGAAAACGCGGATCAGTGAAGCCGTGGCGAAGAAGCGCGAAAAAGTAACAATCTTCGTGGCTTATCCGAATACGAACACGTGACCGCAGCCGAAACCGAGACGCAGCCGGAAACAGATTACGCTCTCGCTCAGAAAGCGGCTCAAGGCGACATGGTGGCCTTCGAGGAGCTTTACCAGCGACATAATCGCAGGGTCTACTCGCTATGTTTGCGAATGACCAGCAACGTTTCGGAGGCAGAAGACCTCGCACAGGAAGTCTTCATCCAGCTCTTTAGAAAAATTGGAAGCTTTCGTGGGGAGTCGGCTTTTACCACCTGGCTGCACCGGCTGACCGTCAATCAGGTCTTGATGCATTTTCGCAAACGCGGCGTCAAGATGGAGCAGACCACGGATGACGGCGAAACGCCGATACAGATAGTCAAAGGCACCGAAAACCCGAATGCGATGCCGGTCGTGGATCGCATAGCCCTGGACAAAGCAATTGCTCAACTGCCTCCCGGCTACCGCACGGTCTTTACCCTTCACGATATTGAGGGACACGAACACGAAGAGATCGCCAGGATGCTGGGCTGCTCGGTGGGAACTTCCAAGTCGCAATTGCACAAGGCACGAATGAAATTGCGCGGCCTTCTAAGGCAACAGAAGGCTAAGGACTAGCTTCCAATATGCTTGCCGGGTTTCATCCCTGAAGCCCACAAAAGCAGGACGAGGTCGATAAATTTTGAACGCAGTCTCCCCTTGATTGCTTGAAAACCAAATTACCGCGCTTCCAATCGCGGCGTCACCCGGAATAAAGGTGACAGGCTGAGGTTATAAAAACAATGAACTGCGAGAAGTGTCAGGATCTGATTAGCGACTTGCTTGATGGCTCGATGAGCCAGAAAGACCAGTCAACGCTCAATGCGCATCTGGACGAGTGTCTGAGCTGCGCGGACGTGCGTAATGATCTGCAGTCAATCATCGCGTTTTGTCGTACGCATCGCGGTGAGTACGTTGCGCCTCCGAACGAGAAAGCGTTATGGCAGCGCATTCGCAACATGATCGAAACGGGCGCGAATTCCGCCGTGGCGAAATCAGCGCCCGCCCGCCGAAGCTGGACCAACTGGGCCGGCCGCAGCTGGGAACTTTCTCTGCCACAGATGGCGGCATCAATCGCCGCGATAGTGCTGGTGGTTTCACTCTCGACAGCGGTGGGACTGCGGCGATTTCAAAGTGGTGAACCAGCGACGCCGGCGACTGCTGGAAATGCGAGCCTGGGGCTCGCCGCAACGGGCTTGCGCGACCGTATTTCACAGCAACAACAGTTGATCTCTTTTTGGAATCAGCGGATCGAATACAACAAGGCGCGCTGGAGTCCGCAGATGCGTGAAACGTTTGACCGCAACTTACAGGTGATTGATCAAACGGTGAATGAGTCGTTCAATAACTTAAGTCAGAATCCGCATGACGAAGTTTCAGAGGAAATGTTGAATGCCGCGCTTAATGAAAAACTTTCACTGTTGAAAGAGTTTGCGGAACTGTAAATTACGACACCTAAGCTCCCTTTCATGTTTTAACGATTACGTCGACCGACCTACAGGAAACCGTTGTTGATTAGGCCCACTTTAATAAAGCCCCGAATGTCGTCCGCGCGAACCGAGATGGCCCGTAATGTCTCAAAGGCCGTTTTGATCGTGGGCTTAGTATCAGTTGCCGCCCTTATGGTTAGTAGCGTCGAGGCGCAGCACCATGTTTCAAAAAGGTATCCAGCCAGCAAAAACGTCCGAGTAGAACTCAAAAACTTATGGGGTACGATCACGGTCGAGTCATGGAATCGCGACGAGATCAAGCTCTCTGCCGACATTGAATCACCAAAGGCGAATCTTTTGCCAAGGCAGACAGCGGACGGCTTGATTGTAGACGTCATCGGCGACAATCGCGGCCGTACTGATATAGGAAACATAAATTTCCGGCTTCAGGTTCCCATAAACTCTTCCGTCGATCTGCAAACGAAACGCGGAAACATCACGGTGACAAATATTCACGGCGGGTTAGTTCGAGCACACGTTTCCTCCGAGGGCGATATTATACTTACCGGCATCAGCGCGACGCAGGTGTTTGCCCAGAATCTTATTGGTGACGTTTTCTTTGACGGTGAATTTGCCAGAGGCGGAACCTATCAATTTCAATCGGGCAAGGGAAACATAAACATTCGCATCCCTGCAGATTCGGCGTTTAATTTGGTCGCTGCGGCGCCTAACAGAAAGATTACGCTGGGCGAGTTTTGGAATAACGGATTCAAGACGATGGGTGATGGCCGCAAGGTTTACGGGGACGTCGTTGACGGCCGTTCCAAAGTTGTAGTGACAAATTTTCAGGGCAGCATCACGTTTATTCGCCGTTGAGTTTCCTCACAGATAATTTCTACACGGGCGCTCCTATCCATCGGTTGGAGCGCCCGATTCGTTTTGTCACACTAAAAGTGGTTCAGAGTTCAAGCTTTACCTTGTTTTCTTTTCGCGGAAGACTAACTAAAGTTTTGAACTCTGAACTGCTTTGCGACTCCGAACATCGCTAATCGAATGATAGTATCTTTTTGCCCGATCAACTTCGGCGCCCACGTAAGGTCGATCGCAGGTAGCAAATGAATCCTTTATCCATCCGTTCGCTTGTTCTCGGTTTCATCCTTTCGCTGCTTGCATTTCC
>DATLBQ010000253.1:0-14433 GCA_035526805.1 Pyrinomonadaceae bacterium
AAACTAGCCCGGCAACTTTTCGATGTTGATCGTCAACGTCTTTCGCATCAAGTTTGTACCTTGTCCCTTCATAGGCCGAACGCCGTGAAGCGAATTGAAAGTTTTGATAAAGACGACACACTGGTTTGGCCGATAAGCGAAAGTTCGCAGCGTCTCGACTTCGTCAAAATCCAGCTGGTTGTTAACGAAGTTGTAGTTCTTGCCAATGTCCTTCGGTTTCATGACTTCGGTGCCGCCGCCATATGCGTCGTTCCACTCAGACGGTTGAAGGATCGCGACCACCAGGGTGACTATCTTCTGTGGGTGGTCCGTGTGCGGTTTGATGCAGCCGCCATCGGCCGGGAGCATCGAAAACTCAAAGCGCGTATTCAAGCGCGGCAACGACGATGCGGTTCTGCCTCTACGAAGCTTGTTGTAAAACTCATGCAAGCCGCTCGTGCTGCGAGCAGGCGGTCGGGGCACTCCTAACTCAATATTATGTTTGCTAAGCATGTCGAATATTTCGAAGGGAAACTGCGGGCGTTTGATCCACTGGTGAAGTGTCTTCCAGGTATCGTGAGCCTGCACGAATTCATGATACTTCTCGGGATTATTAACTTCAGACAAGGAATACTTGTGACCGAGGACTTCTTTGTACTCAAAAAGTTCGGGGGCAGGAAAATCTGCCACCAGTTGGCGGTACAACTCGTCCTGAAATACCGCGCGCGTGACGCCAATGGGATATGGCTCGTAGTCAAAGACTAAATCGTCAAAATGAAACATTTAGTGTAGCCACTACTTTCGAGTTTAGGGGTTGACCCGAAACCTACGATTGCCCGCGCCAAAAAATACAGTTCAGCATGCCGGGTGTCATCCGAGTGTACTGCGAATGAAGTTCAAAACCTCTTCTCGCGAGGAAGGCGGTGATGGCCCTTTCGCTCTCACCCTGCTCAAGTTCGACCAGGACGCTGCGCAGTAAAGGATTCGCGAGCGTAGTATCAGCTCCTTTCAATACCGACAATTCAATTCCGTCAACGTCGATCTTCATGTGATTGGGAACCGCCACTTTGAATTGTTCAATTAAGTCGTCTATGCGGTAACTAATCATCGGCTGTACATACTCAGGCTCAAACACGTTGCCGACGTGATCGATCGCTTTACCAAACGTGTGCAGAGATCCGCCGGGAATTTGATTGTGGTAGTTGAACTCGCCGATGCAGGTTTCATCAGACAGCGCCACGGCGAGGGGAATTATTACGCCCTGAGACTTGTTGAGCTGGATATTTCTGCATAGTTGCGAAAAATTGAAGATGGCCGGTTCAAATGCGTAGACCTTGACCTTGCCCTTAAAAAATTTCGCAGCGACCAGTGAATAAGCGCCAACATTCGCGCCGATGTCATACAATACCTCGCCTTCTTTCACGAACGTTTCAATCCAGTTAACCGTGTCGGGTTCCTTTTTGCAGGAATTTGTCCGCAGCGAAAACTCACATTCGGAATCAACGTTCAGCAAGATCTCGTCGCGTTCGTAGTCCATCCGCTCGACGAGCGTAATGTTGTTTTTGACGTCGAGCATGAGCCGCGGCGCGGCATGATGCCTGACCAGCCAACGCGTGACCGTCGCCGGAAGAAAGCTTGGATGAATGATCAGACGCTTAAGTCGCGCCAACCTCTCATAATGGCTCTGGCCCAGGTTCTTCCGAAAGAAATCTTTCATTACAACTTCCATGCGTCTAACGTCACTACTTGAAGTCTGGATACTGACGATCACGCTCGACCATCACCAATTCACTCTCATCGGGCCACTCAATTGCAAATGCCGGGTCGTTCCAACGCACGCCGCGCGAACTCTCCGGCGAATAGCGATTAGTCACAAGATAAGAAAGTTCAGTATCGTCTGCCAGCGTGAGGTAGCCATGCGCAAACTCGGGGGGCAGATAGAGCATTTTTCTATTTTCTGCACTCATCTCAATCCCAAACCAGTGCTTAAACGTGGGCGACGCCGCCCGCAGATCGATGCCCACGTCGTAAATCGCGCCGCGCGTGCAACTCATCAGCTTGCCCTGACTGTAAGGGGCCGCCTGGTAGTGCATCCCGCGCAAGGTGCCGCGCTTCTTGTTGTAGGAAAGGTTGGCCGCCACGAATTTTTCCTGAACGCCATGGGCGGCCAGCTTTTCTTCGGTCCAGACACTCGCGAAGAGTCCGCGCTCATCGGGGTATAGACTCGGCTCAATGATGAACGCACCAGCTAGTTTAGTTTCAATAATGATCATTCTAATTCTAACGCCGATCGGCTTTAAGTTTCGGCTGCTACGAGTTGTTCAAAGCTTTCCAACGCCGCGGTTGATAAAAAAGATTTTGTTCCGCAATGGCATCGGAGCTCACGCGAAAGCGAAAAGACTCCAACACATCCAGGTTATTGATGGTCTTGTGGCTCACGACAATCTTGGCGCTGTAAAGTCCGGGGGCCAAACCGCAATAAGGCAGTTCAAGTTGCAACTCGACTTCACCCGCTTTGACTCTCATCGATTGATTATCGTATTGGCTGTTCAGATACAAGACCCGTTCATTCTCCATCGATAAGCTGGAGACGGCGACGATCAGATTGATGCCGTCCATTTCTTTGCGCGAGTGGCAACGGACGCAAATGGAGGCCGGCTTGCCGGACCAGGGCGCATCCAACAAAGCGCCGTGCTCGTCTCTGAAGCACACGCCCGTAATGTCTAAACCGGAACTTTCCTCGGCAGATTTCTCCGGCAGACTCAGCGGCCCGTCTGCGTGCGCTTGTGAAATGGAGAATAAGTCTTCTTCGTACTTCGTCATAACCGACGCAGTCCGGCCTGCGGCGACGACTTTTCCTTTAAGAAGATAAATTGCGGTTTGACAAACCGTAAGGATCGAGTGGGGGCTATGCGACACGAGGATGAAGCAGGTGCCGCGCTCAAGCAGCTTCGCCATGTGGCGGAAGCATTTCATGCGGAATTTCAAGTCGCCGACGGCCAATACTTCATCAACCAGCAAGACGTCAGGATCTGTGTGCACGGCACAGGCGAACCCCAGCCGAGCGGCCATGCCGGAACTATAGGTTTGCACCGGAGCTTCGAGTGCGTCTCCGATTTCCGCAAACGCCACCACGTCGTCAAACTTCGCGTCAATCTCTTTGCGGGAGAGACCCAGAATCGACATGTTGACGTAAATGTTTTCGCGTCCGGTGAGAATTGGATTGAAGCCGGCGCCCAAGGCAATTAAGGGGGCGACGCGGCCGCGCACTCTTAACGTGCCGGCGTCAGGTTTGATTAAGCCGCTGATGAGTCGCAGCAGCGTGCTTTTGCCCGCTCCGTTTGCACCCACCAACCCGAGCGCCTCACCGCGCCGTAATTCAAAATTTACTCCTTCGAGAGCCCAGAACTCACCCGGTCGCAGGACGTCGCTATGCCTTCTCCCGCCAGAGAGCTCAGCGGCGATGTCCTTCAGACCGTAGAGCAGCGAACGCTTCAAACTGCGACAGAATTTCTTGGAGACGCCGGTGACCGACACCCGCACTTCATCTTCCTCTGCTGCCGGCTCAACCGTCACCGCTGTGGGAGGGTTGTTCATCAGGAGCCCACCCGCTCAATCGCGAGCGGCATTGCGAGACGAAATACCACCCATGTAAGGAACAATCCGATCACCGTCAGGCCGCTCACGATCAGAAAACGATACGGATCAGAGACTACTCCCGAAGTTGCCAGCTCTCGAGTTGTTACCAGTAGGGGGGTGACTGGATTTAGTTTTACGATCGTGGCAAAGGTGCCGTTCTGTGGCACTGGGTAAACAATCGGCGTTAAGAAGAGCCACATGCCGGCGATGACCGTCAATCCCTGCATTACGTCCTGGTAAAGCACACCGAGCGGCGCCAGCAATAAACCAATGAAAGTACCCAGCAGAATTAGAGCGATGAGTGCGAAGGGAGCCAACAACGCAGCTCGGGTAACGGGAATGTGATACCAGAAGAAAATGAACACGATCAAAATAAACTTGATGCCGAAGTTGAACGCAACTTCACCCAGCTTGGCAACGACAATTGCCTCTCGCGGGAATTTGACGCGCGCGAGCATCTGCTTTGCATTCGAGACCGCTACGACGGGCCCGTTCAATGCCTCCACGAATGTTTGCCACAGTATCATGCTAAACATGACATAAGCGGCATAGGGAAGCTCGGTCGTGGCGATGTTGATGACTTTCGCGTTGCCCGCGAGGGTAAAGCCCGCGGCCAGGACAATGGGCGGCAGAAAGGCCCACGCGAAACCCAGGAACGACTGCCGGTATTGCGCGCTCACGTCACGCACTAGCAGCCGCCAGGCAAGGCCACGCGAAGCGAGTAAATCGTGCCACATATCAGCGATTAAGCGACCGGGGTGACGAAGCTCGCCCTCGGTGGTGTAAATCACCTCGGCTGCCGCCGCAGGCGCGCTCTTTTCTGACAGAGTCTTCATATGGTGCGATTGGTACTTGGTGATGGGATTCCCGGGTCGTCTTATCTTGGAGTTGGACAGTCTAGCGAGAGGCTATTGAAGCGTCAAGAACGGTGGCTGGACGCGCAGGCGGTAGGCTCTGCCCCTATGCAAAAGAAAATCCCCTCCCTACCGCCTCGGGTGGCGCGGCAGGGAGGGGATTTAGGTTAAGCCGATCGGAGACCGAGCGCGAGATTAGTTTTGATTGAACGGCGTACCGGCGGGGGCAGTATTCGTGTTGTTACCCACGATGTTGTTATTGCCGCCACTGTCGACGTTGGCTGCGGGAGCCAGCGAAACGTTGTTCTGCGCAATAAAGCAGTTTGCAATACGTATCCTCGAACTACCGACAACGTTGAGAGCCGTACCGCTGTTATTCGTAAGCGATGTAGTGTCGACATTAGCAACGCTGCCCGCGGTCGGTTCAGCAGTCTGAATGCCCGTGCCGCAGAGGGAAATCATGCAGTCATGAATGCTGCCGATCGTGCCGTTGACCTGGTCGATGCCCGTACCACAGTTCGTGATGTGGCAGTTACTGATGGCCGACTTGATCTGCCCACCTGAGAAGGCATTCGTGCGGATCCCGGTGCCAGCGCAGTTTCTAATGATTGTGTTGTGCACCGACAGTTTGGTAGCAGCGTTGGCGGCGCTGAAGTTTGCATCGATGCCGTGGCTAGTCATGCCATCGATCAGGCAGTTTTCAACGTGCAGCACGTTGCCGGCGAGAAAGCGGATGCCGCTGGTGCCGGTGCTGGCGCCATTGATGTTGAGCCAGTCGAGTTTCACAGACTTACGAACGTCTGCCGCGTCGGTGATGTTGACCGTCACGCCCGCGGGTGCGAGCGCCGACAGAATCGAGCCATAGCCCTGTCCGCCGTTGCCGCCATTTATGGTAATCGACTTGGTGATGGTGACCGTGCCGAAGCCGCCCGGATCGAGCGTGCTGATCTCGCCGTCTTTCGCGGTCTTGGAGATCGCGCCCGCGTAAGTTTTGCAGGGGGCGGTGCGGCTGCAAGGATTGACGTCGTCGCCGACGCCCGACACCCAGGTGCGGGTGGCCTGTGCCTGGGCCATGGAAGCGACCGTCAAGGTGAAAATCGCGATGGCCAGAATATTTAAAGTGAAGCGAACCTTACTCATGATGCATTCTCCTTTTGGGGTTGAACTTAATTGCTGTTAGTAGCAAATTTTCTCAAATCAATGAAGCTGCAAGCTTCGGTTTAAGTCCCGCGCCCAAATTCGGTAAATGGGCCTCACTTTGGTTAGCGCCTGGGACATTCGTGCAAGAACAGATTCTTCGGAGGGGCCGAGGTTAAACGCCGGCCCCCTCCATTCCTTTAGCTGCAGGGAAGGTTCGTACAGCCAATCGTGTTACGGACGTGATTGGCTGAACTGATCCATGCGTTGCCCTGAGCCGCCGTCAGACTTCGCTGGCTTATCAGGTTTCCAACGTTGTTAACGAATTCGCTCAGCTTATTGCAGGCGACATTCTGTTGTCCGTTGTTTATGGCGCTGAGCGCAGCATTCAGCTTAGCCAGCAAGCCGTTCTTCTGAGTTCCCGTAAGCGAAGAAGCGTTGACGCTGTTTATCAGGTTCTGAATTACTGCCTGTGGCGTCAATACCGTCACGGTAAAGCTGCACGACGACGTGTTGCCGTAAATGTCAGTGGCTGTGTGCGTCACCGTACTGGTGCCAATCGGGAAGACCGATCCGCTGGCTAATGACCCGGCGTTTCGATTTACCGATTGTACTCCGCAATTGTCTGTCGCCGTCGGCGTTGCGTAGGTAGCAATTGCACCCGTCGGGCAAGTTGGCTCGATGGTGATATTCGCCGGACAACTTATCACGGGTTGGGTGTTGTCGATTACGGTCACAGTCTGCGTAGCCGTGCCGGTGTTTCCGTGCGCGTCAGTTGCCGAGTAAGTGAGTATCGTTTGACCCACCGGGAACACGCCTCCAGAAGGCACGCCACTGCGTGAGACAGCTCCGACGCCCGGACAATTGTCGGTGGCTGAGCCTGTCCCAAACGTGCCGTCGAGATTCGTCACAGTAACACTGCAGGAAGTCGCACCCGGTCCGGTAAAGAGCGTAACTGCTGCGGGAGCCGTAACCACCGGTGGCGTATTGTCCTCCACCGTCACAACTTGTGTGTCGCTGGCTGTGTTGCCGCTCTTATCCGTTGCCGTATAGGTGATGGTCGTATTGCCAACCGGGAACACGTTGCCGGCTGGAACACCGCTTCGCGCCACTGTCACACCTGGACAATTGTCGCTGGCCGTTGCCGTGCCAAGCGCAGCGTCAAGGTTGCTGACGGTAACACCGCATGAAGTTGCACCGGCACCAGTAAACAAGGTGACGTCTGCAGGTGCGGTGATGGTCGGATTTACCGCCGGGCTTTCGGTTACCGTCACCGTTTGGGTGCCGGCGGTTGAAAGTCCGGAAGAATTTGTGGCCGTGTAGGTGATGATCGTCGTTCCGGTTGGGAACACGAAGCTCTCACATTGCTTGTTCGGATTCTCCGGAGTTGGACAGGAGAAGGTTGGAACACCGCTCCGTGTAATATTAACGGTGCCACAGTCATCTTCGGCGGTTGCCACACCCAACTCATCATCCAGAGTTGCCGTGCAGGAGCTGGTTGTAGCCGACACATTCGGCGGCACGTTCAGCGTCGGCGGCGTGGTGTCGGTTCCGGTCACGGTGACGGTCTGCGTGCAAGACGCTGACTGAGTGTCCGTGTCGGTAGCGGTCCACGTGATGGTTGTGGTTCCAATCGGGTATGGATCATTAAATGCTGCAGTGTCGCTATAAGCGAGATTGTCGTCGCGCCTTCCCCTTATGGTGGCGGTCTGCGAATTTGACGTCGCAGTTCCGGGATTGACGGTTGCGGGATCGCAACCGGTTGGAGAATTAACGCTCACGTTTGCCGGACAACTGATGGTCAAAACCTGATTCGGTAGCACGGTTATGGTCTGTGTACAGGTGGCCTGGCGACCTGAGGGGTCGGTCGCGATCCAGGTGATGTCTGTAGTCCCTAACGGATACGCTGTAGTTAATCCATCGCCGTCTTCTCGGCTACCCGTGACGTCCAATGGCGCATCGCCCGTGGCCGTCGGCGTGCCAACATTCGACGAACTGCCGTTTGGATTCGGCACAAAAGCGACGCCTTGTCCTGAGTTGGCCGTGACGGTGATATTTGCCGGGCATACGATGGTCGGCGCTGCGGTGTCCACTACGGTAACAGTGAAACTACAACCTCCTCCACCGGTCGCGGACGTGGTGATAACCGTCGTGGTCCCAATCGAGAAGAACGATCCGGATGCCGGGTTACTGGTTATCGCTCCGCAGGTGCCGAAGCCCTCGGCAGCTTCGAAAGTAACGGTGGCGCCGCCGTTCTCGCCGTGGGTTGTGGCAGAGGTAACGATGTTGTTCGGACAGTCGAGGGTGCAATCCGATGGTGCACCGCTAACCACTACAGCCGAAGCCGTCGCGCTGTTGTCCGGAGTATGTTCCTCTGCAGTCGTGCTGCTGACATTAGCGGTATTGGAAATCACCGTACCAACAGCCGTACCGCTATTAACCTGATAGACGAAAGTAAATGTAGCCGAAGCACCCGGCGTGAGGCTGGCGATCGTCCAGGTTGTGGTGGGCGTTTCCGCCGTGCGAGTGAATGTCGGCCCTGAGTCCTGGGTCGACGATACATAGCTGGTGTTGGCTGGAACAGTGTCGGTGAATTGAACCGAGGCGGCTGTATCAGGACCTCTGTTGCTGACAACTAACTCGTAACTAATAAAATCGCCGGCGATAACGTCGCCGGACACTTTGGTTTTGAAAACCGAAAGATCAACCTCGGGATTCTGTGCGTCAACCACAGTGAAGGCGTGTTTGTTTCGTAGCGAACCATCTGAATCTGAGAAATAGACCCAGTAGTTTCCCACCTCTGTTATCGTGCTTGTGGCACTGGCATTGTTAGAGGTGATGACGTCAGCCTGGAACGTCTCGCCCTGGGAATTTACCCAAAAGATATATCGGTCGCCTGAGAAATTCGGATCGGCCTTCGCGCACACCGTGACGCTCGTAGGGCTAAGCGAAAAGGCATCTTGCGCAAAGTTACAGGTGCTTTCATAAGTGTAAATGGATTCCGGACCAGCGGTTACTGTAAACACCGCCGGAGTCTGAGAGTCGTCGCCGGTTTCCGCGATCGTAACTTTCCAGGTACCCGTCTGATCGGGAGTATACGTAAACGTTTGCGGGTTGCTCGTGATTAATGTGGTACCGCTTCCACCGTAGGCAATGGAGAGATCGTTTCGCAGCCAGTGGACCCAACGACCGCCGGGGTAGTTAAGATCTACGTCATTGGTTATCGCGCAGACAGTTTCTCCCAAAACGAATGACGTTTTAGGAGTAGTGCAATCAGCGGCGAAAGTGTCAATGGTTTCCTGAACCGGAGGTGAGAAAAATGGCAACAGTTCTCGCTGTTTGCCGGTGTTAAGAAGCTTGGAAAATATGCTGCCGGAATTAGCGGCCGCGCCTTTGTCGCTCATTTTGGGGATCGGTAGGCCACTCGAGTTTTCACTCGCCGACGACGCTAAAGAGGATGAAAATAATGGAATACCGATGAGCGCGACCAGGGCGACAAAAGCCGCGATACGCGTCAATGAGATGAGATTTGTGCGATGATAACCGTGGCAGGATTTAGGCTGCGTTTTCATTGTGGAATTCTCCTCAGGGCTTGGTTCGCTCGCTGGTTTTTGCGTTGGTCGAGGTCGACGGAACTCCTGACGGTAGCCGTCAGTAAGTGCATAAATTAGTGAGGCGGTAAACTCCTGTTAGCTGGTGAGTTTGATAGCTGTTCGGTTGTAGACCTTTTGATTGCTTTCAAAGTTTTCAATCGGTTCTAACACGACGTTCTGGGATTTGCTCGTTTTAGGAGTCCAACGACGGAAAGTGCGTTTACAACAAATTCTCGAGATGAGACCAAACGCGGCCCGGATAAAACGAGGACGGTCTAATAGAACATTTCCAATCATAAGTCAACAAAATTTTGCAAGAAATCTGGCATCAAATATTGTCTTTGGGTGTAGTGTTAAAGGTAATGTAGCGTGTCATTGGGGTTAACCTCCCTTGCAATGTCTTTGCAAGAATGATGGCATCGTTCAAATCGTGAAAAAACAGATGAGAAAGTTTTTTGTGTCCGGGGGCGCGGGTTTTATTGGCTCGTGTTTTGTTCGGCTTTTACTGGATGAGGTTTCGTCCTGCCAGGTAACTAACTTCGATGCCCTCACATATGCAGGCAATCTGGACAATTTGGAGGGCCTGGATAATAACAGACACTACTTTGTGCGTGGTGACATTGCAAATCGTGAGCAGGTGCTGGACGCCCTGGAGCCGGATTGTGACGTTATCGTCAATTTTGCGGCTGAAAGTCACGTAGATAGAAGCATTGCATCGGCTGAGGATTTTCTGAGTACAAACATTGTGGGTACGCAGGTTCTTCTCGATTCCGCGCGAGCCAGAGGCGTTCGTCGATTTGTCCAGATTTCCACTGACGAAGTAATGGGCAGTTTGCCCGAAAATGAAACGGCGTTCTTTTTGGAGGATTCCCCCTTCGCCCCAAACAGTCCCTACGCGGCTTCAAAAGCCGCAGCAGAACACCTGGTTCGTGCGGCGCACCATACTTTTGGGCTCGACACAGTTGTGACACGTTGCGGGAATAATTATGGCCCTCGCCAATTTCCCGAAAAGCTCTTGCCGCTGACGCTCTCAAATGCGCTAAACGACAAGACAATCCCCGTTTACGGCGATGGCCGGAATGTACGAGACTGGATCTACGTCGAGGACCATTGCCGCGCAATACTGCTGGCGATGGAACAAGGCAGGCCGGGCGCCGTTTACAATGTAGGAGCCCGCAACGAACGCCGCAATATAGATGTCGTTGAATCGCTACTTGATGCAGTTGGTAAACCTCGCTCGCTTATTCGCTTCGTCAAGGATCGTCCGGGTCATGATCGTCGCTATGCAATCGATCCCTCACTAATTGAATCGGAATTGGGCTGGCGTCCTCGCGAGACCTGGGAAACAGGGCTGCAAAAAACAATTCAGTGGTACAGGGAAAATAGTCGTTGGCTCGAACGAACTCGCAGTGGCGCCTATCAGGTCTACTACCGCAAACAATACGGCGCGGAGGTAAACGCGGGTTGAAGGTGTTGGTAACAGGCGCGGCGGGAATGGTGGGACTGGCCGTCGGCGAATACTGCCGCTCCAACGGCGATCTTGTTTTCTCCTATGATCATCACGCGCTCGACATTAGCGATTCGGATTCCGTAAGGCAGGCACTCCGGGAGGACAAGCCGGAGGTGGTAATCAATTGCGCCGCCTGGACTGACGTTGACGGCTGCGAACTGAACCGGGAGCGGGCTTTCGCGGTCAATGCTTCAGGGCCGGAAAACCTGGCATGCGCAAGTCGTGAAATAAACGCCGGTTTAATTACCATCTCGACCGACTACGTTTTCGATGGAAAAAAGGATGGCTTTTATACTCAAAGGGATCAGCCAGGGCCCGAGAGCATTTACGGACTTTCAAAGCTCGAGGGAGAGCGGCGTGCGCAGTTGGCGTATGCACGAACAATCGTGGTCAGGACGGGATTCGTCTTCGGCATGGGTGGCAGCAATTTCCTGAGCACGATTATTGACCGTGCGAAGCGAGGCGAGAAGCTCAAAGCCATCCGCGATGCCTTCGGAACGCCTGCCTACGCGCCCGACCTGGCCCGGCGCCTGCATGAGCTAGCCAAACTCGACCTGCCTGGGACCTTTCATGTCGTTAATGCCGGGGAAGGGGTCAGTTATGAAGAGTTCGCCCGCGCGGCGCTCGATCTCGGTGGTTATGTCTCGACGAATCTGGAGAGCGTTGAGATGGATAGTCTAAACAGGCCGGCACCACGCCCCCGAAATTCGCGCCTTAAATGTCTCCTGTCGGACGCGATTGGGTTAACTGCTCTCCCATTTTGGAAGGATTCGTTACGGAGTTTTGCCGTCCTGCATGCGACGAATTAAGTGGCTGCGAAAGCCAGACTACCACTCTGCGGCTTGCCTGAAGCGAGGTGTCTGCTATTATTCTATTATCTTATGAACGGTCCTGAATCTTGAGGTTTAGAAATCCAGATGTCGCAAGATAATCGTCTTTTACCAGTGAGCGCACTCGACCGCAGTATCGATCGGCCACTGGCAGATTTTGCTCAATCAAAACCGTATGGTACCTCTGGTTTAGAGCCAACCACTTTCCGCGACTACTTATTCGTAGTTTTGAAAAGGAAGTGGTTGATTCTCAGTCTGGTGCTGGTAGTTACTTCACTGGTAACCATTCAGGCATTTCGCTCGCCTTCAATCTATGCCGGAGAAACGACGATCCGCATTGAACAGAAAGCGCCAAATGTACTGCAGACGAAAGACATTGTTATCACCGGTCAGAGCGATCCCAATTTCTGGGGCACGCAGCTTAAACTTTTGGAGAATCCAGCGCTTGCCCGTCAGGTAGTACTCACGCTCGACCTTCAGCACAATCCAGCATTTTTTGGCGGGCAGACACAGGGCGGCTTCTTTTCATCCCTTCGCCGAGTTTTTTCGAAACAAAAGAAAACTACTGAGTCACCGGCTGTTTCTTCAGGCCTTACGGTAGTGGGAGAAAGTGAAGTAACCGGCGGCTCATTAACACCGGAACAATTGGCTGAGTTGGAACCCTACGAAGACGCCATCATCGGCAATGAAGCGGTGGAGGTAGTTCCCGCGACTAATCTAGTCAAGATCAGGTTCATACATTCAGATCCCCTCCTGGCCCAGAAGATTGCAAACACACTCGCGGAAGTATTTGTTAACAATAATCTCGCGCGCGCGACGATGGGTTCTACCAAGGCTGAAGATCTTCTCGCGAGAGAGATCGCAAACCTGCAAACCAAAATTAAGCACGATCAAGAGGCACAGTTTAATTACGCGAAAGCGAAGAATCTACCACTCGTCAACGATACCGCGGGAAACCTGGAGGCTACCCGTCTGGCTACGCTCAGCGGTCAATTGTTGACAGCGGAAAACGAGCGAAAGAATTTCCAGGCCCAGCTTGAGGCAGCCAAGAAAGAGAAAGATCCTTTTTCCGTGCCGGACGTTAATACCTCAGTGCGAGTTGAGAAACTGAGGGATCGGATCTCGGCACTTAAAGAACGGCGCGATGCATTGCTGGTTATTTACACACCGGAATGGCCCGAGGTCAAAAAGATTGATGCCCAGGTGAAGAGTCTCGAAGCAGAACTCGACAAGGCGCCTACCGAGATCGTCACCTCGATGCAGCGACGTTACGAGGCTGCAGCCTCGCGAGAAAATCTTCTGCGGCGTGCTTACGAGCAGCAGAAGGGAACTACGACGCAGCAGACGCGCGACCAGATTGATCTGTTGGCGATGACTCAGGAGCTCGAAACCAACCGGCAGATTCTAAATACGCTCTTGCAAAGGCAACGCGAGTATCAGGTAACCAACGGCGATAGATCCAATGAGGTTAGTATTGCTACTTACAGCCGGCTGCCGAAAGAGCCCATTGGACCGCAGCGTTTCCGAAACATTTTTGTCGCCTTTCTCTTGTCACTCGTTGCCGGTATTGGTCTCGCTTTTCTACTTGATTTCCTTGACGACACAGTGAAGTCGGTCGAGGACGTTGATCGATACCTTCACCTGCCGGCGCTGGCTTTGATTCCGGCA
Organism: Pyrinomonadaceae bacterium; assembly: GCA_035526805.1. Taxonomy (GTDB): domain Bacteria; phylum Acidobacteriota; class Blastocatellia; order Pyrinomonadales; family Pyrinomonadaceae; genus PSRF01. The sequence goes on from DATLBQ010000253.1 coordinate 13,211, forward strand.
GGTCGGGATCGCGGTCGCTTGATTGGACTGCCGGGGACGCCAACGGGACCAGCTCCAGCCGATACGACAGCTCTGGCAATGATTAGCGATGCGCGCTCGCCAATCGCTGAGTCCTATCGCCACCTGAGAACATCGCTCCTGTTGTCATCTGCCGGCCAACCACCCAAGACGATATTAGTAACCTCGAGTCAGCCTTCCGAAGGCAAAACGACGACGGCCATCAACACCGCCTTTATGCTCGCGCAAACCGGAGCCGACGTTTTGATCATAGACTGCGATCTGCGCCGTCCTCGGCTGCATGCGCATTTCGGCGTCTCGAATACAAAGGGCCTGACTAACTGGCTCTCCGGGGAAACGGACATCGATAATCTGATGCAGACCTGTCCGCAGCAGGGCAATCTTAAGTTCCTGACTTCGGGTCCGGTGCCTCCCAATCCTGCGGAGCTGCTGGGTTCAGATGAGATGAGAAGGCTTTTGAGTCTATTGACTGAGCGTTTCGCGCATATCGTTATCGACTCACCGCCAGCAATCTCGTTTACCGATGCTTCCATCCTATCCACTATGGTCGATGGCGTGGTGCTGGTCGTCCACGGCGGCAGAAGTTCGCGAGCTGTCGTTCGCCGTGCTAAGCAGCAATTACTTGATGTCGGCGGGCACATCTTCGGCGTGGTGCTGAATAACGTGAAAGTCGAAACGCAGGACTACTACTATTCGGGCTACTACTCCTCGAATGAGTATGTCGAGGGTGATAGCCCGGACGTTGCATCTGGAAACACTGCCCAAACTCCCTGACTAAGATTCGGTATTGCGGCGCTGTCAGTTTGTTACTTCATCTTCGCGCCTTGATGGATTCCGATTAGCGGAACTCGCCTTGCGGAAATCCTTAGCAGGCTTCCTTGTAAGAAAGCTTCAAATTTGCTCGCATTCTCAGAACTTTTCTATTGACGGAATCTTTAGACACTAGCTAGACTCCCGCCAGCTAAAACCCCTTTTAGATTTATTGATTAGTTCCGTTGACAAACTTGTTTTTGTCAATCGGTGTTTCGTCAATCGGCGCTTCTGATGTCATTACCGGCAGCTTCGTTCTAAACTGCCCCGGGTTGTACAAGTCTAATCGGTGGCCCGTGGCCTTTAGTGGAAATCCATCCACGCCCAGAATTCACGTAGAGCTTGAAAGAATTTAGTAACCCGATCCCGATAAATGTTCAAGGAGAAAAACATGA
>DATLBQ010000254.1:0-14493 GCA_035526805.1 Pyrinomonadaceae bacterium
TCTCGCGTAAGGAATTATCCTGATGACGAAGCGACGGAACTTAGATCTTCGGAGCTTGAGGTGATGAGGTGAAGCGATGAATCTCAGATTCCACTGGATGCTTCCGAAGGCTGGCGAGGTCGTCGTGGGCGCGCGTCAAACGGTTCAGGAAGCGGCCCGCTATCGAATCCAATCAACCAGCAGCGATTCACAGGCGCCGCGACCAGATATGGCAGGGTGGGTGCATTTTGCCCAACACGCCGAGGAAGCTGGAATCGATTCCGTGCTTATATCTTTCAGCCGTTACGAGCCCGATCCGCTGGTTGTTAGTTGTGCTCTCGGCCAAAGGACAAAAAAATTAAAGTTCATCGCAGCTTATCGCTCGGGCTTGATGCAGCCCACCAGTTTTGTCCAGCAGATCAACACACTGTCCGCGCTGATTCCCGGTCGCGTTGCGCTCAATATCGTCGCGGGTAGCTCTAAGGCAGAGCAGCGTGGCTATGGCGATTATCTGGCTCATGATGAAAGATATGCGCGGGCTGAAGAATTCCTGGCCGTCTGTCGACTATTTTGGCAGGCCAATGGTGAGGTCAACTTCAACGGTAAGCATTATCAGGTAGAACAAGGGAAGCTTCACACACCATTTGTCAGCGCCGGCGTGACCTGTCCGGAAATCTATCTGTCGGGGCATTCGGAACCGGCCGAACGCGTAGCTCTGGCGCAAGGCTCCTGCTTGTTGCGAGTGGCCGACACTCCTGAGAAGCTGCGCCCGCTGGTGGCCCGCATCCGCGAGCACGGGCTGGAAGTTTGCCTGAGAATGGGTGTGTTGTGCCGGGCGACCAGGCAAGAGGCTATTAGCGTGGCGGAGTCTCTGTTGCCGGAGCGCGACGTTCCTGAGTCTGAACGCAGCGTTGCCATTAAAGACGATTCGCAGATGTATCGCGAAGGTCGTGCGGTTCCGGACGCGGGGAATCATTGGCTCAACCGTTCACTTTGGACCGGTCTAGTGCCATATTACGGACCGGTTTGGACCACTCTGTTGGGCACTCCAGAAGATTTGGCGGATGCATTTCTCGCTTACAGAGACATTGGTGTAACTCAGTTCATCTTGTCTGGATGGCCCGAGCTTGATGCCGTTGTTACTTTTGGCAAAGAGGTATTGCCGCTGGTCAGGCAAGGGGAAGCTCGACAAGGCCTGCATTAAGTTTGGCGAGAAGCAGAAGTCGTCTTGGAGGCTTATTGTTTAGATTTGTCATTTGCATTACGTGCATTCAACGTACAAGTGCAACAGTTGAATTAGTTTTCGCTCCATAGAGCGAGATGTTTATAGCTACGTGCGCACCCAAAAAGATCTCGCTCCGATAGGAGCGAAACCCGTGAGCGGAACCTTCGCCGGGGCAGGCAAAAGCGATTGCGCTCCTACGGAGCTTCGAAGTAAAGAAAGGCCCGACAAGCTACAAACATCTCGCCCCCAACTCTCTTGCGGCGAAGCAACAAACAACGATCTGTTGTACTTCGAAGTTGAATCCGCTGATGACATATGGAAAATGGTTGTCGTTATTGCGCCCTTAGACCGAAATCAATCGATATGAATCTGAGATTCCATTGGATGTTTCCCAAAGGCGGCGAAGTGGGCATGAAGACGGCTCAGGAAACCTCCCGCGTCCTCACCACCAAAGCGCATTCACCGGCGGCGCTTCCGGATTTGGAGGGCTGGCTCAAATTTGCACGTAGTGCCGAAGAGGCGGGAATCGAATCAGTGCTGCTTTCATTCAGTCGATACGAGCCCGACACGATCATGGTTGCCTGTGCGACCGGGCAATTAACCACTAAGCTAAAGTTCATCGTTGCTTATCGCATGGGACTAATGCAGCCGACTACGTTCGTCCAGCAGATCAACACTCTGTCTGGTTTGATAGATGGCCGCGTCGCGCTGAATATCGTGGCGGGCAGCTCTACCGCAGAGCAGCGCGGATATGGAGACTTCCTTGATCATGACGAACGGTATGCGCGTGCCGAGGAATACCTCGCGGTTTGCCGGGCCTTCTGGCGAAATGATGGGGAAGTGAATTTTGCCGGCAAATACTGTCAGCTCGAGCGGGGCAAACTTCTAACGCCATTCATAGCACCCCATCGGACAGCTCCCGAAATCTACGTCTCAGGTCATTCCGAGCAGGCGCAGCAACTTGCCCTCACACGTGCTTCCTGCTACCTGCGGCTAATTGACACGCCGGAGAAATTGTCACCGGTCGTGGACCGGTTTCGAGAAAGGGATATCGAAGTTTGTCTTCGTTTATGCGTGATTTGCCGGCCAACGTGTGAAGAGGCTATCGAAGCCGCAAAGGCCCTGTTGCCGGATGAAGAGATCGAAAAGCAGGAGCGGAAGATTCTAAGTTCCAGTGATTCTCAAACGCTGAAACACGCGCTGGCGACCGCCGACGAAGTGGGTTGGCTGAACGAAAACTTGTGGGCGGGTCTGGTGCCTTATTACGGTTCATCAGCAATGACTCTATTGGGTTCTCCGGAAGAACTGGCTGAGGTCTTTCTCGAATACAAACGCATCGGCGTGACGCAGTTCATTATTGCCGGTTGGCCCAAGCTCGACGAAATGGAGATCTTCGGCCGCGAAGTACTGCCGCGGATCAGGAAAGCAGAACTACACTAAAGATAGGGATCGATATGGGCTTGAAAACAAGCTTAACGACCAGCCCACTGGCGCACTTTATTGAGCGATTGCGGACGGCCGAAGTCGTGCTGGAGCCTTACCCTCACTACTACCTGGAAAATGTTTTTCCCCATGATTACTATCGGGCCCTGCTCAACCATCTTCCAGCAGGTTCTGTTTATCAAAACCTATTTGAGATTACCGACTATAAACTGGACCATTTCAGGTATCGAGATCAACGAAACTTGAATGATGGTTGGACCAACTCGTTACCTGTTGGGCTTAAGGAATTCTGGAACAGTTTCAATGAATGGTTTCTCGGCCCGACGTTGGCGCAGGCTGTGCTCGAGTCGTTCAGCGCGCCATTACGCGGGCGCTTTGGAACCGAACCCTGGCCCGCGGTTTCAGTTGAATCTCAGCTTATCCGGCATCGGGCTGGATATTTTCTGGGGCCCCATTCGGATCTCTACACAAAGCTGGTGGTGTTGTTGCTGTATTTGGCGCCGGATGAAAGCGCGGCGCATTTGGGAACTTCACTTTACCGTCCCAAAGACCCCAACTTCAGCTGTCCGAATAGTCTGCATTATTCATTCGACGATTTCGTGCGAGCGACAACCGCTCCCTACAAACCCAACTCGCTGCTGGCGTTCCTGCGCTCCGATATTTCGTTTCATGGAGTCGAGCCGATTTCGGAGCAAGATGTGGCCGCCACCGCGGGTCGGGATGTGATCCAGTATGTTCTGCACGACAAGCAGGCGCGCGAGGCCCAGTTGCGTGCCAAGAATCTGGCGGCCAAAGAGGAGACTGCATGAGACGTGCGCAAACGACGACGCGACGAATCGTTTACGTCTCACGTCAAATGACGGGCGAGAGTTTACGCAGCGCGCAGGCTATAAAAAAACTCGACGACGTCCAACTCTTTGGCATCTGCGAACAGTTGCCTGGTGCATGTAGAGCAGAGAACTTCGCCGATTTGGTCTGCGTCAACAGAACGCACGATGCACATCAGTTAATTGCCGCCGCAAGAATACTGCAAGACCGGCATGGGCCATTGCACCAGCTTCTCACCGCGCAAGAGACTCTGCTCGAACCAGTTGCCGAAGCCGGCGAAGCGCTCGAGCTGCAAGGCATGAGTGTGGCCACGGTGCGCCGTACGTTGAACAAGTCCTGCCTGAAACAAACGCTCGAGCAAGCTGGAATCAGAACGGCTCGTCACCAATTGGTAACGCATGAGGAAGAGGCCAGACGGTTCGCCAAAGAGCTCGGCTTCCCGGTGGTGCTGAAACCTTTGAGTGGTAGCGGGGGACTGGCCACCTGGTGCGTTCGCAGTGACGACCAGCTGGAGTTGGCGCTTCGGCTGATGCAACCATCCTCCGAGAAAGGTGTGTTGGCCGAACAATATGTCGTAGGCCGGGAGATCTCAATCGATACCATCACTATTGCCAACGAGCCTCGGTTTTTTTCGGTCTGTTACTACCGCCCTTCAATTCTCGAGGCTTTGGAGAATCCGGAGATCCAGTGGACTTGTATCATGCCGCGGGACATCAGCGAAGCACCCTATCGCGAGTTTGTTGAGAAAGGCCTGGAGGCGGTTCGGGCGCTGCAAGTTGGAAGTGCGATGACGCATATGGAAGCGCTCTTGCCGGAAGACGGCAATCCGGTATTCATCGACGCGACGCTCAGGCCCGCCGGGGCCAGGATTGGACCAATGCTCGCGTTTTCTTATGACCTCGATCCACACCTGGCGTGGGCTAGGGCTGTGGTCGATGGCTGTTTTGACGGGCCATGGGAACGTAAGTACGCGGTGGGAACTGTCTTTTTCCGCGGAAGGGGTAACGGCCGGGTTGAACACGTTGCAGGATTAGAAACCGTGCAGCAGCATGTGGGCCGGTTGATCGTTGAGTCTCACGTGCCCTTAGTCGGCTCTCAGAAGGCCGCAACTTATACTGGTGACGGCTACATCACTGTGCGCCATCCTCAAACTCAAATCGTCGAAGATGCGTTGCGGTTCATCGCCGCGACCGTTTGCATTACCTACAGCGAATCGGACAAACCTCAGCTTTCAAAAGCTAACCTCGATGAGCAGTGGTCGCATCAGATCCGTTACTTTGACGAACAACTCAACAAACCAGCGTGGGAGGATGATTCTCTCACTACTCACTAGTCTAAAAAGTGCGATGTAAAATTGCACAACCTCGAATCAGGAGAAGAAACCGTGAGCTCAGAAGCACCCAGGGCATTTAATCGGGAGATGTATCACGATCATCCGGAGAATGTTTTCTACGGCACGGATGACGGATCGCAGGACGGATCCTTCCGCGAGTTTGCGGAGTTTCGCAACCACTATGAGAATGTGGCTCCCGAAAGACGCGAGAACATCCACATGGTTAGCGTTGTTGGGGGCTTGTACGGTTTGAACCTCATTCCTCTCTGGCGCCCGAAACGGATTACCATCTTCGACATTAATCCCGGGGCCATTACCTATTTCCGACTTATCCGTCACGTGTTCACGACAAGCCGGAACGTGGACCACTTTCTCGCCAGGTTGAGTGCGGGAGACTACGACGCGGAAACTGAACAGGAGCAATTCGTCAGAGAGAACATTCGTCTCAAGCAGCAGGGTTGTCTGCCGCGCGCCAGAGGCTCTACCAAGAGACCCTATGAACAGAGTTGGCAGTACGCATTTGAAAACTTTGATTTGACCAAACAGCTGTTGACTGAAGTGCCGTTGGAAATACGCACCGAACCCATGGAGAGCGAGAGCTTTAGTCGGTGGATCCGCGAGCAGAACAATCTGTGGATATATGCCTCAAATATTACTCAATTCCATTTCTTCGATTTGGAGTTCGCAAATCCGACCAATGTCGCTGTCCTGCAAATCATTCATCCGGAGCAACCACAGCTACTGGATTTGGCGCCGCTTAGTGGCGGTCCAGTGAAGGTCAAGTTTGAAATTCCTTTGCAGGCGGAACGTATCGGTTAGCAGGTTGGTTGTTTAGGATCATATGAGAGCCAGGGTGACTCCGACATTCGTCCTTACTGCAACCATGATGAGGTTGCCTCACCGGAAATCAGGAGGTCTCAAATGAATATTCTATCGCTGGTTTGTAAACGTTTTCGGGCTTTGCTTCTCATCGGCAACCAGGGACTGTCCACGGAATCGAAAACACCGGTAAGGCGAGGCATGGCCTTTGTTCTATTGGCAGTCATGCTGTGCGCGGCGCCTCGACCTTTCGCTGATGCACAGCAAAGGCCCGCACCGCCACAACAGGAGAAACCATTCATTGAGCCAGCCGAAATGCGGCACAAGGCCGCTCGTCGCGCCGCGCCAGAAATTCATCCGGATCAAACGGGCCAATGGGAAACTCTGCCCGTCTTGATGCCAATCAACCCCGTCCACGTGGCGTTAATGCGCAACCGTAAGGTCCTCGTCATCGCCGGGTCGGGTAATGACCCGAACAACAAAAACTTCCAGGCGGGCGTTTGGGATCCTCAGCTCCAAACCATCAACACCTTTCCTCTTCGCTGGGACATGTTCTGCAACGGCATGGTAATCCTTCCCGATGGCAGGCCATTTGTTCTCGGCGGCACGCTCAAGTACGACGATTTCCTGGGTGAACCGCGGACCTCTGCGTTTGACCTGCCGAGCGGGCAATTTGTGGATATGCCAGCGATAATGGCGGCCGCTGGTATCCCACCGGAACCGTACTCGGTAATGGTTCGGTACTTGCCGTCTCTGGATTGACCAACACTAGTTCGACCATCAATACCAGCGTACAAATTTGGAATGGGTCGCTTTGGATCGATGCGGGAACCATATTTCCGGGCGTGCCGCTGTATCCCCGCCAGCACCTATTGCCAAGCGGTAAGGTTTTCGAGTCTGGCGCAAACCCCAACTCGAAGATGTACGATCCGGCCACGCACGTTTGGACCGATGTTGCCAACACCATTCTTCCCGGACCCCGCGATGCCGGCACTTCCGTGCTGCTGCCATTGAACCAGCAAGACGGCTTTAAGCCCCGAGTGATGATTCTGGGTGGTCGATTCCCCAATGCCACCGACACAACCGAACTTATTGATTTGTCGGTCAGTCAACCGCAGTGGGTAAATGGCCCACGGATGGCCCACCCGAGGATCCAGTTGAATGCCACGATTTTGCCTAATGGCAAAGTGCTGGTGTCAGGCGGTTCGGCTAACGATGAAGATGCAGCTACTGCTAGTCTGCAATCTGAGCTTTACCACCCGGACTCGAACAGCTTCAGTTTAGCCGGTACGATGGAGTTTCCCCGGCTCTACCACTCCAACGCGCTGCTCCTGCCGGATGCCACGGTGATGGCGCTGGGCGGCAACCCGCAACGCACTGTGTACGAACCTCACATCGAGATTTATTCACCACCCTATCTGTTTAATGCGGACGGCAGCCGCGCCAAGCGTCCGGTGATAAACCGGATCAATCCCGGGCTCATTTATTATCGTGCTCCTTTCAAGATCGAGACTCGGGACGCGGCCAGCATTAGGGCGGTTGTGCTGATTCGTCCGGGAGCGGTCACTCATGCATTCGATATGGAACAAAGGCTCGTGAGGCTGTCTTTCATAGCCAGTGGCGGTGCCTTGTACGTGGCTGGGCCGGCGAACGGAAACATCGTACCACCGGGTTATTACATGGTTTTTATTCTGAATTCGAGAGGTGTGCCGTCCGAGGCGAAGTTCGTGCGATTCAGATAATTACCAACCGCCCCTTAAAAAAGATCCGGGCGAGGGGTTCATTCAAGAGCTACGCTAACGACGCGATCGAGAGTCAGGGAGAATCAATTCAATGGTCAACAAGATCAAGATTTCAACTAATGCGGCGCCGCCCTCTATTGGTACTCATTCACAGGCTGTCCGCGCGGGTGATCTCGTTTTCGTCACCGCTCAAACGGGCCGTGATCCCGCCACGGGAAAGCTGGAGGAAGGACTCGAGGCGCAGACTCGGCGAATGTTATCCAACGTCGACGCAATTCTAAACGCCGCTGGTTGTTCTCCTGCTGACATCGTGAAGGTCGTTTTGCTGCTTGCCGACATCAAGGACTTCAAAGCAGTAGATCAAATTTACGCCGCCTGGTTACCTGGACTTGGCGTAACTCCATTGCCCGCCCGCACTGCGTGTGCCGTTTTGTCGCTGCCGGCCGGCGCACTGGTCATGCTCGACGTCACCGCTATCGCTCCAGGCGACTAGACCCACGGCCCAGGCATTAATGCACTGACGTTCGCTTTATCCAAATGCGTATCACGCTCGTGATTGGCACCCTGAACGGCGGAGGGGCCGAGCGCGTCTGCGTGAATCTGGCAAACGCGTGGGTGGAACGCGGTTGGCACGTCACCATTATTACGACGTCCCAAGGCTCGAGACGCCCGGCTTATTTTGTCGATCCTCGTGTTAAGCGGCATGACATTGGCAAACCTCGGCTGCCACGCGCAGTTGAGATAACCCGCGACGCGCTTGCCCCGGTGATACGCGGTTTAATGCGAGACAACTGCATCTCTCTAACCAGACAACTTGCACTCATCGCCATGCTGCGCTATGGGATTCTCACGACCGCGCCCGACGTCGTGATTCCTATTCTCGACATGACAAACGTCCGCGTACTTGCGGCAATGTACGGGACGAGAGTGCCGGTTATCGCCCTTGAGCAGACTGATTCAGCGCGGATCTCGCTCGGCGAATGGCAGAGCGTACGGAAAGCCCTTTACCGTCGCGCGCGCGCTGTCGTCGCACCTCAACCGAGCATTGCTGATTGGCTGGCGCGACACGGCGCACGTGCATGCGCGATTCCAAATCCGCTTCTCCCCCCGCCACCGATGCGAGTCAGGCGTGATGGACGACGACGACGCCTCGTGACGCTCTCCCGCTTGGCGCGGGAAAAGCGACCTGAGCTACTCGTCCGCGCGTTTGCCGACATCGCCGGCGAATTTCCGCAGTGGGATCTTGAAATTTACGGCGATGGCCCATTACGTCGGCACATTGCTCGGCGCGCCTCTGAGTTGGCGCCCGGTCGTATCCATCTGCACGGCTTCGTAAACGCGCCATACACAATCCTCGACGGCGCCGATCTATTCGTGTCGACGTCGTGGGTAGAAGGCTTTGGCAATGCCATCTGGGAAGCGCTGGCGTGCGGCGTTCCGGTGGTAGCCATGGACGCGGGCGCGCCGGTTCGCTCTCTCGTGCGCGACGGCGTAGACGGTTTGATTGTCCGCACGAACAGCAGCACGGCATTGGCGTCAACACTCGCTTCGTTGATGCGTGACGACGCTGCGCGACAAGCTTTTGCGGAGCGTGCTCCCGAAGTGGTTTCCCGCTTTTCGATCGAGGCAGCGCTTGCGAAGTGGGATGCGTTACTCGACAACGCGGTCGGATATCCAACTGTCTCACACTGAATTCTCACTCGGAAGGTCACAGCCCTTCCGCACCTCGGTCAGCACAGCCTGATCTGTTTTGTGTGATTTGCTTTTCATTCGTGTATGTTCGTGGTTCGTTCCCCCCAAAAGGGCACCAACCACGAAGTCACACAAAACCAGCACGAAGTAACACGAATCAGATCAAAGCACGTCAAAGGTGTGGATGATTAAGTGATCGGTCGTTTTCGCTTTGGCGTTTCCTGGTCGCACGCAGAGTCTCGTTTGCATTCCTGCACTTCGCGCGGCATCAAGTTCGGCGGACACGTCCGACAAAAATAGAATCTCTCGCGCGGATAACGCGATCTTTTGGGCGATTGACTGATAACTCGCGACCGCTCGCTTTGCGCCGCTGGTAGTGTCAAAATAGTTCTCGATGTAGCCGCTCAGATCACCGTAGTTTGTATTAGCGAAGAGTAGTTTCTGGGCCAGAATGCTTCCGGAGGAGTAGATGTAAATCCGCTTTGCCTGCTTCCGCCAACGTGCGAAGGCCACCGGCACATCCGCGAAAACCCGGCCACGCAGCCGACCCTTCAGGTAACCAGCTTCCCAAATTTTCCCCTGCAGGGATTTGAGCGCCGTCGATTTGCGGTCCTGTTTGATCTGCCACTGGACGTATGTGGTAACCGATTCGGGCGAGGAATCGCCGGGCTCGTCTCGCCATAATGGAGGCTCGTTCCCGGCGGCAACGTCGGCAAGATAATCATCCTTCAGCCCGGCGATGTCCCTGAGCACGTCCGCCGAATCGCGATGCTGCTCGATAAATTCTTTTGCGTGCTGGTGGGCGAAAGGGAAGAGGACTTCGTAAACGAACGCAATGGGAGTAGTGGTTCCTTCGATATCCAGCAGGAGTGCGTTTACTTTCGCGTCCGTCATTAGAACCCGGCTTTGGACGACGAGCTTTCGAGAGGAATGTAAGATTGGCCCAAGCACGCCGGCTCGCAGCCGCGCTCGGCGCCGCTCTCGGTGTAGTAAGGCGTCCAACCGGTTGGATCCTGGAACAGCCGAATCGCTCGTATGTTGCGGTCGGCGCAAAGATCGAACCAGTGGCGCGTGCCTCGCGGAACGGTAAGCAGATCGCCCGGTTCCACTTCTATGGCTGTCAACGGACCCGCGGCGGGTCGGATATGAAAGATGCCGCGTCCGCGGATGATGAAACGAACTTCGTCTTCATCGTGCCAGTGTTCGCGATTAAACCTGGCCAGCATCACGTCCAGCCCGGGAGTCTTGGCGCTGATATCGATAACATCAGCAGTTACATAGCCGCCGAGTGATTTGAGTTTCTCGATTTCCTGCGCATAGCCGTCGAGGATCTCTTCGGAGGGCGCATCTTCTGCCACGACGTGCGCTGCTTCCCAACGTTCGTAGCCGATCCCAATGCTCGCGAGGTGTTGGCGAATCGCCGTTAGGTCAGAAATTGCGCGCTGTTCGTCAGGTAATCTTACGAGTGCCATGGTCCTTCTCCTTGCTAAGTATGCGATCGCACTAGACGCTCAAACCTTTGTGACTAGCTCACAAAGCGACCGTGCGCTTGATAGGTCCGCCCCATCACCTCGAGCAGGAATTCTAATATCTCAACATGACGCCGGGCTTCGGCCAGGTTCCGGCCCCAGGTGTACAGGCCATGGCGACGCAGCAAAAGTCCGTGACAGTCCGGATGTTTTTTCAACGCGTTCTCGAGGGCCCGTGTGAGCGCGTGCATGTCTTGGGAGTTTTCGATTATGGGAAGCGCCTCGCAGTGTTCGTGCGTGCGGACGCCAGCGAGTCCCTTCAGCATTTCAAACCCCTCGATGCAAAGTTGACCCTCTGGTGCGAAAGCTTCGGACAGCAATGTGCTCCAAATCGAATGTGTGTGCATGACGGCACGCGCTCCGCGCAGCTGCACGACGGCCAGATGAAGGCGCGTCTCGTCCGAGGGCCGGCCTATGCCCCGCGTCACTTCGCCGCGAGCATCGATCTCCAGAAAGTCGGCGGGCGAGAGCGCCCCTTTGTCAGCGCCACTGGCTGTAATTGCCATGAGCAGCGGATCTACATTTACCACGGCGCTAAAATTGCCACTCGTCCCCAGCACCCATCCGCGCCGATAGAAATCGCGACCTGCCTCAGCTAAAAGGTGAGCCGGCGTTGATTGACGAGTAGCGTCGCCATTCTTGTTTTGTTTGTTTCGACCCGGCATCTCGCGCCATCTCTTCTCCGAACATTCTATTCTCGTTTTGTCGCCGGGTACTACTGGCCATTCAGATATCGTCGCTTGAGTTGTTCGTAGATACAGGTGGCGGGATAACGGCCATTCTTGTCCTGACCGGACGCTCGCCACTTTTCATTCCAAAGGTGAATCGCGTAGCTGTCTTCATCTAACGCTAGCTCTGGTTCAGGTTCTAAAAGTCTATGCCAATCGCGGAAACCGAGCGGACAAAAAAAGTGATATGGCACCTGATATTTCTCAAGCAGAGTCTCTCTTACGGCTTCGCCCAGTAACTTTGGGCCGGTTTCTCCCCATACCAACGACTCCGGATTCTTAGTTTGGCAAACCTCCCAGGCATAGGCCATCGCCCGGCTTCTGATGGGCGCCTTGATAAGCCCGCTATTGATCACTTCGAGCCCTCTGTATATTTCTGTGGCAAAGACGTGTTCCTCAGGAAAATCAAGATACTTCAGGCAGATCGTATCTGAGTCAACCCACCAGCCGCCGCGCTCCAGCAGCAGCTTGTAGCGGAAGAAATTGGCAAAGCCGGCGTAGCTTGAAGAATGCTTGTATTGAAAGATTCGCGAGGCGGGAAGGATTTCATTGCCATCCTTAATGACAGTACCGGCGGGAATATTCTTCACATCGTCGTAAAGATACAGATGATATTCATGACCGTTTTGCAGAAATGAGGCTACGGATAGCTGTTCCATAACGGACAATTCCGTACCAATCCATAACCCCTGAACGATCTTGTTATTGAGAGCGTAGTTCGGTCTGTCTTTTTCAGTTTCGGGAGCGTGAATACTACTCGTCATATTCGACAATGCCATCCTCGTCCTTTTCAATTCGCGACCTCAATGCCAAAAACAATTCACTGGCCCACGACCGCATCATCGGATCGAGAGTTTTTCAGAAGCTACAGGATTCATCAATTTGTTTTGCCCGGTCACTCGTTTTATGTCTTTCCAGGATCAGCGCCTGCCCTCTTTTCCTGATTTTGTCCAATTCGTCATGATTACGTTTGTCCAAAACATACCGGACTCTATCTTCAAGATTATCTTCGGAGACCGGGAGGTAATGCTCCCATTCGATGAAGCCCAGTTTCTTCATTGGACCACTGACAGCATTATCTGCGAGCAGTAGGGCCCCTGCTGCGGGAATTTCAAAATATTTGGCAACCAAATACGTGAACGTGAGGCTGTCGGTGAAGGCCACCCGGTGCCCATTGATTTTCCTTGCGTAACCGCGGCCTACATTGGCGTTCGCATTGTAGTTGTATCTCCACCGATAACCCGGGTGAGGGTGATACGTAACTGAATAGCGACCTTCTGAATACAGGCTCATCAACCGTTGCCGGAGAGGATAGTGACGGTTAACGGCGCCGCTGAGAAGCACCGAATTTTTGGGATTCGGGTTATAGGCAAGCATAAAATCCGGAGAAGCTGCGTGTGGGATCCACACCGCCTCTTTCCTGGCCGCGAGCTCGGGGTAAAACTTAGCCCAAATGTATGCGTAGGTTGAGAGCAGCGTCTCACATAACGAGAAGCTCACCGATTTCATTCGTCGCATTTCCTCATTGCGCCAATGCAGATCGTCAGCAAAGAAGCATTTATGACAGTCCAGCCGATCGATGTCAGCCTCGTGTGCATGCAGAAACTCGTAGGCCTGGCAAAATAATATGGTTTCCGGCAGCTCGCCGAAGTTTTCAATGAGCTTATCTCTAACCGTCCCGGAGCCGTTCCATAGTTTGACGATTTCAATGTGCTTCCAACCATACGTCCGCATCAGATCGGTCGTGAGGTAATGAAACTCTCGCGTGACGTAAGTCCTGAGCGTCTCCAGGTGAGAAACGATTAACTTCATAACATCGTTTGATTCTCCGAAACTGTGGTCAGGAAAATCCTCACAAGTCCTGAACAATGTACGGTTCGGCCTGGCACCCGATGTGCGGCGGTGGCGATGCCCCGCCGACGGCAGCCAGATTATTCCTGGGCTATGCCCTACGTCCGGGCTTAGTCCTCCGGGTTTATTGGGCCAAAGGCCGCACCAGGGGCGTAGCCCAAACTGAAAAGGCAATCTACGGCGGGGCGTAGCCACCGCCGCACATCGGGCGGCACAGCCGAAGCCGCACCGAGGACCCTTTGGGGCAAAGCTTCACTCTGGGATCGCGCCTTCTAAGCCGAGTTGATCAAATCGCTGACGTATTAGAGTGCGAACTCGCAAGGCGCAGTTGAGATAAGCCTCCATGCCTTTGCCGATGGGATCTCCTATATCGCCCTCATGGTCCAGGCAGTAAGTTTTCCAGGCAACCGAAGGAATCATTTCTATAACTGCCTGGCGGTGGGCGCTGGTCATGCAAAAAATTCTTTCCGCCTGTTCAGCCAATTCCACGGTTAAATTTCGCGCTGCGTGTCGCCCGACCGGCACGTTCAGCGACCGCAGCACATTTGTCGCTTCGGCAGTCATGGGCGCGCCGACGCTGGCGGTAAGTCCGGCGCTGAGTGCCTGGACGTTGACTGTTTCCAGGACCGTAAAAGGTATGTTCAAGCGGGTAGCGATCTCGAGGTTGCTTATTGCCGCGGCCATCGGCGATCGGCAGGTATTGCCACTACATACGAAGAGGAAAATACGCGGGGGCTTCCTGAGCTGTTGAGTCTTATCTTGTGCGGCCGTCAAATAATTTTCTGCTGTTACCGGATTGCCGACTTCAGGAGAAATCGGTGATCGCCGACCGCGAGCGATGTTCGCTAGTATTTCGAACGCGCGGGCGAGAAAAAGGCTGAGCTTGTCTTGAGTGCGTTGAAAGTGATGGAGTGGCGATAGAAAACCGAGCGCCACCACAATGAGACCGGCGCTCACCGTCTGAGCCATACTCAACGAGCGTTGATTAAAGAAGTAGGCCAGGGCCGCACTGGCTGTGAACCCCGCAAGCATGCTCGAGCCGCAATGCATAGGCATGCAAAAGGTGTTTTCGCGGCGGTCTAGAAAGATCAAGGTCGTACAGATACAAAGCGCGGCATAAAACAAACCCACCAGCGCAGCGTAAGGAGCCGCCGGGCTGGCCAGAAATGTTGTCAGACCAACTCGAAATCCCATCATCACATCTCCGGCTCCGACCAAAGCCATAACCACCAGAGCCAGCACCAGCAGCGGAGCGGCGATCATTTGCTCTTCCACAAAGTAGCGCAGAGTTGTGCTCTTCTCACCCGACTTGGCCAGCCTGCTC
>DATLBQ010000255.1:0-8813 GCA_035526805.1 Pyrinomonadaceae bacterium
CTTGTTGTTTCAGGGATATTCATGCATCAACCTGACCCATGATGCGGCTGGTCACGCATTTGGTTACGACGCGGAGAACAAGCAAGGAACCTATGATGGCGGTGCGACAACCAACGGGGGCGCCACATACTATTACGATGGCGGCGGGAAGCGCGTAAAAAAGGTCGTAGGCGGACCTACTATGGTTACCAGTGTGTTTGTCTACAACATTGCTGGACAACTAATCGCTGAGTATGGAGGTACTTCCGGTTCGGGCGGGACGAGTTATCTGACGAGTGACACGCTAGGCACTCCTCGCGTGATCACAGGGCCAAACCAGGCAATCAAAGCACGTCACGACTATCTGCCCTTCGGCGAGGAACTGTCTATCGGCAGCGGCGGACGTGCCTCGGCGCAAGGATATGTCGGCGACAACCTGCGCCAAAAGTTCACTCAATATGAATGGGACAACGAAAGTAATCTCGACTACGCAAAAGCCCGCTATTATTCATCCGGACAGGGAAGATTCACAAGCGTTGACCCACTGATGCGCTCGGCCAGCATCGGTGATCCGCAAACGTTCAATCGTTATAGTTACGTCCTGAACGATCCGATGAACTCAACCGACCCGACTGGACTGTGTCCAAAGGGCCGAAAGTGTTACACGCACGAGGATGAGAACGGGAAGCCTGTCGAGTACTACGACCTGGAAGATGGTACGCCGGTGGTTGTCACGGATATACCGCTCATTAATCTGCTGGCTGCTCTGACGGTAACTACTCCCATAGATTTCGAGATCGTCTACCGTTCGGCTCGTGTTTGGCAGATCACTCCTAGCGCGGTGCCCGTGGCGAGCCGTCCTGGTACAGGGGGCTTCGGCAAATTCCTGGGTGCGGTTGGTCTGATATTATCAAGTCCGGCATCAATTGGGTGCGGGCAAACGCCCAACTACACATCGGATGGTAATGGTGGTTGCATGCTCGATCCGGACGCCGACGTCGACAAGTCTGCGAACCCTGACCCCGAAGACAATAAACCTGATACAACTGAAAATGAAAAGGAAGAGAAAAGCAGTAAGGACGCGAGTGATGAAAAACCCGCTAAGGATCTAATATCAGCGGGTTTAAAGCGGTCTAAATCTTATCACTCCGAACTAGAGGACATGACAAAGGCTGACCTCCAAAAACTGTCAAATCAACGAGGAGAGGCAGGACGACGAGCTAAACAAATGTTGAAGCTCGTCAAGGAAGGAAAAAGACTAAAAGGAAAAGGATATTAACGATGACACCGCCTTTGGAAGATATCAAGAACCTTTATAGTGCTGGTAGATACGACGATGCCCTGCGGATTATCCGAGGGGCGGAAAAAGAATGCTTCGCCAGTCCTGCCTTATTAGTCTGGAAGGCTCGCTGTTTGCTCTTGACGGATAACCCCACAGGCACTATGGACGATGTTCAAAGATCGCTGGAGCAAGCACTGAAGGTAGACAATGAATACCTGGCTGCTTTGGTTGACTTGGCGTATTTCCATTTAAACGTTATGGATAATCCTCAAGCAGCGCTGCCCATGTTTAGAAGAGCCTTGTCCTTATTTACTCAAATCGCCACTGAAACTATTGTGGGACTCGGAGAGGCGATATCTGAAACGGATTCTTCGGAATCAGCTTTGGAGTTCTTGGAGTCAAATGCGGATATAAAAATTGACGCGTCAAAGCTGCAAGAATTAACAATGGAACTAAAGTCGGCCAAGATCAAATCTTCCGAATAACGGGCGCAGTTACGCCGTCAAACGGTTCTCGCCTCGCAATGCGATTCTTTCAGGGGTAGGATTAATTCATCGTCGGTGGCGGAATCGAAGTGAAGGTACTTTCTTGCGGTCGTAGCAAATGACTCCTTTATTGTCGACTCACCTATGCCGAAACGGGATCGGAAGGATTCGTATATGGAGTCGGCGCTTTCGCAATCTAGAATATTCAACGACACTGCTCGCTTAGCAAAGAATAACCCATCACCTACCGACCATTACAAAACCAGCCCAATAAAATGGGTGCCGATAGCGCCGGTCTTTCATTGATTTCAGGGCCGCATCTCTCAGCGCCCTTGCTTTACTACTATTTGCGTGACTCTGATTATCCAAG
Organism: Pyrinomonadaceae bacterium; assembly: GCA_035526805.1. GTDB lineage: Bacteria > Acidobacteriota > Blastocatellia > Pyrinomonadales > Pyrinomonadaceae > PSRF01. The sequence continues at coordinate 2,117 of DATLBQ010000255.1, forward strand.
GCGTGATAAAAATTCAACATTAGTTCAGAAGTACTTGCCGAGTTAACCTTCCACTGGCTCACCAGCATCGAGCCAGTTCCGGCGAGGAAGAACGCCCACGACATTCCCATTACCCCTTCGCCCGGACTGATTCTGCCGTTCGCGGTTTCGCATGCAGAGAGCACGGCAAGATCGGCGTGAAGATCCATATTCATGATCTCGCGCGCCTCAAGTAAACCATCGTTCTCTAGGTCGCCTTCCGTCTTCGTCAGCAGCAGGTGTGAGTAAAGAGGTTGTCTGTTATCGAGAACGCCATGGGTTGCGAGATGAATTGTTGAATAAGTCGGCGCGAGGGTCCTAAATGTCTTCTCGCTTGCCTCTCGTCCAATGTAGACTTTGTTATTCATCGGGTTGAGAATCTTTGCAACCGAAATCACTTCCGTTTCCGCTTCCGGCAGCGGGCATAGTTCTTCATTCCGCTGTTCATCTTTTCCAATGACCGGATTACCGAAAGCGATCAATGAGGCATTTTTCTTTGGCGAGTTTGGCGTGTGTTTGGTCATTGCACGAAGCACGCTCAAAGAAGGGGCATAGAACAGCGAATGGTCTTCTATAAGGTAACGACAAGTATCGCAAGCAGCGACGTCACAAGTTTGTCACAAAAGAAAAACGGCAGGCTCTTCAACCTGCCGTAAGTCATTGAAAAATGGTGAGCCGAGCAGGGCTCGAACCTGCGACCCGCTGATTAAGAGTCAGCTGCTCTACCAACTGAGCTATCGGCCCCCGAAGCGGAGAGAAAATTATACGTGGGCGAATTGACGTGTCAAGCGACGGTTGCCGCGGGAGAGCAGCTGCCATTCATGAATCGCTGGCTGCGAAATCCCATAAATCTCGTAATAGAAACTATGGCAAGTCAACTCGATTGGTGATATAAGGCCTCGTCCCAACGTTTCTTTGGAGGCCCCCCGCGATGAAACGATTCTCACTCTTCGTCCTTGCGATTCCGTTGCTATCAATCGCAACCATGGCTCAGACGCCTGATCCGTCAGTAACCCCCACTGTTGGCTCGAGCATCACTCAAGCGGCTGTTTCACCGTCACCAAGTCCAAGTCCGACACCAGCAAGCAACGGCGCCCCGAATCTTCATTGGACGGTCGAAATGTTCGCGAGTGCAGTAATGCTGGCCAGCGTGATTGGCGTCCTCTGGCTTGTGTTCCGTACTTATAAGGTCATCGGTTTTTCGATAACGCCGCGGCATATTCAATTCGTCAGCGTTTGTCTTATAGTGCCCACTATCCTGATCCTGGGACTGGAAAAGGTACTGACCTCTGAAACCACTGCAACGCTGATTGGTGGGCTCGCAGGTTATCTGTTGTCTAACCTTGGAAAATACGAACCTCCCGAATCAGACGACGGGCCGGGAGGTAATGGTAAGCCCAGGAACTCAGGCCAACCCGCAAGCGGGGGGCAGGGAGAAGATTCATCAAAAGATACAGCAAAGGAACCTGCACCAGACGAGCCTTCAACAGAAGAGACTCCACCAGCTGAGCCTTTGGTAACCCAAACAGTGACGCAAGGTCATCAGGCAAACTTAGTAGACTTCGAGAAGCGTCATCCTGGCCCTAAGCTCCGGCAAACAGGAACACCCCACGAATGAGAGCGGCGTGCTACCTAAGACTGCAAGCTAACAAAGGTTGCTACCCGCGTTCCTAAATTACGGCAGCGCCAGGAGGAGACTGAGTTTGGGCTACGAAGCCGCTGCGCATTCTCTTTGCGAAAGGAGCTTTTCGACATTCTCAATTAAACCGGCGATGTCAGGCTTCGCCACATAGGCATGAGCTCCTGCCGCCATGGCTTCCAAGCGGTGAATGTCGTAGGCATCACCACTGTAGAAGATGCACGGCACACCCGGCGTTACCTCGTTGAGCTTAGTGCACAGTTCGAGGCCGCTGCCATCAGGCAAGTGCTTATCAAGCACGTACAGATCAAAGTCCTGGCTCTTGGCCAGCTCCAATGCTTCCTGCACTGTCTTTGCTGTTGCAACTTCATAATCTTCCTGACCCAACAGCAGTGTGAGTATTTCCGTCGTGTCCTCATGATCATCGATGAAGAGGACACGACACTTTACTCGTGGCATTAGGGGAACCTCCTTTACGTTGTGGGTAAATCATACGTAGGGCACGTAGAAATCAGAAGCAATTTTCCATTTTTCATTTGTCATTTCTCATTTGTCATCGCCATGAGGGTCTGTCGCATCCTCAAATGGAAAATGAGAAATGACAAATGAGAAATGGAAAATCTCCGGTCACCTTCCTTCGCACGGCAAGGTCTACACACCCGTCCGTCGGGGATCTTGCATCGCTTTGAGCAATTGGTTGATCGCTTCGGTCTCTTCGTCGTCAGTCTGCCGCAACTCTTTGTAATTAGCTATAGCGGCAAGAGCGGAGGTCAGGTCATTCAACTTGAAATGGGCGAGTGCCAGATTGAAATAAACCAGTGAGAAACGGGGTTCAATTTGTGCGGCCGCCTCATAGTGCAAGCGTGCGAGCGGAAGTTCGCCCGCATCGAAATACAGATTACCCAAATTGTAGTGGGCCTCAACGTGTCTCGGCTCATGTTTTAGCGCCAGCGTAAAATTGTCCAGCGCTTTACCAATGTGGCCCAGATCTTTATTGATGATGCCGAGATTGCAATACGCCTCCGCAACGTTGTCGCCCTCGTTGATCGCTTCCAGATACGACTCTACCGCCCGTGGGTCGCTTCGATCATCAAGCAACAAGGCTTCCTCAAACGGCGTCAGCAGACGCGCCACTCTTTTCGATTCCGCTCCACGAAACAGGCTCAACTGCCCCTGAAGCTCAGCCTCAATCTGGCGAATACTCTGGCCTTGCGCGCGTAATTCACGCACACGTCTGAACTGCGTCAGCGCCTGGAAGTCGTATATGTAATCGTAGGGGTCGGGTGCAGCAGTGCCCTGAATAATGCCTTGTTCGGTCCAGCGGCGGATGGTGCGCTCGCTTAACCCGAAGAGCTGCTTAATTTCATGGATGGAATAGTTCGACTTAACGCGTTGGTAGTCAGCCTTCGCCGGTACGCGTGAGGGAAACGATAAAACCTTATTGCTGTTTTCTTTCATCTATAACGCGTGACGTAAAGCAAACTGTTAGTTTGCGTGTCGAGTTCGCTTGGACTGAGCGACCATTCTACCGGCAAGCAAACAAACAGTTTGCTCTACAGTCGCGAACTAACAGTTTGCGTTACCAACTGCACCTACGAAGCTTTTCGTCGCTTGATCGTTTTTGCTTTGGCTGCCGGCTTCACCAAAGTCAGCGACTTCTTCTTCGCAGCTGCCGGCGTAGCCTTGACCATCGGCTTACGATTCGACTGCTGCAGACTCTTCTTCAGCGCGCTCATGATATCAAGTCTGGGCAGTTCTTCAACCTCAAATTCAACCACCTTCTTACCTTTGATCTTCGACTCGATTAACTTCTTCAGCGCTTCATGATACTGGTCGACAGTTTCAAGCTCTGACATGGAAGTGACCATTTGCTCGACGAGCATGGTGGCCATCTTCATTTCGTTCTTGTCGACTTTAGTTGCGCCCTCCAGTTCGGGCACGTCCTTCATGTTGCGAATCTCATTCGGGTAGTGAAGCTTTTGCATCACCAGGCCATTCTCATGTGGGAACAAGGCGACGAGATCCTCACGGTCTCGCAACACGACCTTGCCAATACCAACCTTGCCGGTTTGCTTCATGACCTCACGCAGCAGCGCGTAAGGCTTCTCAGACACAGGGCCATCGGGACCGGCATAATAAGGCGAGTCGTAAAATGTTTTGGGAATCTCGGAGCTGTCGACAAAACCGATGATGTCGACCGCTCGAGTCGTTTTGATTTTGACCTTGGCAATGTCGTCCGGTTCGACAATGGCATAACGATCCGGCTCATATTGATAGCCCTTGGTTATCTGATCGTTGGTAACAACCTGGCTGCACTTTTTGCAGCGCTTGTCATAGCCGATGGGGCCGTAGTCTTCGCGATGAAGTTGATTGAACTGGATCTTCTCAGCAGTCTCGATCGCGTTGTAAATACGAACGGGGATAGCTACCAACAAAAACCTGATATGACCTTTCCAGATGGATCTCATTGCGGGTGTCTCCGGGGAACGCGGGGCATTGGCCCGCTGATTGGTAACGATGCTGATGATCCTGCGAAAGTTGAGCCGGATCAAAATCGCTATCTCAAGATACGCGCACCGGCTCGGGGCCGGTGACGGCCCGTATTATGCGGTCGCAACTACGGGAAGTAAAGGATTAAGTGGTCTTCGTGCCGTAGGCACGAGACGTTTATGCTTCGGTCTACTTGCCACGACCTTTCCGTCGTCAGGAGCGAGTTTCTCGCTCCTGACGACGGAAGGAATTTGAATAGGCTCATTTGCTATAGATATTTGGTTCCTAACGGAGCCTTTGTCTGTGCAGATTGGATGGTATCGCTCGCGGTCTCAGCAGCGACTGGGTGTCTTGAGAAAACTTAGTTGTAGCCGGCAGATGGCCCTGGGAGTTTGGACAGAATCAACCTACGTGCTTCAACGCATTGCGCATGGCCGTGGCTGATTGCCAACGTTGAGTTGGGTCCTTTACCAGCGCGCGATCGATGATTTCGCAAAGTGGTTCGGGAAGGTGAGGGGCGCGCTCACGCAGTGGCACCGCCGGCTGCTCAAAGATGGCCTTGATAGTTTCAGCCATGCTGGTGTTTCTGCCAATGTTCAGCGCGAGTTGGCCCGACAACAAGCTGTAAGCGGTCATGCCGATGGCGTAAATGTCTGCCTGCGGCTTTACGTCGCGAAAATTCTTGAGTTGTTCGGGAGACATGTAAGCGAGCGTGCCTGCCATTTCTCCGGCGACCGTTACTCCGCTCATGCCCGATTGGGTGAAGCTCTTCGCGAGGCCGAAGTCGGTCAACTTCGCGGTCAGATTCTGCAATGTTCCTCTAACCAGAATATTTTGATCCTTAACGTCACGATGAATGTAGCCCTGCGCATGTGCGTATGAGAGCGCATCGAGTGCCTGCGATATGATCTCGAGGGTTTCCGTTTGCGGTAGCCGGCCGCCGCGCGCGTCGGCAAGCTTGGCCGCGTCTGCCCCGTCTACGAATTCAGTAACCAAATAGACAACGCCGTTGTGCACGCCGCGATCGATGAATTGCACAATGCTGGGATGCTTGAGCGAGGCGGCCACGTCAATCTCCCGCATGAAGCGGCGCATTGCCTTGTCGCTCACTGCAAATTCCGGAAGCAGAGTCTTAATCGCCACGGCGTTTCCGCTACTCTGGTTACGGCCAAGCATTACGCAACCCATTCCGCCGCGGCCGAGCACTTTTACCATGTCATAGCCCGGAATCGGCTGGGGCGTTTTCTTTAGTTCGACGCGACAGTCCTCGCAAAGGAAAGTTAAGTGCTCCTCGGAGCTGGTCGCCTGCGCTTCTTCCCGCCGTCCGCAGTTCAGACAGGCTACTGTAACTACGGTCGGCTTAACCGAACGGTCTGTTAATTGGTCCGCTGTTGCAGCACCCGGCACGGCGGCGCCTTGTTCCACACTTACTTCAACCATCAATACTGTTTCACCGCCCTGGATTTGCGCGCCATTCTCGAGGAACGCTTCGGAAACTCGTTTTCCATTCACAAACGTTCCATTCGTGGAACCAAGGTCACGTAAAAAACAGCGAGGGGGAGATATTTCCAACAGGCAATGATTGCGCGAGAAAAACTTGTCGTCGGTGAGGCAGAGATGAGCATCGGAACTTCTGCCGATTAAAAAGGTGTCAGGTTGGGTGAAGCAAAAAACGCGGCCGTGATAAGGTCCCGCTAATACTCTTAAGTCGACTTGCATGCGGAAAGTCCAACGTCCAATGCCCAATGTCCAATGCCCAATGTCAAACGTCAAGAACATCAACCGAAGACCAAAGACCTCAGTCCCAGGACCAGCATTCAGAATCCAGAAGCGGTCGCGCTAACGGACGTTGGACATTGGATGTTGGACTTTGGATGTACTTACCGTTTGATTTCCAGATCATCAAACGCAACCTCAGTCGTATCGCTCGTATATAGTCCGGCGACCCCGCCCTTGAAGTTCTCCGTATCCGTAATCCTATCGACATACTGCCCGTTGATGTAGAAGGTGAGTTCCGAGCCACGGGCGCGCACCTCCAGTTGATTTGGATTGGTACCGCTGCGGATGATGCTGGATCTGGTCCACGGTATCAGCGCCTTTTGCTCGCCACCCTTGTGTTTAATAATTTCATATTTCGCTTCCGGGCCGGTGTAGATGAGCAGAGCGTAATCCTCAAGCTGGTTCGTTTTAGAACGCTCGCCGTGCACGATAAGACCAAAGCCTGACTGCGCCGGCGTGCCGTCGACGCTGCGCGCTGTCACTCGTACGGTGGCGTTTCCCGTTTTGTAATCATTCGAGGGTGCGTACATCACGAGATAGGTTTTCTCTTTCGAGCGCATGTGGTATTGACCGTCAGCGTACCAGATGTCGCCGAAGGCATAAGTTCCGGTGCCCCATTTCTCCTGCGAAAAGTCGTCGGTTAGCAAAGAAGGCAGATTCGCGTTTGAGTTAGCGTTGATATTCGTGTTCACGTTTGCATTGCGATTCACAACTCGCGAATTAGAATTCGCGCGATTTGAGTTTGTGTCTGAATTTGAACTCATACTGGCG
>DATLBQ010000256.1:0-2448 GCA_035526805.1 Pyrinomonadaceae bacterium
TTGGTGGTAACATTCGCGTTTTGGTGCGTCAAGAAAGCCGCGAATAGATCGGCAGCTTTGCGTGTCTGCAATAGTGATGTTACGACAATTTATCATTTTAGCGATTTGTGGCGCTACCCTCATTTGCGGCGTCTCGAACCCCGCTGATCCCGGCGTGAAAAGCGACGGGCGCGTGCTGATGGTCGAACATCCGGGCGCCACCCGCTCATATGTGCCGCAAACCGATCCAGTTCGCGAGTTGGTTCGAACCGGCCTCGAGCATTTCACGGGCAAGAGAGACATCACCGAAGCCTGGCTTTCACTCGTCTCGACCCAGGACATCGTTGGGTTGAAGGTTTATTCGGCCCCCGGCCCCGCCAGCGGCACCCGCAAAACCGTGGTTGCAGCGCTGATCGAAACGCTGATCGAAGCAGGAATTACGCCGCGCCAAATCGTTCTCTGGGACCGCCGGCTGATCGATTTGCGGTTGGCCGGCTATTTTGAGCTCGCTGCGAAATACAATGTGCGAGTCGAAGGAGCTGTGGATTCCGGCTTTGACGCGCGCGTTCCTTATAGTAGTACGATTCTTGGCAAACTGGTCTTCAGCGACCTTGAATTCGGCAAGCGCGGCGACGGTGTGGGGAAGAACTCTTACGTCAGCACGTTACTGACACGTGAGATCACCAAAATTGTGAATGTGACTCCACTTCTGAATCACAACGTTGCTGGTGTTTCTGGGGTCATTTACGGCCTGGCCATCGGGAGCATTGACAATACCCTCCGGTTCGAAGAGCCCGATCGGCTGGCGAACGCTGTTCCGGAGATTTATGCACTCCCCGAAATTGGTGATCGCGTAGTTTTGAATATTGTCGATGCACTTATCTGCCAGTATCGGGGGGAAGAACGCACGCTCCTGCATTACTCCACTCCGCTCAATCAACTCTGGTTTAGCACTGATCCCGTCGCTCTTGATGTCCTGGCGCTGGCTGAACTGACCCGGCAAAATAAAGAGCGCAAGCTAAGCAAATCCACCCAGTCGCTCTATGACAACGCAGCGCTGCTTGAACTCGGCACAGCCAGCGTGGATCAAATTCGAGTTGAGCATCTCGTTCTGAAATGACGCAACCGATTTCACCGCCACGAGAATGAATTCACGAGAAGCATTGGTGGCGTTGAACATGATTGCGAACGTCGGGCCTGTTCGCGTCCGGCAATTACTCACTCACTTTACCGATCCAGCGGCGATTTTATCTGCGCGAAAAGCGGACCTGCTTCGGGTGCAAGGGATCTCGGAGGTGACTGCTGAATCCATTGCTACATGGGAAACCACTGTCGATCTGGCGGGCGAGCTCAAGCGTGCCCAGGATTTCGGCTGCGAGATTGTCATCCAGGAGGATGAGAACTATCCCGAATTACTTCGGCAGATTTACGATCCACCACTGGTGCTCTATACCAAAGGCATACTCCTGCGCACCGACAAGAATGGGGTCGCCTTGGTGGGAAGCCGCATGACGACGAGCTACGGGATGAACACAGCGCGACGATTGGGTTACCAGCTTGCCTATATGGGAATTACCGTGGTCAGCGGTGGCGCCCGCGGTATTGATACCGCCGTTCATCAAGGAGCGCTGAGCGCGAAAGGACGAACTATTGCGGTCCTCGGGACCGGCATCAACCAAGTCTTTCCGCCCGAAAACGCAGCGCTGTTTGAGAAGATCACGCAAAATGGCGCCCTCGTAACGCAGTTTCCTTTCAACCGTCCGGCCGATAAGCAATCCTTCCCCATCCGTAATCGCATTGTGGCCGGAATGACTCTGGGCACCGTCGTGGTCGAGGCGAACATGACCAGTGGTTCGCTCATTACTGCCAACTTCGCCGTTGAGTACGGGCGGCAGGTCTTTGCGGTGCCGGGGCCAATCGACTCTCCAAGGAGCAAAGGGTGTCATGACTTGATCAAAAAAGGTGCGAAGCTCTGTGAAGGCGCCGAGGACATCGTTACTGAATTTGAGTATCTATTTCCCACTACCAATCGACTGGAGGAAACGCCGACCTTGCCAGGGCTGACTCTGAATGAACACGAAAAATCCGTCTATGACGCTGTCGATCACCGCGAGACCTTTATAGACGATGTAATAGAGAAAACGGGTCTTCCGACCTCTGCTGTGTCAGTTGCGCTCTTGACCCTCGAAATGAAAAAGCTAATTAAGCAACTGCCAGGAAAAGTTTTCCTTCGTGTGACGCGCGACTGAGCCTCCTCGGTTTCTCATGCGACGGTTGGACCGTTTTTCGGATTCCAAAACTGCGCTTCAGCGGCGAAAAGCTTCGCTCCCATGTCTTTGACAATGCTGTCCGGCAGCTTTTGCAGTGGCTCGTAAAACGGGTGGTGGGACGCTTTATACGGATTGTTATGCCTGGTGTTGTAGCAACACAGAAGTGACCAACGCGGATCTGGCGACTTGTTCTGATCAG
>DATLBQ010000257.1:0-3827 GCA_035526805.1 Pyrinomonadaceae bacterium
CATCGTCCGGAGCGAGTGGCCATGGGCCAGGCCCCGACTCAAGGTCTCACGATCTTCCGCACTCAAGTGTGTCTAGCATTTCGTTGGCAGAGCAACACCTTAGCCCAGTTGGGCCGGTCGTGTTGCACTTGGAGTTAGAACGCAAGCTGTGTTTCGGCCCTAGCATAGCCGATCAATAGTTCAATTCGCATAAATGCACATCTAGTGTAAGATAGCGAAATACGAATCACCTGCATACTCATGGCCAAACAACGACATTTACCGCACGCACCTATAACGGAAGCCCTGATCGATTTAAGGGTTACACAGCGAGATGGTCTCACTTTTGCTGAATTGAAGAAATCTATCGATTTAACGAATTTGGGTTACTATCTGAAGGGGCCAATTTCGTTCGGGACGTTCGGGTTCACCTTGGCTCCAGATGGTCAACCCAGTACCATGACAGAGTCCTCACAGGTGGGATTGCGGTTACATTCCAATGACGAAAAGTACGTCGCGCAATTCACGATATCTGGATTTACGCTTAGTCGGTTACCGCCGTACGAGACGTGGGAAAACCTGTTGGCAGAAACCCGCCGACTTTGGGCAGTTTATGTCCAGTGTTTGTCACCCAAAAGAGTCGGGCGGGTTGCCACGCGCTTTATTAATAATCTGCAATTACCACTGAAGCCGGGAGCATCGTTTCAGTCGTACATTAACAAATTGATTGATGTTCCTGAGGAAGCGCCACAGGCCGTTGAAGCGTTTCTCCAACGATTCTGCCTAGTTGACATTGAGAGCGGCGCGCGAGTAATTGTGACTCTCGCGCTCGACAGTTTGTCTTTAGAGGGTCCGGCTCCCGTGATTTTGGATGTGGATGCGTTTGTTACAACCGATATGAAGCCAATGGATGGCACTATCTGGGCCACTCTTGAGAAACTACGGGAATTAAAAAATCGCAGCTTTTTTGGAACCATCACGGAACAGGCAGCGGAGTTGTACGTATGAACTTAGCTCTTCCTATTAGTCACTACCCATCGATCAGCTATGAGGGTTATCAACTTGCAAGTGATGTCGGTGAAAAACTAAATCGTAAGTGGGCCCAGGAGAAAAACTATCTTAAGGGAAGTGCTTCGGATTGGCTGCCGACCGTGGACGCCGCGCTCAGAAGCCTACGCGCCGAATGCCAGCAGGTTGGCTGGGACGGACCCGGTTCGCTGGCTATTTCCGACCAAGCAATCGCCATTGCTGAAAAAGTGGTGACTGCCTTGTTCAGGCTTGTGCCAAAAAATGTACCAGCGCCCGATGTCATACCGGAAGCTGATGGAGAAATCTGTCTTCGTTGGGTTGTCGATACTGAGCAGGAGTTCTCCATAAGTATAGGCTCACACGGCAAAATTAACTTTGCCGGTCAGTTTGGCAGGGAGGGCGGGATTCATGGCTGGCAACCTCTTGATACGGCAAGTCCAACAGCTCTGGATCGTTCTCTTCAAGAAATTTCAAAGTATGTGGCAAGGCTCTTCCCGCCAATTGTCGGCAGGCGTTCAGCCTGACGAGTTGCTCACAAGCTTCGTATTTCGACTGGAACAAGTTGATAAGAAGAGAAAGACGATACACCCCTCGCGGCTTGTGCCGCGGCGTAACCCTGCAAACAAGCGGCTGGAAACGTCGGTCTGTCGTTCCAGTAGGTTAACTGAAGCTCAGATTTGGGATATTTGTTCGGCACATTTTGATGCGTATACTCCCAAACCAGCTATTGGCCGAGGCGTGGGTCCTGCATCGGCAGTTTTTGCTGAAAACTTGGCGTTTGATCCTGATGGAAAACCATACGCGGAGCACGCAAATATCATCGGATGGCAAGATAATGCTGACAAGCCAGATTATGAGTTGAAGCATTTTTGGATGGATCAAGCACAACGAATGGCCAAGAAGTTTCCCTATATTTCCCGCTCTTGATCTGATGGATTTCCGCATTGCCGACACCTTCACTGACAGTCTCTCCCGTCTGACAGGCGACGAGCAGAAGGCCGTGAAGACGACGGCTTTTGACCTGCAGCTCAACCCCGCCAACCCTGGTTTCAGCTTTCATAAGCTCGATAAAGCGAAGGACAAGAATTTCTGGTCGGTTCGCGTCAGTAGCGATATCCGATTGATCGTTCATCGTACACCTGGGAGTCTGCTCCTCTGCTACGTCGATCACCACGATAAAGCCTATGACTGGGCGGAGCGTCGTAGGCTGGAAACTCATCCAAAGACCGGCGCGGCGCAGTTCGTCGAGATTCGCGAGAAGGTTCAGGAAGTCGTTGTACCCAAATATGTGGAAGCGTCTAAGGTCGAGGTTAAACAGCAGAGGCTGTTTTCTCAGATTCCTAATGCTGAGTTGCTTGGGTTTGGCGTACCAACCGAGTGGCTTCCGGACGTGCGACAGGCTACCGAGGATACGCTCCTGTCCTTGGTCGATCATTTGCCTGGGGAAGCCGCAGAGGCTCTCCTGGAACTAGCTACCGGCGGGAAACCACGCCTGCCTCAGCCTGTAACCTCGGTGACAAATCCCTTTGATCACCCTGACGCGCAACGCCGATTCCGGGTGATGACAAATGTCGAAGAGCTGGAGCGTGTCCTTGAGTTCCCCTGGGAGAAATGGACGGTCTTTCTTCACCCAGAGCAAAGGCAATGGGTGGAAAGGGACTACAGCGGCCCAGCGCGGGTCTCCGGTTCGGCGGGGACGGGTAAGACGATTGTGGCGCTGCATCGCGCCGCGTTTCTGGCTCGCACTAATCCCGATGCTCGGGTATTGCTGGCCACTTTCTCAGACACGCTGGCCCATACGCTTCACACGAAGTTGCGCCGGTTGATTGGTAGCGAACCACGCCTGGGAGAACGCATCGATGTCCACTCGCTGAATACGCTTGGCATACGTCTCCACAAGTCGCTGCTAGGTCCCATCAAGCTGGCAAACCGGACTGATGTGCGAGATATCCTCAAATCGGCCTCCCAATCCATCGGTGGTCATAAGTTTAGTCTGTCCTTCCTCATCAGTGAGTGGGAACAGGTTGTCGATGCCTGGCAGTTGGCAAGCTGGGAGGCCTACCGCGACGTGGCTCGTTTGGGCCGTAAGACGAGGTTACCTGAAGTACAGCGGGCTGTCTTATGGTTGATCTTTGAGCGATGCCGTGCGGGGCTCAAGGACCGAGGGGGCACTACCCTGGCTGCGGTATTTACCAACCTCGCCTCTGAATTAGCGAAGATGAACAAGCATCCTTTTGACTTTGCAGTGGTGGACGAGGCGCAAGACATGGGCATTCCGCAGTTACGATTCTTCGCCGCGTTGCGAGGAGGTCGGTCGAATGCCCTCTTCTTCGCCGGCGACCTTGGCCAGAGGATTTTTCAACAGCCGTTCTCGTGGAAGGCGCTGGGTGTCGATATACGAGGGCGATCACGTACGCTGCGAGTCAATTACCGAACATCCCATCAGATCCGCATGCAAGCCGATCGGCTGTTGGGGCCGCAGGTTGCTGATGTTGATGGTAATGTTGATGGTCGACGAGATACGGTGTCGATCTTCAATGGCCCGCCGCCTGTCGTTCAGGTTTACAGCAGTGAACAGGAAGAGATCAAGGCAGTTAGTGCCTGGATATCAGAACATGTCAAGGCAGGGGTGGCGCCCCATGAGTTTGGGGTGTTTGTCCGTTCCGAGGCGCAGTTGCCCCGTGCACGTGCGGCGGTCGAGCAGGCTGGAATTCCTTTCAAGGTTCTCGATGAGCACGTCGAGACCACCAGCGGCTTTGCCTCGATTAGCATAAAGAGGTGGCTCCGGTTGGTTGGACAGTTTCTGCCAATTCATAAGT
>DATLBQ010000258.1:0-7572 GCA_035526805.1 Pyrinomonadaceae bacterium
GGCCAGAAGCTACGTCGTAAAGATCCAGCGGGTGGAGAAACTCCGTCACGGTACCGCGGCTTAGCGATATTTGTCATCCTAAATCGAGCTCGGCGCATTCGTTGATCCCAATTTCCTTCGTATGGCGGAACGATTACTTCCAGCCCAGATTTCAGAAATTCCTTCTTAACGTCCTGAGAACAAATCCAAATCAGATGTTGGCAGACAGAGTTTCTGTTTGTGAACTGCGACGCCTAACAACGCCTTGGAATCAGTTCACGGCCTCAACAGCTACCCAGGTTCCATTGAAGGCGGCTGTTCCACAAAGAGCGTCGATGGTTAGATCGTCCGTTACATCGTTAATGCTCTCGCCGGCGTGTTGTTGCGCCACCTCTAATTGAATCCCCAGGCGATCATGGCCCCAGCCATGCGGAATGCTGACCACTCCCGGCATCATTTCCTCGGATATCTCGATGGGCACCACGACGCTACCTACTCTTGAGCGCACCGAGACCTTTTGACCTGGCGCCAGCTGGCGCTGCGCAGCATCCGTCGGGTGCATAAGAACTGTGCATCGAGGCTTGGCAGGCTGGCCTTTGACCATCCTTTGACTGTTATGCATCCAGGAGTTGTTGCTGCGAAGCTGTCGTCGTCCAATCAATAACAGATGTCCGTTGGAAGCCACGGAAGCATTATCAAATTTTGCCTTCACGCGGGCGACATCCTGCACCAGCATATCCGGTGCTAACTCAATACGTTTGTCTACGGTACGCAGACGGCGAGGTAAACAAGAACCCAATGGTCCCAGGTCAATTCCGTGGACCGCCTTTTTGAGTTTTCGCAAAGTCAGCCCTTGCGAGAAAGGGTTGAACTTGGCGCCGTAAGGTCCAAAACGCAAACCCAGATCGAGAATCCTTTCCGGTCCGAAGAATCCTTTGATGACTCTACGCTTCACACGACCACGGAAACCCTCGTGTTCCATACGTGTTTGCAGTTCGACGAAAATCTCCCAGTCATGTCGCGTCTCCGCGTCTGGTTGAAATAAAGCCGGTGAAAACTTGGTCGTGTTACGGACTGCCAGCAGATGGAACGCCACGTCATAGTGCGCACGCTCGAGCGAAGTGCTCGGCGGCAAGATAATGTGCGCGTGTCTCGTCGTCTCATGTATGTATGGATCAATGGAAACCATAAACTCGAGGCTCGCCAACGCGCGATCCAACTGTCGGCCGTTGGGTGTCGATAGCACGGGGTTTCCGGCAGATGTTACCAGGGCCTTAATCTGTCCCGGACCTTCAGTCAAAATTTCTTCGGCAAGCGTGACTACCGGGAGCTCTCCGGAAAACTCAGGAAGCTTACGCACGCGGCTGTGCCAGCGCGCATAACTACCTCGCGGCGCCAATGATTCTGGGGCGGTTATCGGGTCAAACGCCGGCAGCGTGAACATGGCACCGCCGGGACGATCCAGGTTTCCTGTGACCACGTTCAAAACGTTAATCAACCACTGACAAACGCCGCCGAACTCCTGCGTGCTGACACCAATTCTTCCGTAACAGACAGCGGACTCGGCGGCAGCAAACTCTCTTGCGAGCAGGCCTATTTGATCGGAGTCGATTCCGGTTAATGAGGCGACTTTGTCGGGAGGAAATTCAGCCACCAGCTCTCCGATAGTTTCCACACCTTTTGTAAATGGGGCCAGGTGATCCAGCCGGGTTAGGCCTTCGTCAAAAACGACGTGTAGTAGCGCCAGCAGCAATAGCACGTCGGTGCCAGGCTTTATAAACAGATGCCGGTCGGCCAAGCGAGCGGTTTCGTTGAAACGCGGGTCAATGAGTATTATTTTGCCTCCGCGCCCGCGAATTTCTTGCAACCTTCTACTCACGCCAGGAGCAGTCATCAGACTGCCATTTGAGACTGCCGGATTCGCGCCCAGGATTAAAAAGAAGTTTGTGCGGTCAATATCCGGGATAGGGATCAGGAGTTGGTGACCGAACATCAGGTACGCGGCTAGATGATGCGCGAGTTGGTCTACAGAAGTTGCGGAAAACCTATTCCGCGTATGCAAGCTTCGGAGAAATCCTGGTGCGAATAGTAGGGCGCCATAGTTATGAACGGTGGGATTACCTAGATACGTGGCGATGGAATTCCTGCCGTATTTCGCGTGAATGCGCTTGAGGTTCTGCGCTACTTCGTCGAAAGCTTCGTCCCACGCGAGACGTTGCCAACCGTTAGGAGTGCGGCGGACGGGATATTTCAGCCGATCTTTATCGTAGTGAAGATCTCCCAAGGCAGCGGCCTTCGGGCAGATGTACCCGCGGCTGAACGGGTCGTTTTTGTCACCGCGGATGTCGAGACATTGGTCGGCTTGAACGGCGATTGTGATACCACAGATCGCTTCGCAGAGACTGCAGGCGCGATAGTGAACTGAAGCGTTGTCGGCGGTTGTCATAGCACAGTGCAGTCTGTGTTATCGGCGTAAGCTGTGGATAAGAAATTCAGCCGTCAAGAACATCGACAGATTGACACGATTAACAAAATGTAGGAGAAGCCTAATTCCGTTTTGCCTCCTGTTCATCTTGTAAATCTTGTCAATAGTTTTTTGAAAGCCTCACCCTTGTCCCGACGCCAAAAAAGAATCTAGTTACCGACCGCTCTATTCCAATCGAGGACAGCTTGTTTGAGTTTGGGATTCTCAAACCAGGACTTTGCCGAGACGAACGCGACCTTATCGTACACCAGCACGATGGTGCCAATCGGCAGTAGCTTGCTCACTTCACGAGCGGCGAAGATTGGAATTCGAATACAACCATGACTCTCCGGCCGGATTGGAATGGTACGGAATCCGTGAATCGCCACGCCGCCGCTGATGTAATTGGAGTAATACATCGAGCTGTTCCGATCCTTCTCCCAACCGACGACTTTGTCATAAACAAGAAACCTGCCGCGGGGAGTGTGGGCAATGCTCTCCTGGCCCTCGTCAACGAACGGCTTGCCGCTACCCGACGAAATTGGAAGCACCCGAACTCCACCGTCGTCGTTGACTATAAGTAGCACCTGACGATCCAGGTCCACTTCCACGTGGCCGTACCCAGGTTCCCTGGCTTTAGGCGGGCCGCTGTTGCGAATCGCCTCGAGTTCATCAAGCGTAAGCTTGCCTGTAATAGGGCGGCCCTCCCATTTCTGGTAGGCGATCAATGCTAACCCGGTCGCCGCATCAAAAAGTCCGTCGACCGCGCCGGTCCAGTAGCCCATCTCTGACAGGCGGCGTTCGGCGCCTCTCGTCTGCGCTCGAGTCAAAGAGATTTGTGTTAGGCGTGTGTGAGCTCTGCCTACTGCCTTCTGCTTAGTGCCCACAGTTTTCAGCTGTCCGCTCGCGATTGCGGGCGTTGAAATCAGAAGTAAACAGACGGTGAGCAGAAATCTCATTTTGAACTTCGGACCACTCATGTGACACCAGCGTCTCGCCGCTTATAATTTATTCGGTGAAGAGGTAGTAAACGTTTCATATATTCGCACTCGATTTCAAAAGAGAACATAACTCTGGGCAGGCCCGTTTTCCTAGGAGCACAGGCCCAAAGATCCTAGCGCGTGGTAGCGGGCGATAGTATAAAGGTGAAGCGTAGCGGAAACCCAGGACCGTCAACCAAAAAACTTGCAGAGCCTGCGGAGAGATGGGAACAGAAAAAGACGCAAAGATTAAAGCCACCACGACTACAACGCTGCTGTGCTGTCACAAAGTCAGAACCGTGAGCCGTAGCGACCGGCCAAGAACTCAACAACAGCTATCAGCCCCCTTCAGACCTCCATGGTCCACTGAAACAGGAGATTGAGCATTTGGCCGGTCGCTACCGCTTCCGGTTCTGATGCGACATAGCTGCATATTTCGTCGAGGATCGGCACATGGGAACAGAAGAAGACGCAAAGACCAAAGCCACCACCGCCTACAACGCCGCTGCGGATTACTACGATTCGTCGGCAAACTCCTTCTGGGAACGCTTCGGACGTCGCACAGTCGAACGTCTCAATCTGAGTTCCGGCGCGCGAGTTCTGGATGTGTGCTGCGGCAGCGGTGCGTCGGCCATCCCGGCTGCTGAGACGGTTGGATCAGACGGCTTCGTTCTCGGCATGGACCTCGCGGAGAATCTGCTCGAACTCGCGCGCAGAAAAGCGCGGCAGCGCGGTCTCAACAACGTCGAGTTTCGCACCGGCGACCTGCTTGATTCAGGACTTCCGGAATCAAGCTTCCGATACGACCCAACAGCGAAGTCTCATGCCTGCGGATAGAGTCGCTCAAACTCCTCATTCCCGTGCAGCAACTCCAGGTCCGGATCCTGTCGCGTCCAGACTGCATCCCGATAGCCCGATTCCCACGCCTTCTTGATCGCAATCAACGCGTCAGGAACATTGTTCATCGCACAGTAAAGGCAGGCAGTGTTGTAAAGAATCATCGAATCGTCCGGACGCAGCGCCATGGCCATGTCCGCCTCGCGCTTGGCCTCATCAAACCGGCCTTGTATCGCGTAATCGAGACCTAACAGGACGCGGACCCGCGCGTCCTCCGGCACCTTCTTCAGGTGCTCCTCGTAAATGGCAACTTCGCGATGCTCATAATTCCTGAGCGCATCGGTCTTCCCCAGTGCACCCAGTGAATTATGAATCGGAATAGTCGTGTTGTAGTTTTCGCCCGCATGCGCCAACGCCTCTTCCATCATATCCACGACTTCCTGGTATCGTCCGGCGGAGAAAAGCGCTCGTCCCAACAGATAGTATCCACCATCAACATCGGGATTCCGGCTAAGCGCCGTCCGAATCTTGTCCGCACACTCGTCGTAACGGCCCTCAGCAAAAATTACCCAAGCCTCGGCGCACAGGATCTCCGGCGCGTCGTTGCCATTCGCGCTCGCCTTCTGCGTCGCGGCAATAGCCCGATCGATCCACTGCTGCTGGCGTTGAAAGTGGTAGTAGTACTGGGCGCAGACGTTTGCGAGCCCGGCATGCGCGAGCACGAAGTCCGGATCGAGTGCAACCGCGTTCTCATACATCTGCAGCGCATACGTCAAATCCTGCCGTCCCACCCGACGGGCATAGTTCCTTCCTCGCAGGTAGAGGTCATAGGCCTGCAGGTTCTCGGTGGGTTTTGCCTGCAGAGCCTGCTGTTCCTGCGGTGAGAGTGTAATGCGCAGCGCCGAAGCGATCTTCTGCGCAATTTCGTCCTGCACTTCGAAGACGTCTTTCATCTCGCGGTCGTATCGTTCCGACCAGAGCGGAAAATCTGTGGCGGCGTCGACGAGTTGAGCGTTGATGCGCAGACGCGCCCCCGCACGACGCAGGCTGCCGGCGAGAACGTATGACGCACCCAGTTCCTTTCCGACCTGTCCGGCCGTTACTGACTTATCGCGATAATTCAGCACCATCGCCCGGGAGTACGTTTTCAAACCCTTGATCTTCGAAAGCTCTGTCGTGATGTCCTCGGTGATGCCGTCGCGCAGATATTCGTCCTCTTTCATTCCGCTCAGATTTTCAAAGTACAGAACGGCAATGGAGTGGTCACTCACGGTTGACGCAGCTCGTCGGATGCCACTGGAAGTGGTGGCGTGTCGAGGTGATGAGTCAAGATCGCGTTTCAATCTTTTGAGCCCCGTCTTCAAATCAGTGGCGCTCTGATACCGCATGTCTCGGTCCTTCTCTAACGCTTGCCCGATGATCCGGCTGAGCTCCTGCGGGAGGGAAGGATTGAACTGATTCAGCGGAGTCGGATCGCGATTGAGGAGGGCATCGAACACGACCGCGGAGGTCTCTCCCTGGAAGGGGAGAATTCCGGTCGCCATCTGATAGAGAACGGTGCCGATGGAAAAAAGATCTGTGCGCGCGTCCGTAATCTCGCCGCGCGCCTGTTCAGGCGACATGTAAGCGACGGTGCCGATCGTAGCGCCGGCCGAGGTCAACTGGTCTTTGCGTACCGTCTCCACCATCGAGGAAGCGTCGGGCGCATTGTGCCGATCGATCTTGGCGACGCCGAAGTCGAGAATCTTTGCCTGCCCTCGCGAGGTAACGAATATGTTCGCCGGTTTCAGATCGCGATGCACGATTCCTTTGGAGTGTGCCGACTCGAGGGCGTCGGTGATCTGTACGCCGAGAGTCAGAAGAGATTCGATGTCGAGTGGACCGCGTCGAATGCGATCGGCAAGCGACTCACCGTCGAGCAATTCCATGACGATGAAATGCTCCGACTCGAACTGCTCGATGCCGTGAATGGTGCAGATGTTCGGATGGTTAAGAGCCGACGCCGCGCGCGCTTCTCGCTTGAAACGTTGCAGCAGATTCTCGTCACCGGCGAGTGCCGGTGTTAGAAACTTCAGAGCAACGTGGCGGCCAAGGTTAGTATCTTCCGCTTCATAAACGACTCCCATTCCACCTTCGCCGAGTTGCGAGGTGATGTGATAATGCGAGATGGTTCTGCCAAGCATGGGGGCGTGCCTCCGGAGCCTTAACTAGTAAATGGTGAATCGTGAATGGTAAATAGTAAAGTTAGGTTTCTTTGTACTGACCTACACGATTTCTTACTGACCTCTGACCTCTGGTCTCTGATCTCTGATCTCTGAACAAGTGGGCGGTCATATTAGTACAGCCGGGCATCGCACACAAAACTTCGCAAGAATTTTCTGCGATCTGTTTGAATTCGTTTTCGCTCTAGCGGAGCGAGATGTTATAGCTACAAGCCCACGCCCAAATATCCTTTAAGGAGCGAAACCCGGACAGCGGAAGCTTCGTCGGTGCGAACAAAGCGATTGCGCTCTTACGGAGCTTCGGAGTAAAGAAAGGACCTTATTTCCTCGGGTGGAAGACTTAGTTGTTTGGTCACGCGAAGTCAGAACCGGGAGCCGTAGCGACCGGGTCGATCGTTAAATACCGGCCAACGCCTGGTTAACCCAAAGGTTCTCCCTGATCGTACTCCACGTAGGCCACGGCGTTGATGACGTCGGACTCCGTCCATAAGTATCTCTTGCTCCCGCGGTCAACCCATGGGCTACGGCTGGACTTCCAACAACCGTTCTCCCGCAGCTTTCTTGTCGCGTTCGCCTTCAACGCAGAGAGAACGACTTCGGGCTTGCAGGAGGCTGACACGACTGTATGAACGTGGTTGCTGCGTACGTTCATTGTCCAGAAGTCCCACTTGCGGATCTTGCACGTTTCTCGAATTGCTTGTTCCACCGCAACTCGTTGACGACTTTTCATGATCACGGGCGAGTGCTTGAGCAATTGCTGGTTGTATTTACGCCGATGTTCGTTGGGAGGAAGTCGCGGACTGCCAAAGGCGTTGTGAAATCGATCTACCGAGCCACGCCTATCGCCGTGCAACCATGTCCCGTAGCCGCGAAAAGTGATGAGATACGCTAGTGGAAATTCTGCATGACGGAATTCCGGTTTCATTCAAGTATTCTATATCGCATCATCGACCCGGTTGCTACGGCTCCCGGTTCTGACTTCTTTGACCCACAATGCAAAGAGTCTTGCCCGACTCGGGTGTGTCGCGGCTTTCCACAAAAAGTTCTGCGACGTTAATGAGATGGATGCTTACACAAAGTCAGAACCGGG
>DATLBQ010000259.1:0-18675 GCA_035526805.1 Pyrinomonadaceae bacterium
ATGATCTTGGCGGAATTCAACCGTTCGCGCTGGATCCATCAAAGATTCCGCAGTACGACTTTAAGTATGTCGGCAAAGATAAGATCGACGAACTAAGTCTCTATGTTTTCGATGTCTCGCCCAAAGTGATACCGGATCCAAAGAAGACAAAGGAACGGTACTTCATAGGACGAGTTTGGGTGGACGATCAGGACTTGCAAATCGTCAAAACGAAGGGCAAGGGTATACCTGAAACAAAGACGAACAAATTTCCCACCGTCGAAACTTACCGCGAACAGATTGATGGACGCTATTGGTTTCCCACTTATTCATATGCCGATGAAGAATTGCTTTTCGAGGGCGGGAATGTCCTGCACATCCGCTTGAAAGTTCGTTATACCGATTTTGAACTCTTCCGCGCTAAGGTGAAGATTATCGAAGTTGACGAGTTAGAAAAGCCGAAGAATCAGCCAACGCCGCCGGTGGGTACTCCGCGCAAACCCTGATAGTGGCGTTTCCCTAACGAGATTTATCGGGGGCTTCGAGTTCGCGGCCAATCATTGCATGTACATGATTGACCAATCTCCTGACGTCTTCATCCGTTGAACAGCCCACGGTGGGAACAGGAGCGAGCATCGCCATCTCAATTACACCTGTTTTCGCCTCGCCGGTTCCCTTGCCCATCAGAACATCCGTATTCTTTATCGCTACCGGAACGACTGGCACCTGAGCCTGGGCTGCCATGTAAAACGCACCCTTCTTGAAGGGCAAAAACTCGCCGGGTCTGGCCCTCGTGCCTTCGGCAAATACAGCAAAAGATCTGCCGGAACGAATGCGATCCGTGGCGGCTTCTACCGTCGTTCGGGCCCTCTCGCTGTTCGAGCGGTCGATCGCCATAACGTTTACGAAACCCATGCCGTATCCAAGGATTGGAACATTGAGCAACTCCTTTTTGGCGAGCAGGCCCAGACGCCGCCCGGTATAAACAAAAAGCGTCGCGGTGTCGAGGTAGGATCTATGGTTCGAAATAAAGACATAGGTTTGGGCAGGATCTAATTGTTCGCTGCCGGTCACGCTCACTTTCATGCCGCTCAAGCGTAGCCAATTTCGGGCACCAAAAAGCGCCCAGGGGTAAACCAGCTCGTGCTTACCCGTTAACCAGGCCACCAGCAGAACGGGTGGAGCGAAAATGAGCAGCAGGGCGCCGGCGACGAAAAGCGACCACCAGTAATGTAAGCGACGGAAAATCCGCATAGGGAGTCGGAACTAGGAGCGAGGATAATCGCACAATTCCCACGCGGTGAGACAGGCATTCCTGGCTGTTTGTAACAGTATGCGGAGAAAGGACAGACGGAATATCTGCCGTACTGTGGCGTTTCATGGCTTGCTACATTCGCCGCAGCGCGTTATCTTTCGTCGGTACATTCTCTCCTCGGGCCTGTTGTCAGGCTCTAAGCATCCAAAACAGCATCTCCGCATCCAATGGACGTGGCTTTCAGCCATGTGATTTTTTCAGGAGCCTTGCCATGAATAGAACAGCACCTTGCGCCGTACTTCTCTCTTTACTTGCGCTTTTCAGCATCGTCTCGAACGCTCAGACTCGTCAACGGCGAGTTTCACAGGACCCCGCGCGGACGGTGCCGAGTTCGGCAAGGATTTCAAAGGCGCCTGTGTTAGGCGGCGCAAATCGACCATCGGGAACTCAGGCGCAGAATCAACCTTCACAAGTTCCAGCAACGGGACCCGAGGAAGTGGATGCTGGTGATGTTATTCGCGTCAACACGACGCTGGTCACGCTGCCGGTGAGCGTCACCGACCGTGATGGCCGTTACATTCCAAATTTGCGAAAAGAAGACTTCCGGCTTTGGGAAGATGGCGTGGAGCAGGCCGTTGCATTCTTCTCTTCAGTCGATAAACCGTTCTCGGTTGTCCTTATGCTGGATACGAGTGGCTCCACGCGGTTTCGCCTTAATGAGATACAAGACGCGGCAATCACTTTCGTCAATCAGTTGCGGCAGGACGATCGGGTGATGGTTGTATCGTTTGACGATAAGGTAAGAGTATTGACGGAGTTTACAAGCGACCGTTCGCGGTTACGTGACGCCATCCGACGCACTGAACCCGGCGATGGAACAAAGCTATATGACGCCGTCGATCTCGTTATGAACCAGCGGTTGAATAGTGTTGACGGTCGAAAAGCGATCGTTCTTTTTACTGACGGCGTCGACACAACGAGCAGACATGCTTCCTACGTCAGCAACGTACGAGACGCGGAAGAGCTGGATGCTTTGATTTATCCAGTCCAATACGACACATATGTGGACCAGGGTGGCCGAGGTGGAGGCTCAGGCTGGCCAGGCTCGCGACGCTGGCCCAATTCAAATTCAGATATTCTCGGTCAGATACTCGGCGGTGTGTTCGGGGGTGGCCACATTGGTCGCTCGGGTGGTGGCGGTGGAGTTGGTTCGAGCAGACGGGAATATGATATAGCGAACCGTTATCTTCACGAGCTGGCAGAGAAGACCGGCGCCAGAAACTACCAGGGAGACTCCTCGCAAAATCTTTCAAATGCCTTCGCCAGTATTGCCGACGAACTGCGCCGGCAATATACGCTGGGCTATTATCCAAAAAGCCCGGCTCAGGCCGGCCAACGGCGACAGGTCAGGGTGCGAGTGAATCAACCAAATCTGGCGGTGCGGACCCGCGATAGCTATATCTTTAATCCCGGCAGCAACACCACTACGGCTCGCGGATCTGCTCCGGTGCTTCAGAAGAAGTTTCTTGAACCAGATCGGTTTGGCAACGATGCGCGTTTGCAGAGGTACTGAGAGAGCTGTCTGCGATTACGGGGAAGTAGCATCTTCAGCTGACGCCGGTGATGTGGGCCACAAGGTTCTCAGTAACAACACAAGAATCCAAAGGCCCAGGCCGACGAGAAAACTGAGCACTGCCCAGAACTTCCAGTAGGAGCTGAAGGCCCCTTCCCATCCTGTCTGAACGTTATGCGACAGGTTCACGTTCAACGCCGCTGGAGTCACTGCACGCGATACCAGTTGCACGACGAAATACCAAAGAAATGCGTAGAACCACGCGTTCCGGTCCACCCTCACTTTTCGTAAGACTATGAGGCCGACAGAAAACCCTCCCATGTGTGCCAGTGTCGAGGAGACAGCTCCGAAAAACCCTGCGTAGCTAAAACTTCCGGTAAGCAACATTCCCCAGGTTGGGACAACATACAGGAACCAGACGACGACACCGGGCACCATCCAGATAACTGCGATTCGGATTAGTATTGCCTGTTCGAAAAAGAGGCCAATCGCAAGTAGCAAGTTTCCGATATTGCACATCCAAAGCGTGTGCCCAAGCTCGTTAATCTGCCAGTAGTGAATCGCCTGGGCCGTAAAGAATGCCAGCGGGAGAATTCCGAGAAGACGCACTCGTCTTTTGGTTAATCTGGTATCTGCCAAATCTTTTTCGTCGAGGCGGCCGTGTTTTTTCTTCTAACATGCTCGCAGCGCCGCAACTTTTCTTTTAGAATAACATTTCCGTTAAGGTCGCGCGGATTCCACTTCAAGTAAGGGTTCGCATTGGTCACATGCCTTCAGTCGAAGACTTATTGCGTCGATCTATTCCTGAATTGCGACAACTATTTGTTGAGCGCGGCCGTCCCGTACCTAAAGGTTTACTTGAGGCGCTGGAGGTAGATACGCGTGCCGGCGCGCACCATCTCGCCAAGCGGATCCGCGATCGCTATCGCAGCAATCGCTCGGAAGGGCAGCGCCTTCATACGCTGCTGCGGTTTGAGATCGATCTCTGGTCGCAGGGTTACTCGCTGGTTGCCGGCGTAGATGAAGCAGGAATGGCACCACTCGCGGGACCGGTGGTCGCGGGAGCTGTGATATTGCCGCGCAATTACAAGCTGCGGGGTCTGAACGATTCAAAGAAGATTCTCGATCCTGAGATGCGCGAAGAACTTGCCGCGCAGATAAAACAAGATGCGGTCTGCTGGTCTTACGGGTTCGCTGAGGTCGAGGAAATCGATCGCATCAACATTTATCATGCGGGCCTGCTGGCAATGCAGCGGGCAGTAAACGGGCTCAGGTGTTTGCCCGACTTTGTTTTGGTAGATGCTCGTAAGATCCCACAGTGCCCCGCGCCGCAACGCGGTATCATCCACGGAGACGCACTCTCCGCCAGTATCGCGGCCGCTTCAATAATTGCTAAAACTACACGCGACGCCCACATGCTTGAGATGGATTCTTTGTATCAGGGTTACGGTTTCGCCTCACACAAGGGCTATCCGACGCCTGAGCATTGTCGCGCGCTGAAAGATCTTGGCGCTGTACCTATCCACCGCCGGAGCTTCGGTCGAGTTCGCGAAGTGTTGGGCCTCGACCCAGTGCAAACGGAGCTTTTCGATACTGAGGGTGAGGCGGTCATGTTGGAAGTAGCCATTGCACAGTCCAACTAAAACACAAACCTTTCGCGATACTTAAAGAATCACCTCAGGCTTTCATGTAGCAATGGCATCCTTAACCGAATACAAGAAGAAGCGGCGTTTCAACAAAACGCCCGAGCCGGGGCCCGAGAAGAAGCGGACGAAGACGGGCCGCATTTTTGTTATCCAAAAACATCGTGCCACCGCGCTGCACTACGATTTCCGCCTCGAGGCCGACGGGGTTCTAAAGTCGTGGGCCGTACCGAAAGGGCCTTCGCTCGATCCGAGGGTGCGACGTTTAGCCATGCAGGTTGAAGATCACCCCGTAGACTATGCCGACTTTGAAGGTGTAATTCCGGAAGGAGAATACGGCGGCGGCACGGTTATGGTTTGGGACTACGGCACCTATGAACCGGAGGAAACCGATGATGTCGGCGCCGCCTTACGCAAAGGTGAGTTAAAGTTTTCCTTGAACGGGAAGAAGCTCAAAGGGTCGTGGGTGTTGGTTAAGACGAGAGATCGGCAGTGGCTGCTGATAAAGCATCGAGACTATTACACCACTGAAGAGGATGTGACTGAGATCGCGCCAGCGTCTATCCTAACGCGCCGCACGCTGGCTGAGATCGCAGAAGACGAAGGCGGAGACATCAAGAAGGCTGCGACTGGTGATCCGAAAAAGGTGCCGAAGCGAACCGGGGTCAAGCGGCGTAAGCGAGGTAGCAAGAAAAAAGTCTGGCACAGCAAGGGCAGCTAAAGCTTTGGATTAACTTATCAGCCGCAGATTAACGCGGATTAGCGTGGATAAGATCTTAGAGTTAGGGATTTGGTTTTGCGCTTTTCTTATCGGCGTTATCCGCGTGCATCCGCGGCTAATAGCTTCTCATTCAGCAAATAGCCCTTCGTAAGACAACTGGCCATCGACGATGCGCGCTGCGGAAGTATATGGATGCTCCTCGGTTTTCTTCGCATCAAGAATGTGAATTACTTTTACGCCGCTCGCCTTAAGAAAATCCGCAATCAAACTTCGGTGACAGCGCCACCAAAGCGCCTCGGCACACATTATTGCCGCTCGCCCGGAGCTGGCAATCATTAGTAATTCTTGGATTCCTCTCATGAATTCTCCGGTCTCTATATGATCCGCATAGGCTCTAAAGGAGGCATTTTTCCATGCGGTATTCCTTGAGTCAGGTGAAGGGCGACGCCGGCCGCCTAGCTGAGGATTGTGCGAATAAAGAATTCCGACCGACTTCAGGTTGAGAGCGAGTTCTGATTTATTAAAGTGTGGATATCTTCTAGAGCCGGGGAAGCTCCTCACATCTACGAGGGCAGTGACGGCGTGTACCTTGAGAAGTTGGTTGAACTCAGCGGCCGAGCGAGTGGAATGTCCTATGGTCCAGATGGTGGTTGAAGCGCCAGGCACTATCTTTAGGTTCGTCGACTCCGGTTGCGTGACAACCTGTGCGCCACCGCCCCCGGTTACAACTTCATCTTTCCGATTAACTCGAACTCTCATCGGCGCACATCACTGTCTTACGGTTAACGTTTTCACTTAACTGTCTGCTTGCCGACCCTTGAGGTTTTACGTCAATGAATGAGCTCACCGTTAAGATCTATTGGCCGCGGAGGCGTGCGCATAATCGCCGATATGAAAAAGCTTAAAAACAATTTCCTGACTGCTTATTCTATCCGCGGGAATCCGCGTCCATCGGGCGGTCGATATTCTCATGCGGCTACGAATCAAACCTTAAAGGTAAGGTTCAAGTTTGAAGCGACCTCGCTTCTCGAGCAAAGGCTTCCAAAGATCACCAAGGCGTCGCAGCCGCGCCGGAACGTTGTCCATTCGAAAATCGTCGATACTGATACCACGTTCCAGCTCCGACCATTTCACCGGCGTCGACACTGAAGCGGCCCGCGGGCGTACAGAGTATATCGATGCCAGCGTGCGCCCCCATGCGTTCTGGTTGTAGTCAACCAGAACCCTTCCCTTCGGTCTTTTGGAAACTATATAAACAGCCGTTATCAATTTCGGCACCTGTGCGGCGAGCGCATGCGAAAACTCTTTAGTAAAACTCCATACCTGTTTCTGCGTGGGGCCGCGTTCAATTGGAACGTAAATGTGAATACCTTTGGAACCAGTGGTCTTCGCATAACAAGGCATCGTCAAAGAGTCGAGGCCCTGGCGCAGAAATAAAGCAGTTTCAATTACTTTCTCGAATGAGGCTCCCGGAACCGGATCAAGATCAAAATGCAGATAGTCCGGGCGGTCAACATCATCACAACGCGCATACCACTGATTAAGATCTATACAACCGAGATTGATCACCCACAGAAGTGAAGCCAAGTCCTGAATCATTGGGAAGTCGATTACATTCCCGGAAGAATGCTGGATGTGACAAAGCTCGATCCATTCAGGCCGGGGAGAGGGCGCGCGCTTCATAAAGAAGAAGTCGCTCGCGGCGCCGTTCGGGTAACGTTTCATCACCATCGCCCGGTCTGTCAAATGAGGTAGCAGATAAGGTGAGACGTCAGCGTAATACTGAATGAGATCGCGCTTTGTTATGCCGAGCTCAGGCCAGAACGGCTTATCAAGATTCGTGAGCTTTACGACTTTACCTTCAAGTTCTACCTCAGCATTTTTATCCTTAGGCAAAACCAATCTTTTCGCAGATGGCTTTCGCGGACGTCGCGGTGCGTTTGCCGAGCGCTCTACTCGAGCGGGATGAAAGTCTCGCGTTGCTGGCTTATCAGGCATATTCGCGTTTCGAGGTTCAAATTCCGACTCAAAGCTTCGAGCATTCACAGTTAAGGTTATACATTAAGGGAGGAGGGGTTTCACAGAAGGAGTCTACTGCGATGCATCTTTTTTGGGGGTCTGCGCGATCTCTTCAGCCTCTTCTTCAATTGCCTGCAAGGCCTTCATGAGCATCTGCCGGTGGGCCGGCTTAACCGCTTTACTCAACTGATCCTCAATTCGCGAGCGAGATAGTTTGAGCGATTCTATACGTTGCAGCCGGACGCGCTCCTCCAGGGGAACGCGAGGGGCACGTTCCGCAGAAGCCCTTTGACTCGCCTCTTCCATTTGCTCTTCGTAAGATTTACCCCAACCAATCGCCATGATTCCCCCTCCCCAAAAAATCCTTCGATGTCCGATCGGCATGTAGTAGCGCCGTGCAAAAGTTTATCGGACATTTGCGTCAAACTTGACTTACTACTAAAAGCGTGGCGTCACACGAGCGTGCCGTCTTTAATCACCGCGTTCTTGGGAACAATAATAATTCCATCGCGAATGTAATATGAACCATCAGCAGCGTCAGCGTCGACAACGCCGGCTTCATTAACCAGCCGTACGTTACTTCCAATGCGCGCGTTCTTGTCGACGATAGCGCGATTGATGACAGTTCCCTCCCCTATCCCCACGCGGGGCTTACCGACAATCACATCGTCCCTCATGTCTTCGAACGTTTGGTAGTAGTCCGCGCCCATAAGAAACGAGGAATCAATGTGAACACCTTTTGAGATTCTGCTTCTCAATCCGACCACAGAGTTTGTGATGGCAGCGCCGATCACGATACAACCGTCGCTAAGTATCGATTCCACGATTCGCGACTCATCGATCTTCGAAGGCGGCAGGTAACGAGCTCTAGTGAAGACCGGCGCCTCCGCGTCAAACATATTGAACTTGGGAATCTTCGAAGTCAGATCCAAATTCGCACGGTAGAAAGCGCTGATGGTTCCGATATCTTCCCAGTAACCTTCGAACATATAGGCCTGCACGTTACCGGTTTTGATCGCTGTCGGAATGATTTCCTTTCCGAAGTCTACGGCGTTCGGATCATCTGCGAGCAGTTGCTCCAATCGATCATACTTGAAGACGTAAATACCCATAGATGCGAGAAACGGGCGACTGATAGCTTCGGCTTCGCCAAGACCAAGTGTGCTGGTATCAACCCGCATCGATTGCAGTTCAGCGCCGTTCGGTTTTTCTTTGAACTCAACAATGCGACCCAGCTCATCGGTTTTAAGTAGCCCAAAATCGCTCGCCGCCACTTCATCGCAAGGAGTGACAGAAACGGTAACGTCGGCATCGCTGTCGTAATGCCGGGTCAGAAACGTCCGGTAATCCATGCGGTAGAGATGATCGCCGGAAAGTATCAGGAGCGTATCGATGCCCCAGTCGCGGATATGCGGCAACACTTGCCTGACGGCGTCGGCGGTTCCCTGGAACCAATGAGCGCTTTCCGGCGTCTGTTCCGCTGCCATCACTTCCACAAACCCGTTAGAAAACTGTGAAAAGCGATAGGTTTGGGCCAGGTGACGATTCAGCGATGCTGAGTTGTACTGCGTCAGCACAAACATCTTGAAGACATCAGAGTTAATGCAATTCGAGATGGCGATATCAACCAAACGATATTTTCCACCCAGCGGCACCGCAGGTTTGGACCGTTGTTGCGTGAGCGGAAACAGACGCTTCCCTGCACCACCACCGAGAATTACTGCGAGCACGTCATGCTTTGCAGGCATTTGCTTTTATGCGAACTATTAAATTCGGAAAACGAACCGAGGATAGACGGAAAGCATGTGGTCTTTCAAGGAGAGCAGTGAATTCGTTTGAACTGTCTCTGTGCCATCTTTTTGTGTTCTAGTTGCCTTTGTGGGGCTTTGCGCAAAAACCTTACCGTATATAGAACCGGGAGCCGTAGCGACCGGCCAGAGAGGCAACTCTAAGGGACGCACAGCAACGCAACCAACGTCAATGGTCTGCTCAATTTCGAAAGTTGAACTTCTGGTCGGTGGCTACCGCTTCCGGTTCTGATACAGCCACTCAGACTCGTTTGTTTTACTTTTTGTGCAAAGTGCCTTTGGCCTCTCGACTAAGATCCACCAGAGGCACAAAGAACACAGAGGCCGCACAGAGAAGTTGAATCTATGGGGACTGTGGATGGTGGAAACCTTCGAGCAAATCAATAAGCTGCCGGGCTGCTTGAGACACTTCTTTGACCCGCGGCTTCCTGCGCAATCTTCACGCCGACGCTGGCGCCAATGCGTGTCGCGCCGGCTTCAACCAACGCGCGTGCGTCGTCCAGGCCCTTCACTCCTCCGGATGCCTTAACGCCGAGGTCTGAGCCGACGGTGCGGCGCATTAAGGCAATGTCAGCCACAGTCGCACCACCCTTGGAAAAGCCGGTCGAAGTCTTTACAAAATCAGCACCGGCATTTTTAGCAGCCAGACACGCGCGCACCTTTTCATCGTCAGTCAACAAAGCAGTTTCAATGATCACTTTGCAGGTCACGTTGTACTCGTGTGCAACTTCAACAACCGAATGAATGTCATGTTCGACCAGGCAATCATCGCCGCTCTTCAGCGCGCCGACGTTAATGACCATATCAACTTCGCGTGCCCCTTCAAGAATCGAGCGTCGCGCTTCATAAGCTTTCACATCCGAAAGCGTCGCGCCGAGCGGAAAACCAATTACAGTACACACAGGAATGCCGGTGGCTTGTAGGTTACAGGCTGCGGCGCGAACCCAGGTGGGATTGACGCACACCGACGCGAAACCATACCCTGCCGCTTCTTCACATAATTTCCTGATGTCTTCATCAGTCGCTTCGGGTTTCAACAACGTGTGGTCGATCAGGCTGGCCCAGTCTTTGGCTGAGGACGTTTCGCCCAACACTAAACCGATGCGCGCGGCCCCGGCGTCAACGATGCGATGCATTCGCTCAGGGCACCGATTGAAGCATTCCGAAGTGCAACCGCACATCGCCGCCTGATCGCCTTCGCCGTTTAAGCGAGCAACTATAGCGTCTGTGATTTGATCGATTAGGAGTTCGAGCTCGCGGTTGCGTGAACCGTTGTGCGAGCCGTTGTGCGAGTTAGACATTAAAAAGAAACTCCAGGCAAGCCACAAAGCCTACCGCCGGAATATTCTAGCACGTGAGACGTTGCGAAGCAGTCGGTTGAAAAAGGGAAAGCTCTCTTTAGCAGAAGAAGAGCGGGGGCAAGCCCGCCTTACTGACCGCGAGATTACGCGAGTTGAACTTTGATTTTTGATTGAAAGGCGTTCAAGTTGGATTTGATCTACTTGTCAAGGCAGCTCAAGGTCAGGAAGGCGGGCTTGCCCCCCTCCTAATGCATTTCGCCGAGAATAGTAAACTAATTCAACGACTCCACTGCAGTTCCCAAAGAATTGCCGTATCTTGACGCGCGCCAGTGGCTATTGTGCGACCATCAGGACTGAACGCGACGGGATATCGCGCTTCCCCCAGGGTTGCCAACAGTTCGCCCGTCTGCGCGTCCCACAATGTCACGCCTTTGTCGTTAGTGGTAACGAGAATACTTCCGTCAGGATTGTAGATGACAGACACTGACTTGTTACCGGTCGATGCTAACGTCAGTTTTAATTCCCCCGTCTCTACATTCCAAATCCTGGCAGCCGATTTCGCATCCCTCGAAGCTGTCGCCAAACAGCGGCCGTCAGAACTAAAGGTCGCATCGGTCGTTTGGCTGTCGAGAAGTTTATGCAGGGATGCTCCGGTCTTCAGGTTCCAAAGTCTGGTGTCACCCAAATGGAAGGTTGCGATTCTTTCTCCATCCTTACTGAATTCATAACTCTTCATCAGATACTCGAAGTGACCCTTCGGTGCTACTTCCGCACGCAGCTGACCAGTTTCCACGTCCCACAGTTTCATACCGCCTTGCTGTTCCACCGTTAATAGTCCACTACTGTCTGGCGTGAAGTTCGCGCGATAGATACGCTCGCTGTTGCTGATATCACTCTGCAGCTTTCCGGTGGCGGCGTCCCAGATCTTGGCTGACTTGTCGCCATTGATGGTGAAAATCCAACGCCCATCGGCACTGAAACCGGTCTGCAATAACAGGAAATGGCGCGATCCGTAGAAGAACACTGCTCTCAATACATCTTTAGCGCCGCTGTCGCGTGTGTCATGCTTGAGCGTCATGCGCTCCTGGCCGCTCGTTACATCTGAGACCGCAACCAGGTCGTCCTCACGCTCAGAAAGCACCGCACGTCCATCTGGGCTAAAGGGTACCGGTCCAAACTCTTCCTCAAAACTCGTACCCGCTTTGAGTCTGGTTTCGAGATTGCGCTTGCGACCCGATAAGGTCGTCTTCAGTTGCCATGTTTCAACGTCCCAGAGTCTGACACTCTTGTCGAGATAGTCCCGCGTCGCGGCGATACGGCCATCGGGGCTGAAAGCAAACCCACTTATGCCTTCCTTACCCGCTTTGCCACCCAACAATGTCGCCTTCAGGCGGCCCGTTTCCGCGTCCCAAACAGTTATCGAACGCTTTTTGCCACTCATCGCAACTAACCGCCCGTCTGGACTGAAAGTGATCAGCGCCCTTCGACCCATGCGCCGCGGTCCTTTGTAGTCAGGGGGCGTCGCCTTCTGCCGCACCGTTAGTTTCTCGGAAGCATTCTTCGGAGACTCAGGTGTTTGAGCGTGAATGAAGAAGCTGGTGACGACAAGGATCAGGATAATTGCAAAAGGGATCGCGGGACGAACTAAAGCAAAGTTATTCCTCATTTTTGTAAATCATAAATTTAACGGAATGGGTGCTGAAAGCTTGGAGCGGTTCACTTCGCGACGTTATCGCCGCTTAAGCTGAACGAGTTTAAAAATCTGTTTGCTACTTCCTGACGAAGCTTCATCACTTCCGAAGAATCATCCGCAGCCGGTGTGGTTACGAAAACAGTTTGATAAAGTCGATGCCTCACCCAATAAGTGCGCGCGGTGGCAATTAAGCCCTTCGGTAATTTCATCAGCCATTCTCGTCCGACGAACTGCTTTATTTTGATTTCTCTTTCACTTGTTAATTCAGCTTTCATTGTGGCAACTGCTCCGTCGCGCCCGCGATCCAGCATGTCCTTGATAGCAGCGGGGTCCGTTACCGCCTCGGGAAAATCTATGTATGACACAACGTAAGCCGCCAATTTTGTCTCAAGCGTAATGAAGTGTTGATCGAGGCCGTCCTTCAACGGGTTCGCACCCTCGCGTGGCTGAGCGGGCATTAGGATGGTAAACCCCGCATTGGCAGGCGCAACATTAATCCAGGTGCCGGATTCGGGGTTGTCTGCGATAGCAGCCTGCGAATGCTGGCCGTGAATTGAAGCCAGGCATAGCAAGATGAAAGTCGAAACAAGTATGGTTCTCTTCACTTGAGACGTCCTACCAATTCGCCGAATCGCCGGACACTGCAGCGCGCCCATTAACGTCGATACTGTCGCTCGATCGCCGCAATTTTTCCCACGCGCTTAAGGTGTCTCTCTTCGGTAATTTCAGTTGCCAACCAGGCTTGCACAATGTCGCGCATCTCCGCGGAGCTGATTGTTTTACTTCCAAGACTCAGAACGTTAGCACCGTTATGCTCGCGTGAGTTACGGGCCACCGCGACCGAATAACAAGCTGCCGCGCGTATTCCAGGAACTTTGTTCGCGGTGATCGCACTGCCAACACCGGCGCCGTCAATTATTATTCCCAGTTCCGATGTTCCTTCGGAAACGCTACGTGCCACCGCGTATGCCAGGTCCGGATAGTCAACGGGGTCTTCCGAATTTGTACCGAAGTCATGAACCTGATGACCCAACGCGGTGAGGAGGCTTTTGAGTTCCTCCTTCATTTTGAATCCACCGTGGTCCGCTCCAACAGCGATTAGCCGGGAGCTTTTTGATCCGCGCCTCGGTACACGATGAATAATCTCTATCTTTTTCTGGTTAACAATGTCGGCGGCCAGCGGCGTCAAACGCGCACTCTCACTGATCCGCAACACGGCTCCATCCGCCAGATCGCGAACGTCATCCTCAGTGATGACGGTTTTTGACGACTCGTCGTGCACGTTGGTTGTCTCAGAAATCGCTGAGGACTTGGGAACGGTATCGATGAAGCGACTTGAGGTGGCGTTTGAAGCCAGACCGCTCTGCGCTCCATCGGGAAGCGTTTTGTCGAGCACGTCGCGAACCAGTGCTCGTATTCGATCACGCGCAGCATTATCGGGCATAGGATTCCGGAGTCAGATTACAGGATTCAGAACACAGAAGTCAGAAGTCAGGAGTCAAACAGAGCTCACCTTTTCCGTTCAGTAGCTGCTACCGAAATCAGGATTGCGCATAGACATTCGCCACCGCTTCTGACTTCTGTCTTCTTACTTCTGTATTCTCCTTTTTACGCCAACCACTCGTCACGCAAATCGAGTAAGCGTCCGGCAGAAACAACTACTTTCCCGCCACGTATTTTCATATCAACTCGGCCCACATAGATGCCGCTCTTGCCGACTTGAAAGATTATCGTATTGCCACCTGACGGCGTTTTTATCGTCGCTGGTTCCTTCATGAAAGTGTGTGTGTGACCGCTGGCAATGAAATCGATTCCATCGACCTGCGCTGCCACCTGACTGTCGCCAACTTCACCGGGTTTCGCATTCGGGTAGTACCCAAGGTGCGACATGCCAACCACCAACGTGCAACGCTCGCGCCCGCGCAGATTTGCTACCACGTCTCGCGCCGCCTTTACCGGATCATTATAGGTCACGCCCTTGAAGTTCTGCGGCGTGATCAGATTATCCGGGCTGATTCCCAGCCCGAACAGGCCCACGCGTACGCCTCCAATTACACGAACTACGTAAGGCTTTACACGGTTCTCGAGGGGCGTGCCACGTACGTCGTAATTGCTGGAAACAAACTCGAAATTGGCAAACTTCATGGCGGCCAGCAACGCATCCACACCATTGTCAAAATCATGATTACCCAAAGTCACTACGTCGTAGCCGATTAGCGACATCGACTTGTACTCAACTTCGCCTTTATAGAAATTGAAGTAAGGAGTGCCCTGAAAAACATCGCCCGCATCGATCACGAGTGTGTTGGCATTCTCCTTACGCACACGCTTTACCAGCGTCGCACGACGCGCCACGCCACCTTTACCGCCATACAACTTGTCGGTCTCTGGAAAGGGATCGATCTGCGAGTGTGTGTCATTGGTGTGGAGAATTGTGATCAGCGTCTCCCCGGCTTCAACCTCCATGAGGGAAGGGCCTATCGATCGCAGCGGTGTCGAGGATAAAGGCATTCCCGATCGCGGAAGCGCGAGGGCCGCTCCACCGGCCACGGCAGCTTTCAGAAACGTGCGTCTCGTGATCATGGTTGCGGCTCCATTGCTTCAGACGCGGCTTTATCAAAAATGAAACGACCATCAAGATCAGCTTTAATCTCGCGGCCGGCGGCCGTCTCGCGTTTGACGTGTTGAATTATGGCGTCGCGAATGGTGAGTCCAAGCTCCGTGATGTTTTTCGCCTGACCCAAGACTGAGTAGTCTCCTTCTGTTTCCGAGGGTTTGGTAGCGCGACGCTTCCATAAGTAATCGATGCTGATCACGATATACATCGCGGCGGGATCGATCTCTTTTTCCACGCCATCAATCAACAAGCGAGCAGTTTCCAGCTCCGGTTTTTTGTCGCTGCCAATTCGATACTTGATCCGCGCGCCTGACTGCGCATCTCCGTGAGAAAGTACTACGCGCAACAAGTCCAACGCCTGAGCGCCGGTGAGATCAAAGGCCACCAGTGCATTCTCGAAAGGCATGAGTTCGAAAATGTCCAGCACGCGGAGGTCGCCTTCGCTAATTAAACTTTTACGCAGGCCGCCGCTGTTAGTGACGGCGAGTAATACCGGTTTACCAAGCTTCAACCTCGCCTCGCTGCGAATTCCATCAGCAGCGAAATTGCCCAACGAACCAGCGCCCACTCCGCCCTTTTTCAGATCGCCTTTCAGTTTCCCAATGATTTCGTCGAGCGCTCGCACCCTCGGGCTGTATGCCTCAAGCATCTTGTCGACTGCCGCATCATCCGGAATCGTGGAGTCGACAAGTTTTTCGGTGACGCTGACACGAACGGCGGCGGGCGTTGCCGCCGGCGCCGGCCGCGCCGCCGCCTGGCCAGGCACCGAATGTGCACCGCCCATGCTAACGCAAAGGAACAACGCCCAACTAAAAAGCGCGAGCCTGACCCTTGTCACGAAGTTGGGTTCCTTTCGCGAAGCGAAAAATAACGGCGGAAATTTCCAGACACGATTGACCTGCACGGAGAGCTTCAATAGTATGTCGCAGCACAAGGCAGATTCGCAATATCGATCGATTATACATGGTGATCTGTTTTGTGTGATTTTGTATGCGTTTTAGGTAGTTTCGTGGCGGCGTCTTCGCACTGAACAACAGGCACACCACGAATTAATACGAAACAAAACGAAGCCGCACTAACCGTTCGTTACCCGAGGAGACACTCCAATTGGCTACTTCTTCCGCACATATGCCGTCGGAATTCAGCAATCCAAATCTTGAGGTGCTTCTTTCTCAGGAACAATTGCAGACACGCATCAGTGAACTCGGCGCCGAAATCACGCGTGACTATGCGGGCTTAAATCCGCTGCTGATTGGCGTGTTGAAAGGCGCCTGTTTTTTTCTCAGCGATCTGCTGCGAGCAATAGACACCCGCCTTGGTATAGAGTTCATGGCCATTTCAAGTTACGGTTCCTCGACGCGCACCTCGGGCGAAGTTCGTATCATGAAAGATTTGGACGTTCCCATCGAGGGCCGTCACATACTGGTCGTGGAAGACATTGTTGACACTGGCCTGACTCTTTCTTACCTGCTCGCAAATCTCGAATCGCGCGGGGCCGCGAGCGTCAAACTGGTCGCATTACTCGACAAATTCGAGCGGCGCGAAAAGGACGTAATGATCGACTACCTGGGTTTCCAGATTCCCGATCACTTTGTTGTCGGCTACGGCCTCGATTACGCGGAGCGCTACCGCAATCTGCCATTCATCGCCGTGCTGAAGAATCCTGAAGCCCCGTCCTAAGCGGCTCTGCCACCTTCCGTGCGGAAAGGCTCGGCCTTTCCGTCACTTTCTGGAAGCTACGCCTCATCCATGTCGATCAGGAGTCGCAAATGAGAAAACATTTTCCAGCGTTCGCAGCACTCATCCTTTGTCTAGGCGTTGAAAACAGCTACGCACAAACCGACTGGTCGAAAGTTGAAATCAAAGCCATCAAAGTCTCCGGCAACGTCTACATGCTGGAAGGCGCCGGCGGAAACATCGGCGTCTCCGTCGGACCAGACGGGATCTTGATCGTCGACGATCAGTTTGCGCCGCTCGCAGACAAGATCAAGGCAGCCCTCAAAACGCTTGGTGAAGGGAAACTCAAGTTTGTTTTGAACACCCACTACCACGGTGATCACACCGGCGGCAATGTCGTGTTTGGTCCTGACGCTCCCATCATTGCGCAAACAAACGTGCGCAAGCGGCTTACAGAGGAGCAGAAGTCGAAGTTCTTTAACCGCACTACCCCGCCGTCACCGAAAGAGGCTTTGCCCGTTATTACTTTCGATCAGTCCGTTTCCGTGTTCTTCAACGGCGAAGAGATCAAAGTCATACATTTCCCACGCGGCCACACTGACGGCGACAGCGTGATTTTCTTTCACGGCTCAAACGTCGTTCACATGGGCGACGACTTCTTTAACGGCAGGTTCCCGGTTGTGGATCTGGAAGCGGGGGGCGACGTGGAGGGAATGACGAAGAA
This sequence comes from Pyrinomonadaceae bacterium, assembly GCA_035526805.1. GTDB lineage: Bacteria > Acidobacteriota > Blastocatellia > Pyrinomonadales > Pyrinomonadaceae > PSRF01. The sequence goes on from DATLBQ010000259.1 coordinate 17,011, forward strand.
CATCGCCGACATCATCAGCAGATTGCCACCAACTGTGAAAATTATCCCCGGCCATGGGCCACTGTCAGACGTTGAAGGATTGAAGGCCTTTCATCGCATGTTGATTGAGACTACAGATATCGTGAGGAAACGGATTGCTGCCGGTAAAACTTTCGAACAAATCAAGGCGGAAGGTTTGCCGGCAGAGTGGAAGACCTGGGGCAGCGGCTTCATCAACACCGAGCGCTGGCTCGAACTTATCAACAACAGTCTCACAACAAAACATTAGGACATCGAAAAGTCATTTAGCCGCGAATTAACGCGGGATAACACGAATCTGAAAACTTTGAGTTATGGTTTTTGATCCGCGTTTCTCCGCGTAAATCCGCGGTTAATTTCGCCAACTCCACAAGACAAGTCCTCACTTTTCTATTACTTTTTCAAAAAACCAAGCCGCTGGGGAGACAGGCCTACTTCGCGGGTCTAGACTATTGGAATCCGATTGAGTGTGGCCCAAACATGTAAGCAACATGAAAGAACTTAAAGGGACTTCTATCAAGCGGTTTGAATTTTCAATTGGAGTCAACAACGAAGGAGACAATGATGACAGGCTTTATCGACCGCAGTCAGTGGGAAACTTTCCTGGATGAGTTCAGCAAGCGAAATCAATTGCGACCAACTCGCCTTGAAGTGGTGGGTGAATCGCTCGGCGTACAAGAGCAGGAAGCATTTCTTCCGTTTGTGGGCGTCAGCGTGGAGAGTAAAGGAGACAGCGGAAGTATTGATATCGCGCTCGGCGGTGAAACCGCGGCAGAGGAGAGGCAGTTGACGCACCACATCAACAACGTCGAGCGAATCGCGCCCCTAGTTGGGATAACTGGTGTTGAGGACGGCCTAGCCATCGAAGGTCGCGATGGCGTGAAAACGTTGCTATCGTTTGAAGCGTTACGCGAGATCGAAGCGCACGCGGCCGGACAGTCCTAAAAGAGTCCGATCGTTTAGGATTGCGCCGGGTTGTTTGCCGTTGCAGAACTCATACGCGAGATTTCCGTCAGGAAACTTTTTCCCGCAACGAGCGTCAATCCAAAGTTATCTGCGATAGTTTGGCCGATGTCTGCAAGCGAATTACGTGTGCCCAAGTTAACACCTGGAAGTGCAGTTTTTCCGTAGACGAGCAGTGGTGCATATTCGCGCGTGTGATCGGTGCCGGGAAACGTTGGATCGTTACCGTGGTCCGCCGTGATGATCATTAAGTCGTCGTCATGCATCGCCGCTTCGATCCGGGGCAGGCTCGCGTCGAAATGCTCAAGAGCACGCGCGTAGCCTTCGGTGTCGCGACGGTGTCCATACAGCATATCGAAATCGACCAGATTGGAAAAAATAAGACCGCGCGTGTGCTGCTCGAGCGCATGAATCGTCTGATCAATTGACTGCTGATTGTTTTTCGCCGTCAGGTCTTCGGTTACACCCATCGAATCATAAATCGAGGCGATCTTGCCGATGCACACCACATCCAGGTCCTCATCCTTTAAGGCAGGCAAAAGATTGGAGCGTGGTGGCGGGACTGCGTAGTCGTGACGGTTCTCCGTGCGATAAAAATTTCCGGGTTCACCCAGGAACGGTCGCGCGATCACACGGCCCACTCTGTGTTCACCATCGAGTATGCGCCGCGCGGTTTCGCAAAGC